>JAEUOX010000338.1 GCA_016790475.1 Rhodoferax sp. | reverse complement strand
GTGGGCCTGCCCGACGCCGCGCGCAGCCGCGCCGACCTGCAGTACGGCTTCGTCAACGGGCGCTTCGTGCGCGACAAGGTGCTCGCGCATGCGGTGCGCAGCGCCTTCGACGACGTGCTGCATGGCCAGCGCCAGCCGGCCTGGCTGCTGTTCGTGGAGGTCGATCCGCTGCGTCTGGACGTGAACGTGCACCCGGCCAAGACCGAGGTGCGCTTCCGCGACAGCCGCGAGGTGCACCAGGCGGTGCGCCATGCGGTGGAGGACGTGCTCGCCGCACCGCGCCTGGGTGCGGTGCCGGACGGGCTGCCGCCAGTGCCGGCCGAGCGGTCGGGCCACAGCAGCCTCTTCCCCACACAGCCCCCCGTCGCCGCCAGCCCGGCCCGCCCACCGGCCTGGAGCCAGGCGTCGATGCCGCTGCAACCGGCCGGCGGACACCGGGTGTCGGATCTGCAGGCGCTGTGGCAGCCCCGCCCGCCTGCGATGCAGGATCCGGAACACGCACCGACAGCGCCGATGGCATCCGCCGCGACCCCGACGCCAGAGATGCCCCTGCCCGCCGCCGACTGGCCGCTGGGCCGCGCGCTGGCGCAGCTGCAGGGCGTCTACATCCTGGCGGAGAACGCGCAGGGTCTGGTCGTCGTCGACATGCATGCCGCCCATGAGCGCATCGTCTATGAGCGGCTCAAGGCCCAGATGGATGCTGCGGCGGCCACGGGGGGCACCGCGGCCCTGGCGAGCCAGCAGCTGCTGATTCCTGCCACGCTGGCCGCCACCGCGGAGGAGATCGCGACCGCCGAGGCCCATGCCGATACGCTGCAGTTGCTCGGGCTGGAGATCACGCCGCTGTCGGCCGGTACGCTGGCGGTACGCGCCGTGCCGGCCACGCTGGCCCGGGGCGACGCCACCGAGCTGGCCCGCAGTGTGCTGGCCGAGCTGGCCCAGCACGATGCCAGCACGGTCGTGCAGCGCGCCCGTGACGAGATCCTGGCGACGATGGCCTGCCACGGTGCGGTGCGCGCGAACCGCGCGCTGACGCTGGAGGAGATGAACGCGCTGCTGCGCCAGATGGAGGCCACCGAGCGGGCCGACCAGTGCAACCACGGCCGCCCGACCTGGCGCCAGCTGAGCCTGCGCGAGCTCGACGCGCTGTTCCTGCGCGGCCGCTGATCAGCCGCGCCCGAACACCAGCAACAGGTTGTTGGCCGGCATCGGCCGGCGCGAACGCAGCGCCAGACCCGCCTCGGCCGCCTCGCGGCAGACATCCGCCAGACGGCGCAGGCCCCAGGCCGGATCGCGGGCCCGCAGGCTTTCGTCGAACGCGACATTGCCCGGCGCCGTCGGTACGCCCTCTTCCAGGAACGGACCGTACACCACCAGCTGCCCGCGCGGCGTGAGCCGGCCTGCGGTGCCCTGCATCAGCGCGCTGCAGGTGGTCCAGGGCGAGATGTGCAGCATGTTGGCGCAGAACACCAGATCGAATGGGCCGTCCACGGACCAGGGCAGCACCTGCACGTCCAGCGGCCGCGGCGGCCGGATGTTGGCGTGGCGGGCCTTGGCTGCGCGCGCGGCCAGCGCCGGCAGCGCCGCCGAATCGCCATCGGTCGGCTGCCAGACCCAGCCCGGCAGCGCGTCGGCGAACCACAGCGCATGCTGGCCGGTACCGGCGGCGATTTCGAGCGCCGTACCCTGCGGCGGGAGCAGTTGCTGGAGCTGTTCCAGGATCGGGTGCTTGTTGCGCTCGGCGGCGGCGCTAAGCGGCAGTGGGGTCATGGCGGGACGGCGTGCAGGCCGGTGATGAGGCTGCCGTATATTGTGCCCATGCAACGCCGCCATGCCAGCACCGCCCTCGCCGCCAGCCTTTTGCTGAACGGCGCCCGCGCGCAGGACGCCGCACCGCTGGTCGACGCGGCCGACCGTGGGGACCTCGCCCAGGTGCGCCGCCTGCTGGATGCCGGTGCACCGGTGGAGCAGCGCGACAGCCGCGGCCGCACAGCCGTGCTCGCGGCCACCGCCGGCGCCCACCTGGCGGTCGTGCAGCTGCTGATCGCACGGGGGGCGGACGTCAATGCGCAGGACCCGCAGCGCGACAGCGCCTTCCTGCTGGCGGGCGCCAGCGGCCTGACCGATATCGTCCGCGCGACGCTGGCCGCCGGCGCCGACCTCAAGAGCACGAACCGCTACGGCGGCACGGCGCTGATCCCGGCCTGCCACCATGGCCATGTCGACACCGTGCGCCTGCTGCTGGGCACCGCGATCGACGTCGACCATGTCAACAACCTGGGCTGGACAGCGCTGCTCGAGGCGGTGATCCTGGGCGACGGCGGCCCGGCCCATACCGAGATCGTGCGCCTGCTGCTGGCGCGTGGCGCGAAGACGCAGATTGCCGATGCGCAGGGCGTCACGCCGCTGCGCCACGCGGTGCAGCGCGGGCAGGAACGCATCGTGCAGTTGCTGCGCCAGGCGGGAGCCCGCTGAGATGCGGCACCTGCGCCTGGGGGCTGCGCTGCTGACGCTGGCGCTGCTGTCCGGCTGCGGCGTGCTGCACGAGCGCCAGGGCGCGTGGATCTTCCAGCCCAGCGATCGCACCTGGGGCGGCGCGGGTGCGACCGAAGGCATGCAGGACACCTGGATCACGTTCGATTCGCGGCTGACCGGCCGGCCGGCGCGCCTGCATGGGCTGTGGTTGGCGGCCGAGCCGGCCGATGGCGCATCGGCCGGGCCGGCGCCGGTGCTGCTGTACCTGCACGGCTCCCGCTGGAACGTGGCCAGCTCGACGTTCCGCGCCCGCCGGCTGCAGGCGCTGGGCTTCTCGGTGCTGGCGCTGGACTACCGCGGCTTCGGCCGGAGCGACGCGGCAACGCCGTCCGAGGCGCTGGCCGCGGAGGACGCCCGTGCCGCCTGGGAGTGGCTGGCCAGGGAATACCCCGGGCGGCCCCGCTACATCTTCGGCCACTCGCTGGGCGGCGCCATCGCGATCGACCTGGCTAGCCAGGTGGCCGACGAGGCCGGCACGATCGTCGAGGGCACCTTCACGTCCATCCCGGACGTGGTCGACGCGACAAAATGGGGCTGGCTGCCGGTGGGCCCGCTGATCACGCAGCGCTTCGAGGCCGTGCGCAAGGTGGCACAGGTCGGCTCGCCGCTGCTGGTGGTGCATGGCGCCAACGACCAGCTGATCAGGCCGGAGCTTGGACGCCGCCTGTACGAGGCTGCGCAGCAGCCGAAGTCCTTCGTGCTGGTGGAAGGTGGCTCACACCACAACACGCTGGCGGTCGGCCAGGCGCAGTACCGCAGCGCGATGGCCGCGCTGTTCGGTCTGCCGCTGCGCTGACGCAGCACCCTGCAGCGCGGCGGCCCGTGGTGCGCCCATCTGCTACGCTCCGGCGCAATGTCTTCATCGCCGCTCCGCTCCCCCCCCACCGTTCACCCCCGCATCCCCCTGGCACCCGGCCTGGCCGTGCTGATCCTGTCGGCGCTGCTGGGCACGCAACCGATCACGACCGACCTGTACCTGCCGGCGCTGCCGGCGCTGACGGCCGGCTTCGGGGCGCCGATGTCCCAGGCCCAGCTGACGCTGACCGCGCTGTTGCTGGCCTTCGGGCTGTCGCAACTGGTCTGGGGCCCGCTGTCGGACCGTTTCGGCCGCCGTCCGGTGCTGCTGGCCGGGCTGTCGGCCTACACCGTGGCCGCCGTGGGCTGCACGCTGGCAACTTCAATGGAGATGCTGATCCTGCTGCGCGCCGTTCAGGGCGCGGCGATGGGGGCCGGCGTGATGGCCGCCCGGGCCATCATCCGGGACCTGTACACGCCGCTGGAAGGGGCCCGGGTGATGTCCAAGGCGCTCTCGGGGCTGGCCGTGGTGGCCTGCCTGAGCGCCCCCACCGGCGGCCTGCTGACGGAATGGTTCAGCTGGCGGGTCGCGCTGCTGACACTGGCGGTGTTCGGTGCGGCGGCGCTGGCGCTCGTCGTGCTGCGCTTTCCGGAGACGCTGGCCCAGCCGCAGCCGCATGCACTGCGGCCGGCGGTGCTGGTGCGAACCTGGTCGGCCATCCTGCGCCACCCGACCTTCCAGGCCTGGTCGGCGCTGTCGGCCACGTCCTACGGCGGCCTGTTCACCTTTCTGGCCACCTCGTCCTTCGTGCTGATCGGTGTGCTGCAGTTCAGCCGGCTGCAGTACGGCCTGCTGATGTTCTCGATGTCGCTGTCCTACATGGCAGGCACCTTCCTGTGCCGCCGCATGCTGCGCCAGATGGGCGTGCGCCGCGCGGTGGCGATCGGCGGCGGCATGTCGCTGGCCGCCGGCACGCTGCTCGGCGTGTTCGGCCTGACCGGACTGGCCGCCGGACCGCAGGGCGGCTGGTTCATCATGCTGCCCTACTACCTGTTCATGCTGGGCCATGGCGTGCACCAGGCCTGCGGCCAGAGCGGCGCGGTCGGGCCCTTCCCGCAGGCGGCCGGGGCGGCCTCGGCACTCAACGGCATGCTGATGATGCTGGCGGCCTTCGCGATGGGCAGCTGGCTGGGGCTGCGCATGGACGGCACGGTGCTGCCGCTGACGCAGGGCATCTGGTTCTGGAGCGTGCTGATCGCGCTGTCGGCCTGGGTGCTGGTGCAGCGCCACGGCGAGCCGGGCCGCACCGCATGACGCCGCCAGCCCCGTACGGCCTGGCACTGGCCGGCCCGACCGCCGCCGGCAAGACCGCCGCCGCGCTGGCGATCGCGGCGCGGGTGCCGGCCGAGATCATCAGTGTCGATTCCGCGCTGGTCTACCGCGGCATGGACATCGGCACCGCCAAGCCCGATGCGGCGGAACGCGCGGCGGTGCCGCACCACCTGATCGACATCCGCGACCCGCTGCAGGCCTACAGCGCCGCGGAGTTCGTCCGCGACGCCGAGCGCCTGGTCGACGAGATCAACCGGCGCGGGCGGCTGGCGCTGCTGGTCGGCGGAACGATGATGTACTTCAAGGCGCTGCTGCATGGCATGGATGCGATGCCGGCGGCCGATCCGGCGGTCCGCGCGGTGCTGGAGCGCGAAGGGGCCGAGCGTGGCTGGCCGGCGCTGCACGCGGAGCTGTCCCGCATCGACCCGGAAACTGCGCAGCGCCTGGCCCCGGCGGACAGCCAGCGCATCCAGCGCGCGCTGGAGGTCTGGCGCGTCTCCGGCCGACCGATCAGCAGCTTCCAGCAGACCGGCCGCAGCGGTGCGCCCCGGCAGCGGCTGGCGGCACTGCCGCTGCTGTCGCTGGAGCCGGTGGATCGCGCCTGGCTGCATGCCCGCATCGCGCAGCGCTTCGACGCGATGCTGGCCGCCGGGCTGCTCGACGAGGTGCGTGCGCTGCGTGGCCGCGGCGACCTGCATGCCGAGCTGCCAGCGATGCGCTGTGTCGGGTACCGGCAGGCCTGGCAGGCGCTGGACGGCACCATTGCACCGGAGGCGCTGCGCGAGCACGGCATCGCGGCAACGCGGCAACTCGCCAAGCGCCAGATCACCTGGCTGCGCAGCATGCCGCAGCGCCAGGTGGTGGCCTGCGATGCGCCGGACGCCGTCGGGCAGGCCGTCGCGCGGGCGCTGGCCCTGTGTGCCCCAGGAGCCCCCGCATGACGCTGCAGATCACGCAGCTGCGCAAGGCCTACGGCGACACCGTGGTATTCGACCAGGTGGATCTGGAGGTCGCCGCCGGCGAGTTCGTCGCGATCGTCGGCGAGTCCGGCGTCGGCAAATCGACGCTGCTCAACTGCATGGCCGGGCTCGACACCTGGAGCGCCGGGCGGGTGCTGTTTGACGGCGCGGACATCGGACAGCTGTCCGACAACGCGCGCGCGCTGCTGCGCCGGCGCAGCATCGGCTTCGTGTTCCAGGCCTTCCATGTGTTGCCGCATCTGGATGTGGCCCAGAACGTCTGCCTGCCGCTGCTGCTGCTACAGCAGGGCGACGCCGCCGCGCAGGCGGCGCGGGTGCAGGCGATGCTGGACGCGGTCGGCCTGCAGGGCCTGGGCCGGCGCCTGCCGCAACAGCTCAGCGGCGGGCAACTGCAGCGGGTGGCGATCGCCCGCGCGCTGGTGCACCGGCCGGCCCTGCTGCTGGCCGACGAGCCCACCGGCAACCTGGATCCGCACAATGCCGCGCTGGTGCTGGACGCGCTGGTGGCGCAGACCCGGGAGCACGGCGCCGCCATGGTGCTGGTGACCCATTCGCGCACTGCTGCGGCGAGGGCAGACCGGGCACTTGAACTTCGAAAGACAGGCGTCAGCGCCTATACTGCGTAGGGTTGGCTGTTCGCAGGCCCCGTTGATGCTCGCCCCGATCCGTACTCAGTATGAAGACCTGATGCGCCATGTGTACCAGCATGGCGTGCACAAGACCGACCGCACCGGCACCGGCACCCGCAGTGTGTTCGGCTACCAGATGCGCTTCGACCTGCAGGAGGGCTTTCCGCTGGTGACCACGAAGAAGGTCCACCTGCGCTCCATCATCCAGGAGCTGCTGTGGTTCCTGAGCGGCTCCTCCAGCAACCTGTGGCTGCGCGAGCGCGGCGTGACGATCTGGGACGAATGGGCCCGCCCCGATGGCGACCTCGGCCCGGTCTACGGTGTGCAATGGCGCAGCTGGCCGACGCCGGACGGAGGCCACATCGACCAGATCGCGCAGGTCATGCAGACGCTCAAGACCAACCCGGATTCGCGGCGCATCATCGTCAGTGCCTGGAACGTGGCCGACCTCGACAAGATGGCGCTGATGCCCTGCCATGCGTTCTTCCAGTTCTATGTGGCGGAGGGCCGGCTCAGCTGCCAGCTCTACCAGCGCAGCGCCGACATCTTCCTCGGCGTGCCCTTCAACATCGCCAGCTATGCGCTGCTGACGCACATGGTCGCGCAGCAGTGCGACCTGGCGGTCGGGGACTTCATCTGGACCGGCGGCGACTGCCACATCTACAGCAACCACCACGACCAGGTGGAACTGCAGCTGTCCCGCACGCCGCGCGCCTACCCGACACTGCACCTGCGGCGCCGCCCGGCATCGATCTTCGACTACGCGTTCGAGGATTTCGAGGTCCGGGACTACGACCCGCACCCGGCCATCGCCGCGCCGGTCGCGGTCTGAGGCACCGGGGTCCGCGGTGCGCCTGAACCTGATCTATGCCCGCGCCCGCAATGGCGTGATCGGCCGCGACGGCACCCTGCCCTGGCATGTGCCGGAGGATCTGGCGCATTTCAAGCGCCACACGGCTGGCTGTCCGGTCATCATGGGCCGCAAGACCTGGGATTCGCTGCCGCCGCGCTTCCGGCCGCTGCCCGGGCGCACCAACATCGTGGTCACGCGGCAGAGCGGCTGGCAGGCCGGCGGTGCCGTCGTCGCGCACAGTCTCCAGGACGCACTGGCCTGCGCCGGGCAGGCGCAGCCAGCCGCCAGCGAGGTCTGGGTGATCGGCGGCGCAGAGCTGTACCGGCTGGCCCTGCCGGCCGCCCGCCGCGCGGTCGTCACCGAGCTGGCCCTGGACGTGGACGGCGACAGCTACGCACCGCAGCTCGGGCCGGACTGGCGCGAGACGTCTCGCGAGCCGCTGACCAGCGCCAGCGGCGTGCAGGGCGCCTTCGTCACCTACGAGCGTCCCTCGGGGACCGCCTGAACCGGGCGATCAGGCTGCAGAGACAGCGATCCGCCGCGGCTGCGCATGGGCCTGCTTCGGGATGCGCAGCGACAGCACACCGTCGCGCAGCACCGCCTCGATGCGCGCGGTGTCGAGCTCGCGGCTGAGCGTGAAGCTGCGCCGGTAACGCGGCACGCGCAACTCGGCATAGACGGCCTCCAGGCCATCCGGTGTGCGCGGCTGCACGCTGCCCTCGATCTGCAACGCGTCGCCCTCGACCTTGAGTTCGAGCTGCTCGCGCGGGACGCCGGGCATGTCGGCCAGCAGCGTGATGCCGGAGGCGTCCTCGAACACATCGACGGCAGGGGCGATCGTGTGCACGGCGTCCTGCTCGATGGTGGACGGGCGGGTGTCTGGCGTGGTCTTGCTCATGGTGGGTTCTCCTACGACGGGGCGCGCGTCACTGCACGGTGATGCGCTTGGGTTGGGCGGATTCGCGGCGCGCGATGCTGACCTGCAGCACGCCATCCTTGTAGTTCGCCTGCACTTGCGCCGGATCGACATCGTCCGGCAGCGCCACGGCGCGCGTGAAGCGGCCGGTGCCGCGCTCGCGGGTGTAGACCTGCAGCTTCGGGTCGTCAGCGGGAATAGCGGACGCCCGCTCGCCGGCGATGCGAAGCACGCCGCGGTCCAGCGTGACCTCGATGCGCGAGGCGTCCAGGCCCGGCGCGAAGGCATAGACCTCCACGCTGGTGGGCGTGCGCCCGACGTTGATGGCCGGCACCGTGCCCGGCGTGGCGGAACGGATGCTGGTGGGGAGGCCGGACGCGCCGAACACGTCATCGAGTTCACGGCGCAGGCGCTCGAACGAGCCGAACAGCGTGGTCGGCGGATTCAACAGGGATGCGTACATGGTGTGTCCTCCGAGGGTGTTGAGCCACCGGCAACGCCCACGGCCCTGCCGGTCGATTCGGGAGATAGGGACCGGCCCGCCGGTTTCAAGAGCCCGGATCACTAGAATCGGCGCCGGACGGGGCGCGGAGCGTCGCTCCCCGCGACGCAGGAACCGCAATGAAATTGGCCACCTGGAACATCAATTCGCTGACCGTACGCCTGCCGCAGGTGCTGCAGTGGCTGGCCGACAACCCGGTCGACGTGCTGGCGCTGCAGGAGATCAAGATGACCGACGACAAGTTTCCGGCGGCCGATTTCGCGGCGGCCGGTTACCAGGCCCAGTGGTTCGGCCAGAAGACCTACAACGGCGTGGCGCTGATTTCCCGCGGACCCGCGACCGACGTGGTGCGCAACATCCCGGGCTTTGACGACGACATGTCCCGCGTGCTGACCGCGACGGTCGACGGCATCCGCGTGGTGGGCGCCTATTTCCCGAACGGCCAGGCGCCGGGCAGTGACAAGTTCGACTACAAGATGCACTGGTTGCAGGCCCTGCGCGCCTGGCTGCGCACCGAACTGGAGCGGCATCCGCGGCTGGTGCTGATGGGCGACTACAACATCACGTTCGACGACGACGACGTCTGGGATCCGGTGGGCCTGAAGGACACAATCCACTGCACCGAGGAGGAGCGTTACCACCTGCGCGCGCTGATCGCGCTGGGCCTGCACGACGCCTACCGCCTGTTCCCGCAGGCGCCCAAGAGCTACAGCTGGTGGGACTACCGCGACTTCGGCTTCCGGCGCAACCGCGGGCTGCGCATCGACCATGTGCTGGTCAGCGAGGCACTGCGGCCGGCGGCACGGGCCTGCACGATCGACAAGGCACCCCGCAAGAACGAACGCCCGAGCGACCACGCGCCGGTGGTGCTGGAACTGGCGGACTGAGCCCGCCGCGCGTCAGTCCAGGCCGAGCTCCTGGATCTTGCGGGTGATCGTATTGCGCCCGATGCCCAGCTTCTGGGCGGCCTCGATGCGGCGGCCCTTGGTCACCTGCAGCGCGGCCTCGATCAGCCGGGCCTCGAAGCGGCGCGTCAGCACATCCCAGACGTCGGGCTGACCTGCCATCAGCAGCTCCAGCGCCTCGTCGCTGAGCGAGCGCTCCCAGGGCGCCGGCGGTGCGCCGGTGGCCGCCGGGATCACCAGCCCGCCATCGGCGAACACCCCGGGGGCGCCCGCACCCGACAGCGCGGCGAACGCCGCAGGCTCGGCGGATGCCGGCACCGCCAGCGCCGGTGCAACCGGTGCCGGGACGGCGGCGCCCTCGGCGGAGGCCGCCAGCACCTCGGGGGGCAGGTCCTTGGCTTCGATGACCTGCGCCGGGGCCATCACGGTGAGCCAGTGGCAGATGTTCTCGAGCTGCCGGACATTGCCCGGGAACGAAAACGTGCCCAGCCGTGCCAGCGCGGCGTCGGTGATGCGCTTGGGCTCGATGCCCAGCTGCACCGCGCTGACTGCCAGGAAATGGCGCGTCAGCATCGGCACGTCCTCGCGGCGCTCGCGCAGCGCCGGCAGCCGCAGGCGGATCACATTGAGGCGGTGGAACAGGTCTTCGCGGAAGGCGCCGTCGCGCACCCGCTGCTCCAGGTCCTGGTGGGTGGCGGCGATCACGCGCACGTTGGTCTTGACGGCGGTGTGGCCACCCACGCGGTAGAAATGCCCGTCGCTGAGCACGCGCAGCAGGCGCGTCTGCAGATCAAAGGGCATGTCGCCGATCTCGTCCAGGAACAGCGTGCCGCCGTCGGCCTGCTCGAAGCGCCCGCGGCGCATCGTCTGCGCACCGGTGAACGCGCCACGCTCATGGCCGAACAGCTCGCTCTCGAGCAGATCCTTCGGGATGGCCGCGGTGTTGATCGCGACGAAGGGCCCGTTGTTGCCTGCGCTGCCGCGTGGCGAGTGCTTGTGCAGCGCGCGGGCGACCAGCTCCTTTCCGGTACCCGACTCACCGGTGATCAGCACCGTCACGTTGCTCTGGCTCAGCCGGCCGATCGCGCGAAACACGTCCTGCATGGCGGGCGCCTGACCGAGCATTTCCGGCGCGGTCTCGACATGCTGCTCGGACACCTCCTCCCGCTGGCTCTCCTGCACCGCGCGGCGGATCAGTTCCACCGCCTTGGGGAGGTCAAAGGGCTTGGGCAGGTACTCGAAGGCCCCGCCCTGGAACGCCGACACGGCGCTGTCCAGGTCGGAGAAGGCGGTCATGATGATCACCGGCAGCCCGGGATGCTTGGCCTTGACCTTGTCGAGCAGCTCCAACCCGGAGCCGCCCGGCATCCGGATGTCGCTGACCAGGATCTGCGGGCCGTCCTTGTCGCCGGAGCTGGCCAGCGCACTGAGGACATCGCGGGCATTGGTGAAGCTGCGCGTGGCCAGGTTCTCCCGCAGCAGCGCCTTCTCCAGCACGAAGCGGATTGACTGGTCATCGTCCACGATCCAAATCGGCTTCATGTGCTTGCGTGCCTCGCGGTGCTAGGGAAGAGGTATCAGAATCTTGAAATCCGTCCGTCCCGGAACGCTCTCCACCTCGATCATGCCGTGGTGTTGCTGGACAAAGGTTTGCGCCAGTGTCAGCCCCAACCCGGACCCCCCCTCCCTGCCCGAAACCAGCGGATAGAAGATCCTGTCCCTGATCGAGTCTGGCACGCCAGGCCCGTTGTCGATGACATGCAATTCCAGTGCCAACCGGTAACGCTGCTTGCCGAAGGTGACCTGCCGCGCGACCCGCGTGCGCAATGTCAGTCGGGCATCACCGCGCGCGATCCGTTCCGACAAGGCCTGGCAGGCGTTCTGCGCGATGTTGAGCACCGTCTGGATCAGCTGCTCGCGGTCCGCGCGCAGTTCCGGGATCGAGGTATCGTAGTCCCGCACGACCTTCAGACCGCGCGGGAACTCCGCCATGATCAGCGAGCGCACCCGCTCGCAGACTTCGTGGATGTTGACGTCCTCGACCACATGCGCACGCCGGTGCGGCGCCAGCAGCCGGTCGACCAGCGACTGCAGGCGATCCGCCTCGCGGATGATGACCTGCGTGTACTCCTTCAGCCCGCGTTCGTCGATCTCCATCTCGAGCAGTTGCGCTGCGCCGCGGATGCCGCCCAACGGGTTCTTGATCTCGTGCGCCAGGTTGCGGATCAACTCCTTGTTGGCCTGGGCCTGGTCGGCCAGCCGCTCCTCGCGGCCCTGGCGGGCCTGTTGCTCCTGCGGCAGCAGCTCGACGATGATCTCGTCGGGCTGCTCGGTCTGGGTGACGATCACATGCACAGGGATCGGGTCATGGTTCAGGCGCTTCAGGTGGGCGTCGTAGCGCAGCGCGGCGAACTGGTTGCCGCGCGCACCGGCCAGGGCTGTCAGCAGCAGTTCTGGCTCGGTGAAGCAGTCCGCGAACTGCGAGTCCTCGATGACGCGGCGCGAGGTGCCCAGCGCATCCTCCAGCGCCGAGTTGGCGAACAGCACCATGCCATTGGCACGCACCACCGCCACCAGCGTGGCCAGCAGATCGAAGGAGCGCAGGTGGGCTGTGCCCGGGCTGTCGGCGTCCGCGGAACCCACGCCGGTTACTTGGAAGCAGGCAGACGGGCGAGCTCGCGGCGGATGCCGGCGATGTCGCTCTCATTGCGCTGCAGGCTGGCCTTGAGCTCCGCCACGCGGTCCAGGTACTTCTGGTGGTTGCGCGCCTCGTCACCGCGCTTGTCCGGCTCGCCGTTGTTGTATTCGCGGGACAGCTCCGCCTGCCGGGCCTCCGCCTTCTTGAGCTCGGCCTCCAGGATCAGCCGCGCATCGGAGTCCCGGGCCTTCTGGTCGGCGGCGTCGACTCGGGTGCCGGCCTGCGGCGCATTGGCGACCCGGACCGGCTGCGCGGCGGGTGCGGCGGCGCGTGGTGCACTGGCCGCAGCCGGCGGCCGGAAGCCCTGCACGATCGTGAGGTTGCCCCCCTCGACCAGCTTGCAATGGGCCTTTTGGGACTCTGGAACGGTGTTGGTGTACTCGTTGCCGCAGCGGTAAATGGCCCCCTGGGCGGCTGCACCGGCCGCCAGAAACAAGCTCAACAAGGGGACCAGGGACGAAAACTTCATGCAATCTCCGCGCGTTCCGGGATGGGGGGAGGATCGTTGGAGTATGCGCCAATTGGAATGAAACACCAAACCCGGGGGCATCGGCCAAAAAAAAGGGACGGTCGAGACCGTCCCTGTCCTGCGACGCAGCCGCCCCAAGGCGGCCACGGCAGCGATCACAGCGAGTAGTACATGTCGAACTCGATCGGATGGGTCGTCATGCGCATGCGCGTGACTTCCGTCATCTTCAGTTCGATGTAGGCGTCGATCATGCTGTCGGTGAACACGCCACCCTTCGTCAGGAAGGAGCGGCCCTTGTCCAGGTACTCGAGCGCCTGGTCGAGGCTGTGGCAGACGGTCGGGACCTTCGCGTCCTCCTCCGGCGGCAGGTGGTACAGGTCCTTCGTGGCGGCCTCGCCCGGGTGGATCTTGTTCTCCACACCGTCCAGACCGGCCATCAGCAGCGCCGAGAAGCACAGGTAGGGGTTGGACAGGGGATCCGGGAAACGTGCCTCGACGCGGCGTGCCTTCGGGTTGGCCACATACGGGATGCGGATCGAGGCCGAGCGGTTCTTCGCAGAGTAGGCCAGCTTGACCGGCGCCTCGAAGCCGGGGACCAGGCGCTTGTAGCTGTTGGTACCGGGGTTCGTGATCGCGTTCAGCGCGCGGGCATGCTTGATGATGCCGCCGATGTAGTACAGCGCGAAGTCGGACAGGCCGGCATAACCGTCACCGGCAAACAGGTTCTTGCCATCCTTCCAGACGGACTGGTGCACGTGCATGCCGGAGCCGTTGTCGCCAACCAGGGGCTTGGGCATGAAGGTGGCCGTCTTGCCGTAGGAGTTGGCAACGTTCCATACCACATACTTCAGCATCTGCGTCCAGTCGGCGCGCTGCACCAGCGTGCTGAACTTGGTGCCGATCTCGTTCTGGCCAGCGCCCGCCACCTCGTGGTGGAACACCTCGACCGGAATGCCGAGGGACTCCAGGATCAGCGAGATCTCGGCCCGCAGGTCCTGCGTGCTGTCGACCGGGGGCACCGGGAAATAGCCGCCCTTGACGGTCGGACGGTGGCCCTTGTTGCCGCCTTCGAGTTTCTTGCCGGTGTTCCAAGGGGCTTCGTATTCGTCGATCTTGACGAAGGAGCCGGACATGTCGGCGCCCCAGCGCACGTCGTCGAAGATGAAGAATTCCGGCTCGGGACCGAAGAAGGCGGTGTCACCCATGCCGGAGGACTTCAGGTAGGCCTCGGCGCGCTTCGCGATCGAGCGCGGATCGCGGTCGTAGGCCTTGCCATCGCCCGGCTCGACGACGTCACAGCTCAGGAACATCGTGGTCTCTTCGAAGAAGGGGTCGATGTTGGCGGTGTTCGGATCCGGCATCAGCAGCATGTCGGAGGCTTCGATGCCCTTCCAGCCGGCGATCGACGAACCGTCGAAGGCATGGCCGGAGGTGAACTTGTCTTCGTCGAAATGGGACACGGGCACCGTGACGTGCTGCTCCTTGCCACGGGTGTCGGTGAAGCGGAAGTCGACGAACTTGACTTCGTTCTCCTTCATCATCTTGATCACGTCTGCGACGGTCTTGGCCATCAAATACTCCTGTTGGGCGGTGGTTGAAAAGATCTACGTGCGGGCAATCGCAGTTTTTGTGCCAAGACATGGAGTTTGGCCTGCTCTGCAAGGCACACCATTTTGCCGCAGGAAACCCGTGCCTTCGCGGACGCCGGACAGGTTCACACGCCATTTCCGGCGCGAAGCGCACCAAAAGAGGAACAATATGCACCTACATGGTGCAACTTATGATCGCACCAACTCGGGGCCCAGCACCGCCCCGAACGGACGCAGGCCGGACTTCAGCGCCTCGAAGGCTTCGACCACCCGCTCGCCCTCCCCTTTGACGCCCAGCTCGATATGCCGCCCGTACTGCGGGTGGTCCACGCTGGGCAGGCTGAACACCTTGATGCCCGGGAAGGCCTGCTCGATCGACTCCATCAGGGGGGTCAGCGTGGCCTCCATGGCACCCATCACGATCACCGAACGCTCGGACCACTGCCGCTGCCCCGCCAGGTGCGCGCAGTAGGTGTCCAGCACCCAGTCGATCATCGGCCAGGCCATCACCGGAAAGCCCGGTACGAAGTGCACCGCCGGACCCCGCAGGCTGCCGCCCGCCACCGACGCACAGCTGAAACCGGGAATCTTGTTGTAGGGGTTGGGGATGATCGCCGCGCCTTGCGGAAACACCCCCATGTTCAGCCGGTGCAGGTTGTCCGGGCGCTCCGGCTCGAACGGTTGCCCCTGCTCCAGGGCCACGTCGCGCATGCGCTCCAGGATCAGCGCCCGGGCCTCCGGATGCAGGACCAGCGGCACCTCCAGCGCGGCGGCGGCACATTGGCGGGTGTGGTCATCCGGCGTGGCGCCAATACCTCCGCAGGAGAACACGATGTCCCCGCTGCGGAAGGCCTGCTGCAGCGTGGCCCGGATCCGCGCCGGCGCGTCGCCCACATAGTGTGCGTAGGACAGGTCCAGCCCGCGCGCGCGCAGCCGCTCGATGACCGCCGGCAGATGCTTGTCCGCCCGCTTGCCCGACAGGATCTCGTCACCGATGATGATCAGGCCGAAGGCCGGCGTGGCCGGGGGGTCGTGGTCAGGGCTTGGCATGGGGCAATGCTACCGCGGGCGTTTCGATCTCGGTGACCACCAGCGTGGCGGGACCGGCCGGCACGGCCTCGGCCCGCAGGGCCTGCAGGGCCGCCAGGCAGAAATGCGCGAACCACAGCGAGGAGAACGCAAACACCAGCGTGTAGATCCAGACCGCGATCGGCACCAGCACCGCGAAGGCGACCGCAAACAGGGCCACCGAGGCCCAGACCAGGCTGGGGGCCGCGCCCAGGAAGCCGGTCAGCACGCCCATGCCGAGCAGCCAGCCCCGGTGCCGGCGGAAGATCTCGATGCGTTCCTCCCGCGTGGCGTGTTCGGCCAGCGCGTCATAGGCCATCACGCGGTAGGTCAGCCAGCCCCAGATCAGCGGGGGCAGGATCAGCACCAGCGGCGGCACCAGCCACAAGGGCAGCGACACCACCAGCGCGATCAGCGCCAGCAGCGCCGAACCGAGCGACCAGACGATCGCCCCCAGCCAGGAGCCGCCGCGGCGGCGCTCCAGATCCGGAAAGCGCCGCTCCGCGACCAGGCCCACCAGCGCCGGCGCCATCAGCAGTGCCACCACCAGCAGCGACAGAACGACGATCAGCGGGGTGACAAGGAAGATGACGATGAGCGGTGCCAGCACCGGCTTCAGGCCACCGGCCCCGATGCCTTCCAGCCAGTCCAGCAGCGTCCGGATCGCAACCACGGACTCCAGGCCGGTGCGCACCTGATCCAGCGCCAGATCCCAGTACAGGTAGCCCAGGCCCAGCGCCAGGGCCACCATCAGCACCAGCGGCAGGAAGGACAGCGCGATCACGCGCGGGCGCAGGCAATAGGCCACGGCGCGCCAGAAGGCATCAAGAAAAAGGCTCATGCCGCCAAGCATAACGGGGGCGCCAGCCTGCGGCACGGCAAGCCCCTGCCGGCGCGGGGGTTGACGGCTCAGCCCCGCACCGCGGCCAGATCGGCGTCGCCCAGCCAGCGCCACTGGCCGGGGAGCAGGTCCGCCGGCAGCGCCAGTCCGCCGATCCGTGCGCGGTGCAGCGCCTCGACCCGGTTGCCCACCGCGGCGATCATGCGCTTGACCTGGTGGTACTTGCCCTCGGTCAGCGTCAGCTGCAGGTGCAGCGCGTCCACCAGCACGCAGGCGGCGGCCCGGACCGGCTGCGGATCGTCCTCCAGCACGACCCCGTCGAGCAGGCGGCGGACCTGCGCCTCCTGCAGCGGGTGGCGCAACCGCACCTCATAGACCTTGGGCACATGGTGCCGGGGCGAACTCATCCGGTGGATGAACTGGCCATCGTCGGTCAACAGCAGCAGCCCGGTGGTGTCCTGGTCCAGCCGGCCCACCGCCTGCACGCCCTGCACCGCAGACTTCTGCGGCCGCATCCGCAACGGCGACGGCAGCAGGGTGTAGATGCTGGGATGGGCCCCCGGCTTGTGCGAGCACTCCGTGCCGGCCGGCTTGTGCAGCATCAGGTAGGCGCGCTCGGCATAGGGCCACGCGACGCCCTGCACCTGGAACCAGAGCCCTTGCGGATCGACGTCATGGTCCGCCCGCAGGCCGCGGACTGGCTGGAAGTGCTCCCGGCCGGCTTCGCGGAACTGCACGAGGCCTTGCTGGATCAGCCCGGCGCACACCCGCCGGGTGCCAAAACCCTGGGTGAACAGCACATCCTGCAGTTGCATGCGCCGATGATAGCCAGCCCGTCCTCCGAGCTGCTCAGCGCGCCTTGCCCTGCGGCAGCGGCAGCCCCTTGTAGTGCATCGATGCCCGCAGACGGTCCGGGTAGTCGCTGATGATGCCGTCCACCCCCCAGTCAATCAGCCGCTCCATCTGCGGCCGCTCGTTGACCGTCCAGGGAATCACCTGCAGGCCCAGGCCCTGCGCCTCGCGGACCAGTTCGGGGGTCAGGTTGCTGAAATGCGGCGCCCAGACCACGCCGCTGGCCTGGCCGGCCGCCGCGCGCACCATCCGGGGCACCGAGCCCTGGTGGTCCTGCACCTGGTGACCGGCCGTCCACACCCCGCCACTGATGCGGTCGGACACCCGCGTCTGGATCGTCAGGTACATCGTGCGGATCTGCGGCTCCAGACGGTGCAGCAGCGCGAGCGTGCGCCAGTCGAAACTCTGGACCATCACGCGGCGCGTCATGCCGGCCTCGCGGATCACGGCGAGCAAGGCCTGGACGAAGGGCTCGGGTGCCAGCGACCGCTCCGGCGCGGTCGGGTCGATCTTGGTCTCGATGTCGAACTGCACCGCATCCGCACCCAACTCCCTGACCCGCTGGAACAGCGCCGCCAGCGTCGGGATGCGCTGGCCGTCCTCGGCCCGCTGCAGCGGAAACTCACGGCCGTAGGCATGGCGCGGGTTCAGGCGACCGACGTCGTAGGACTGCACCTGTGCCAGCGTCATGTCCTTGATCAGCGGCTCGGCCCGGGCGATCCAGTCGCCGCGGGCGTCCCGCGTGAGCCCCGGATTCAGCGCCTGGTCGTGGGTGATGACCGGCACGCCGTCGGCCGTGATGCCGATGTCGAGCTCCAGCGTGGTCACGCCGAGCTGGATCGACTGCGTGAAGGCGGCCAGCGTGTTCTCGGGCCAGAGCCCGCGGCCGCCCCGGTGGGACTGCAGATCAAAGGCTTGCGCGGCCAGCGCCAGCAGCAGCCCGGCCGTGCCGAGCACCACTTGGCGTAGGGCGCAGAGCTTCATGCTTCGGCCACGGCGCTGGCGAAGAGGTCCGGATCGCTGCGCTGCAGGCGGCGGAAGTTGGCGCGCCACATCTGCTCGCGGAACCCGTACTTGTAGTAGGCCTCGCGGTAGGAATGCGCCGTGGCCGGATCCATCGGCTCGCCACCGGCCGTGATGGCTGCGAGCTGGTACTCGCAGGCCAGGTCGAACACCATGGTCTCGATCGTCGTGAACTCCAGCGTTTCGCCCACATGCACCGCACCGTGGTGCGGCATCAGCGCGACCTTGTTCTGGCCGAGCGCTGCGGCGATGGCCGCGCCTTCCTTGTCCGGCGTCAGGCTGGGGTCGTCGACGAACTCGGTCACCAGATCGGCAAACATGCTGCCGTACACGTAGTACACACCGAACTTCCGGCGGGTCGTCGCCAGCGTGGAGATGTTGCGCGTGTGGGTGTGGATCACGCAGTTCACGTCCGGCCGGGCCATCATCACCGATGCATGGAAGTTGATTCCGGGCGACGCCGGCAGCGTGCCCGGCTCGATCACGCGCAGGTCAAAGCCGACCTTGGACACATGCTCCGGCAGCGTCTCGTCAAAGTACTGGAACGGCGTGACCCAGAAGGCCTCCTCGCCGGGCACCCGCAGGCTGATGTGGCCGCCGATCTGGCTGTCCAGACCGGCGCGGTACAGCATGCGGCGCGCCGCGGCGATGCGGAAATGGGGCGAGGACTGCGTGAAGCGGGTGGTAGGCGTCATCCGGCCACTGTACCGCAGCCCCCCTGGGACATCAATGCTTGGGCACGCGCACGCTGGTACGCACGCTCAGCCACATCGTGACCGCCAGGATACCCACGACCACCCCCAGCGAAGCCCCGACCGGGATCTTGTAGATGTCGATCAGGCACATCTTCGTGCCGATGAACACCAGGATGATCGCCAGCCCGTGGTTCAGCAGATGGAACTTGTTGGCCACGGCGGCCAGCAGGAAGTACATCGCGCGCAGTCCCAGGATCGCGAACACATTGCTGGTCAGCACGATGAACGGGTCGCTGGTGATCGCGAAGATCGCCGGGATCGAATCCACTGCGAAGATCACGTCGGTCAGCGCCACCAGGCTGATGACCATCAGCAGTGGCGTGGCGATCCGCTTGCCGTTCTCGACGGTCCAGAAGCGCTCGCCGTCGTACTGCTTGCTGACCGGCATCCAGCGGCGCAGCAGGCGCAGCGCAGGGTTGTCGCTCAGGTCCGGCTCCTTGCCGGCAGCCCACCACATCTTGACGCCGGTCAGCACCAGGAAGGCACCGAAGACGTACAGGATCCAGTGGAAGTGCGCCAGCAGCCAGCCGCCGACCAGGATCATCACCGTGCGCAGCACGATCGCGCCGACGATGCCGATCATCAGCACCCGCTTCTGGTAGGCCGCAGGCACCGCGAAGTAGGTGAAGATCATCAGGAACACGAAGATGTTGTCCACCGCCAGCGACTTCTCGATCAGGTAGCCGGTCAGGAACTCCAGCGAGCGCGTGTTGGCGATCTCCGTCGAGCCGGTGCTGTCCCGCACCGCCCACCAGAACAGGCCGTTGAACAGGAAGCTCATCGCGATCCAGATCAGCGACCAGTTCAGCGCCTCGCGGGCACCAATCTCATGGGCGCCCTGCTTGCGCAGCACGACGAAATCGACAAACAGGGAGACCAGCACGATCACGACGAACGTGATCCACAGCCACAGTGGCGCAATGGTTTGCATGACAAGACCTTTCAGTTGGGACGAACACAACGGTCCTGAAGGTCTTGCGGGAGGGGGCCGGTGGGCTCCTCTGCGTGTCCCGGCCGCGGCCCGCCATGAAAGCGGACCCTGCGACGTATTGACGGAACACGCGCCAGCGGCGCATGCGACGCCGCGGTTGCTACTCCCCTTGAGGATGGGCGGGATTGTGCCCGGCGGCGCAAATCCCCAGCATCTCTGGTGAATTTGGCAGGGTCGGCCGGATCAGCGCAGCATGAATTCGCGCAGCACCTGGAAGTGCCGCTCGGGGGCGTCCCGCACGACGCCATGCCCGCAGTCGCTGAAGCGTTCGAACTGCACCAGTGCGGGCGGCAGACTGGCGACGATGGTCTCGCTGAAGGCGATCGGCGTGATCGGATCCCGGTCGCCCGCCATCACCAGCGTAGGGCAGGTCACCCGGGCCAGGTCGGTCCGGAAATCCATCTGGTTGAAGCCATGCGTCACGAAGTGCAGGTTGACCGGGTCATGGACGATCGCGCGGGTCACGTTCTCGGCGTCATTGGGTGGCCGGGTGTAGTACAGCGGATGGCATTGCGTGCGGTAGGCGATGCGCCGCTCCGGGGTCGGCGTCAGCCAGTAGTCGCGTGCCAGGTCCCGCGCCTCCGGCCCGCCGATGCGCTCGAAGGCATCGAACACCGCCGGCCAGTCGGCGCGCGCAGCGGTGCTGGTCAGCACCAGCTTGCCGGGGTGCCCGGGGTGGCGCGTCGCGTAGGACTGCGCAACGAATCCACCGAAGGACACACCGTAGACGATCGGCCGCTCGATGCCCAGCGCGTCGCAGAAGGCGCGCACGTCGTCGCCCCATTGGGCCAGGTTCCAGTGCGCCGGGTCGCCGTGCTCGCTGCGGCCGTTGCCGCGGTGGTCCAGGTAGACCACCTGCGCAATGTCGGTCAGCGTGGAGAACACCGGCTTGAACAGGCTGTGGTCGAACCCCGGCCCGCCGTGCAGCAGCAAGAGGGTGGGCCGCTGCCGCATCGTCGGGCCGTCCGGGATCAGGCCCAGGCCTTCGACATCGAAATACAGACTCACGCCATTGACGGTGATGCGCATCGGGAACTGCTCCTTGATCGGCACAGTCTACGCCGGAAGCGCCGGATGCGGCCGGGTCGTCGCCCGCCGATCACGCTTTGGACGTCCCGATGAAAAAGGCCATCGAGGGAGTGATTTCCGACGGCCGTTGTGAGGGTGGATGGTGGCGGAACACGGAACCGAACCCGCGTCCAATTTCTGAACAAAAGTCCGTCCGTAAGAACACAGTCCTTGTTTTGAATCATTTGGCCGTTTTGGCTGACATCGGCCGGAACAGGTGGACAGGAAGGCTCGCGGAGTTCGATGTGGACACTGGTAGCCAGTCGCCCTCCGAAACTCCAGGCAGGATAGCAATAATCGCAGGTAATGCAGTTGCATTGACATCTCCATCCACCCCGAGCGCCTGCAGGCTGTTGACGCGGGCCTCGTTCGACGGCTGCAGTCGCTGGTTGGCGACGTCGAAGTCGATCTCGATGCCGCCTTGTCGGCAGACGATGAATGAGCGGCGGCAAGCCTGTGCCCTTGGTCATTCACGGCTGGACGGTGTTCGCTCATCCGCTGTTCCTAGCGCAGATTGAAGCGCTGGCGCAGCAGGTCGAGGCCTTCAAGCAGAAGGACCCGGTCGGGTACGTGAAGAAGAACGCTAGCAAGCGACTGGCGGCCATCACGAAGCTGGCGTTCGACGTTATTCCGCAAGATCCGACACGGCCGGAGTACCGCCAGGGCGGCACCCTCGGCGACGAGCACAAGCAATGGTTCCGGGCGAAATTCTTTCAGCAGTACCGGCTGTTCTTCCGCTACCACGCGCCGAGCAAGGTGATCGTGTTCGCGTGGGTCAACGACGAGGACACCAAGTGCGCCTACGAGAGCAGCGACGACGCCTACCGGGTGTTCCGCAAGATGCTCGAAAACGGCCACCCGCCCGACGACTGGCACCAGTTGCTGGCCGAGGCCCGCGCCGAGGGGCAGCGCCTGCAGCAGTTCGCCGCTGCCATCACGCCGTAAGGCTTGGCTTCTATGGCGAACAGCGTTGTCATGGGGTCATCTGTCCGGGAGAAGAAGATGCACTACCCAGTGATGACCGAAAGGCAGGTCGCCGTCCGATGGAAGATTAGTCTGAAGACGTTGCGGCGCTGGCGCCTCGATAACGAAGGGCCCGTTTGGCACAAGTTGGTATGCGTCCGGCGATCCCACCTTGAATCTTCACCGACGAACAAGGATGCTCGTGTCCGCTTAACTTTATCGCGGACACGTGAACACTTCGATCATTGAACTGCCCGCCCGTCGCAGCCGGCGCCGGCATCCCGCCGAGTTCAAACGGCGCATCGTGCAGGCCTGCCAGCAGGGCGGTATCTCCATCGCGGCGGTGGCCCTGGCCAA
>JAEUOX010000330.1 GCA_016790475.1 Rhodoferax sp. | reverse complement strand
GAACGGATCCTTGTCACCGCTGGCGATCAGGCCGGTGGCGCGGACGCGCAGCCAGTCGAAATCGCGCGACAACTCGGCTGCCGCCATGCCGGCGAAGATGCGCTGGCTGCGCTGCGCGATCGGGTCGTAGCTCGCGTGGCCCAGCGCCGCGTAGGCCGAGGTGCTGAGATTCCAGCGGTCGAAGTGGCCGTCGCCGCTCAGGCCGGCATACACCACGTCGTAGTTGTGCGGCCGCACGTCGCCGATCACCGCCGGGCGCACCTGGAAACCGTTGCGGTCGTAGTAGTCGCCCTGGTTGCCCTCCCGGTTGCGGTTGTAGATCACCGTGGCCTGCGTCGTGTGGCCCGGCACCGGCCAGTCCTGCCGGAAGGCATTGGCCACGAACACATCGTCATTGCGCCAGCGCCGGAAGATGTCGTTCAGCCCGGAGTTGGTGTCCTTCTCCAGCCGCCTGAACCAGCCCAGGTTGTACTGCCACTGGTTGTTGTCCCGGTTGCCGAACAGCCGCACGCCGAAGGGCAGGTCGTTGTAGACAAAACCGCGGAAGTCGGAGATGAAGGGCTGGATGCCGACCCGGATCGACTCGAAGTCGTAGCGGTCCGACACATTGCGCAGGTGCACATCGGCAAAGGCCTCCTGCACGCCGAAGTGCGAGTCGGTGCGCACCGTCCCCTTCTGCGGGTTGATGTTCAGCGCCCGCACCTCGTCCAGCCGGGTGTGGTTGATGTTGAAGGCGCCGGCGAACTTGAACTCATAGTCCGGCGGCTTGAAGGTGGTGTTGCCCTTCAGCACCGAGGCGCTGAGGATCACCGTCTCCACCAGCGCCAGCTGGCTCGTGCCGCCAAAGACATTGTTCGACCCGACCCGGTTCGACGACTGCGCACCGACCGGAATCGGCAGCCGGCGCCCCTCCAGCAGCGTGTCGGATACCGCGCCGAGGTTCAGGAACCAGTCCGGGCCCCAGCGGGCGAACGGTGCGTACGGCTTGTCGCCCTTGATCGTGTTGTTGTTGTAGGGGTCCCACCACCGGTCCTTCTGGCCCAGCAGTTCCATGATGCGCCAGCGGTCCGGCACCGGCAGGCTCACGCGCGGTGCGAGCGGGGCCGGCTCGGGGACCTGGTTCGGGTCGATCGGCGGCAGCGGGTAGCGCAACGGCTCGGTCTGCGGGCGGCGCAGCTGCACCGATTCGCCCGGCGGATCATCGTTGGCCGTCGCCTCGCGGGCGCCGGTCGCCTGGGCCTGCGCCGCGCCGGCCAGCAGGCCACCGGCCGCGAGGCACAGCAGGCTCGCGGCAGCACGCGGCCGCACCCCACGCATCCCGGTCAGAACCCGGCGCATACGTTCTGCTCGGTGCTGTTGTTGAACGGCGCCTGCGGGCACTGCACATAGCGCAGCTGGCCGCCGGTCAGGCTCAGGGTGTCGGCCCGCAGGGCCGACGGCGCCTGGCCGATGCCGGTGCCCAGCGCGGCGCCGGCCTGGGTCAGGCCCAGGAACGCGATCATGTCGTCCTGGTCAACGCCGTCACCGGACACGCCGATCGCGCCGACCAGCGTGGTGACGCCGCCCACCGTGCGGTAGACCGGCACTCCACCCGGGAAGATCTGCAGGCCGTTCTGCAGGCGCGGCAGCCCGGTGCAGCCGGTGGCGGCCCCGACCGGCGCGACGGCGGCGGTGACGATCGCATTGAAGGCCAGGTCCAGCTGCAAGCCGGTGCTGAACGGGCTCCATTGCGCAAACGGTTTCGACAAGGGGCCCGGGCCGGTGCCGGACACGCCGTCCGGATAGAAGGGCCGCGACAGCGCGCCGATGGCGCGCGTGCTGAAGGCCATGCCGTTGGCCAGCGCCGTGGCGTCGGCAACGAAGGCGCGCATCGCCGCGACATACGGTGC
>JAEUOX010000297.1 GCA_016790475.1 Rhodoferax sp. | reverse complement strand
GTGCAATGGCTCTGGCTGGAGGCGCGCGTCAGCAACACCCGCGCGGTGCAGGTCTACGAGGCGCATGGCTACCGCCGCGTCGGCCAGCGCCGCGCCTACTATCCCGCCGCACGGGGCACCCGCGAGGATGCCATCGTGATGAGCCTGCGCCTCTGAGGACACCCGCGATGGCCCTGCACCTGGACGAACGCCAGCGCGCGATGCTGCAGGAGATGCACATCCGTGTCTGGTGGCCGGCCGAGCCCGCCGAGGTTGCATCCCAGCCCGATGCCGCCCGGGGCCCGGCCGCCCGCCCGGGTGCGGCGACCGCACCGGCCCGGCCCGTCCGGCCGGCACCCGTCGCCCCGGCCCCCGCTGCGGCGGTGCAGCCCGCGCCGGTGGGCCGCGATGGTACGCCAGCCGCCCCCGATGCGGCGCTGCCCGCCGACGCCGGCCTGCCCGCGCTGGCCCAGGTTGTCGCGCACTGCAGCGCCTGCGCCTTGTGCGAGGGCCGCAAGCGCGCCGTCTTTGCGCCGCCGCTGCCGGCCCGCCAGACCGACTGGATGATCGTCGGTGACCCGCCCACCGCGGACGACGAGCGCGCCGGCAGCCCCTTTGCCGGCATCGAGGGCGAGCTGCTCGACAACATGCTGCGTGCGGTGCAGTGCAGCCGCAGCGGCAGCGGTGCCGCCGGCGCCTGGCTCACGCATGTCGTCAAATGCCGGCCCGAGGTGCTGCGCAATCCGCAGGCCGACGAGCTCGCGCGCTGCGCGCAGCATCTGCGCCGCGAGGTGGCGCTGGTGCGCCCACGCATGATCCTGGCGATGGGCCGGTTCGCCGCCATCGCGCTGCTGTCCCCGACGCAACCGGAAGTGGCCCAGGTGCCCGCCGGCAAGCTGCGCGGCCGGCTGCACCACTTCGAGGGTGTGCCGGTCGTCGTCACCTACTCGCCGGCCCGGCTGCTGCGCGCGCCGCAGGAGAAGGCCGGCGCCTGGGCCGACCTGTGCCTGGCCCGTGCTGCCCTGCAGTCGTCCGACACGCCACCGGCCGCCTGAAGTCTGCCGTCCGCCCCGACCGATTCCCGAGGAACCCCGCCCCATGATCTTCACCGAACAGCTCGCGCGTGCCGAGCAGCAGAATGCGTCGATGCTGTGCGTCGGCCTGGACCCGGAGCCGGCCCGCTTCCCCGGCGCCTGGAAGGGCGACGCCGCCTGCATCCTGGACTTCTGCCGCGCGATCGTCGACGCCACTGCCGACCTGGTGATCGCCTTCAAGCCGCAGATCGCCTACTTCGCAGCCCACCGCGCCGAGGCCGCGCTGGAGCAGCTGGTGGCCCACATCCGCCGCGTCGCGCCGCAGGTGCCGGTGATCCTGGACGCCAAGCGTGGCGACATCGGCGCCACCGCCGAGCAATACGCCGTCGAGGCCTTCGAGCGCTACGGCGCGGACGCGGTGACGCTGTCGCCCTTCATGGGCTTCGATTCGGTCGAGCCCTACCTGAAGCGCGAAGGCAAGGGCGCCTTCCTGCTGTGCCGCACCTCCAACCCCGGCGGCGACGACCTGCAGAACCAGCGCCTGGCCGGCCTGCCCGGCGAGCCGCTGCTGTATGAGCACATCGCCCGGCTGGCCCAGGGCCCGTGGAACACCAACGGCCAGCTCGGCCTGGTGGTGGGTGCCACCTACCCGGCGGAGATCGCCCGTGTCCGGGCGCTCGCGCCCACAGTGCCGCTGCTGATCCCCGGTGTCGGCGCACAAGGCGGCGATGCGGTGGCCACGGTGCGCGCCGGCTGGAAGGTCGAGGGCGGGCGCACGGTGGCGCCGATCGTCGTGAACTCGTCGCGCGCCATCCTGTATGCATCGGCCGGCGACGACTTCGCCACCGCGGCGCGGGCCGAGGCGCGCCGCACGCGCGACATGCTGCAGGCCGCGCGTGCCTGATCGACCGGGGCACGCCGCCATGCCGACCACGCCCCACGCGCCGTTCTACCTGATCACCCACCCCGACGTCGTCATCAGCCGTGACGTGCCGGTACCGCGTTGGCCGTTGTCCGAACGCGGCCTGGAGCGCATGCGGCTCGGCCTGCGGCAGCCCTGGCTGGAAGGCACCACGGCCATCTACTGCAGCACCGAGCAGAAGGCCATCGACGCGGCGCGCATCCTCGGCGAGCACCTGGGGCTGCCCTGGACCGAGGTGGAGGCGCTCGGCGAGAACGACCGCTCCGCCACCGGCTTCCTGCCGCCACCGGAATTCGAGCAGGTGGCCAACGCCTTCTTCGCGCAGCCGACCGTGTCGGTGCGCGGCTGGGAGCGGGCCTGCGATGCGCAGGCGCGCATGGTCCGGGCAGTGGAGGCGATTGCCGCCCGGCATGCGGGTGCGCGGCGCGTGCTGATCGTCGCGCACGGCGCCGTAGGCACGCTGCTGTATTGCCACCTGGCCGGCCTGCCGATCGACCGGCGCTGGGACCAGCCGCCGAACAAGGGGGGGAACTACTTCGGGTTCACGCTGCAGCCCCGCGGCGTGCAGTCCTGGTGGCGGGCGATCGACGAGGAACTTCATCCGGCCTGAGCGTTCTACCCCTGCATGCAGGACGCACGATCTCCCTTCACCCGCCGCCAGCTTCTGGCCCTCGGATCCCGCGCCGGCGCATCGGCCGCGCTGCTCGCCCTGAGCGAACGGGTCGCCGCGCAGGCGCCCGGCCGCCCCGCGCGCCGCATGCCGGTGCTGTTCATCGGCCATGGCAGCCCGATGAACGCGCTGCAGGACAACCCCTTCACCCGCCACCTGAACCGTCTGGGCCAGACGCTCGCGCGCCCGGTGGCGATCCTGGTGGTGTCGGCCCACTGGCTCACGCCCGGGCGCACGCTGGTCGGCGTGCAGGCCCAGCCGCGGACGATCCATGATTTCGAGGGCTTCCCGGATGCGCTGCAGCGCATGCAGTACCCGGCGCGCGGCGCACTGGCGTCGGCGCAGGAGGCGATCGGCGCCGTGACGTCGGTGCCCGTGGCCGGCAGCGAGGACTGGGGTCTGGACCACGGCACCTGGACGGTGCTGCACCACCTCTACCCGAAGGCTGACGTGCCGGTGTTCCAGCTGTCCATCGACTACCCCCGGCCGGGCCGCCACCACTACGCCATCGGGCAGGAACTGGCCGCGCTGCGCGAGCGCGGCGTGCTGATCGTCGGCAGCGGCAACGTCGTGCACAACCTGCGCGCCACGGTGCAGGGGGCCGGCGACGGACTGATGGCCAGCCGCCCCTGGGCCCAGGCATTCGACACCGCGGTGCAGCGCGCGCTGGAGTCGCGCGACGACGCCGCGCTGATCGACTACCCCCGGCTGGATGCGTCGGCGTCGATGGCGGTGCCCACGCCGGACCACTACTGGCCCTTCCTCTACGCGCTGGGGGCCGCGGGGCGGGATGCGCGCACGGTGACGACCTATGCGGGGTTTCAGGCGGGGACGATCAGCATGCGTTGCCTGATGTGGGGGGCTTGAGGGGTCGGCGCGCACTCTTTTCATAGACCTCCCGCACACACCCCAACACGGCGTCGATGCGTCGGTTGTCCACATCTGCGGCTCGGCGAGCCAGCACGATCTGGCGCGGCGGCATGGCGTCCTGCAACAGCACCACGCCCACGCGGTGGGCATCGAGTACCGCGGCGCTGGGCATGGGAATGACCGAGAAGCCGAGCCCTTCCGCCACCATGCCCACCACCCCCTGCGTGGTCATGACCTCGTACTGGGGGTGCAGGCCCGGTGACAGGCGGCGCACGAAGGCAGAGGCCATGCGCCCGCCTTCCAGACTTCCGTTGTAGCGCACCCAGGGCCATTGGCGCACGATGCTGGCGATGTTGCCCGGCTTGTGGATCTGCGGGGGGTGTACCAGCACGAAAGGCTCTTCGGTCAGCACCGCATGCACCAGCTTGCGTGACATGCCGGCGCGGGGCAGCACCACCACGGCGGCATCGATGTCGCCGGCATTCAGTGACTCGAGCAGCTTGTCGGACGTGTTCTCCGGCTCGAGGGTGACTTGCAGGGTCGGATGGCGCTGCGCCACCGTACGCAGTATGGCGGGCAATGTCGACAGCAGCACGCTGTTGATCACGCCCAGGCGCAGACGCCCGCCGATCTCGGGCCGGCTGCGGTCACGCAGGGCCTGCAGCCCGTCGAGCGCAGCCTCCACGGTGGCCACCACCTCGCGTGCAAAGGGCGTGGGCTTGACGGCCCGACCGGAGCGGTCGAACAGCGGCTGACCGAAGTAGTCCTCGAGCTGGCGCATCTGCTGGCTCACGGCGCTGGGGGTCAGGGCCAGTTCCTGCGCCGCGCCGGCGAAGTTGCCCCGGCGCAGCACGGCCAGCAGGGTGGGGAGAGTTCCGAGCTTCACGGGATGGTGTTCCTTGCTTCGGCGATAGGACAGATTTTTTAACTTTTGGCTGAAGGATATATCGCTTTTTTCTAACGCGATGTGTGCGTAGCATCCCGCTTCATCGAACCACTGGAGGCACGCGCACCATGGCCAGGCAGACCAATACCATCGAGAGCCGGATCGACGTCGACGGAGACATCCGGCGCGTCTTTTCCGTTCTGCAGGCTGGCGGCATCGCCATCTGCCCCAACACCGTCGGCTACGGCATCTGGGGGGGCTCCCCCGAGGCGCTGGAACGCATCTACCGTACCAAGGAGCGCGGCCCCCACAAGCGCAATGCGCTCATCACCGACGCTATCGGGCAGCGCGAAATCCATGACCTAGAGCCGCGCAAGCAGGACATGATCGATTGCGTCACGGTCGACCACGATCTTCCGCTGGGGGTGATCGCACCCTTTCGCGCCGGGCACCCCCTGTTGAGAAAAGTCCAGCCCTCCCTGCTAGCCGCCAGCACCGCCAATGGCACGATCGGCATGCTGCTCAACGGCGGGCATATCCACTCCACCATCGGCCGGCTGAGTCGCGAAGCGCTGCACCCGGTGTTCGGCTCGTCCGCCAACCTGTCTGGCACCGGCACCAAGTTCCTTCTCGAGGATGTGCAGCCCGAGTTGCGGGCGATTGCCGACATCGAGCTCAATTACGGGCTGCGCCGCTATCACCTGTACCGCCGCTCCTCGACCATCATCAACTTCACCGACCTGTCGGTGGTGCGCATCGGCTCGTGTTACGACCTGATCTCGGATGTGCTCAAGCGCCACTTTGGTGTCGCGTTGCCCGCCGACCCCGGGCGCGAGGTGAACGCCTCGGGCCACCTGCAGGAATTCGCGCTGCCCGCGTTTGCCTGAGTGCACCCGACCATGAAGAAAACCACCCTGCTGCGCCAGCTCATCCAGGCGCCCCGATTGCTGGTGATGCCCGGCGCCTACGACGCCCTGTCGGCGCGGGTCATCGCCGAGGCGGGGTTCGCAGCGATTCAGTGCTCCGGCTTCGGCATGTCGGCTACCCGGCTGGGACTTCCCGACTACAGCTTTCTGTCGCTGACCGACATGCTGGCCGCCACGCAGCCCATCGTGGACGCGGTGGACCTTCCGGTCATGGCCGACGGCGATACCGGCTTCGGGAACGCAGTCAATGCCTGGTACACCGTGCAGGCCTTCGAGCGCATCGGTTGCGCGGGCATCAACATCGAAGACCAGGTCGCGCCGAAGCGTTGTGGCCACCTGGACGGCAAGACGATCATTCCCATCGACGAGGCCGTGGCCAAGATCCGCGCCTGTGCCGAAGCTCGCCGGGATCCGGACTTCGTGATCAATGCGCGCACTGACGCACTGGCTGTGGGCGGCATCGACGAAGTGGTGCGGCGCGGCAACGCCTACCTGGAGGCCGGCGCCACGATGCTGTTCGTCGACGGGCTCCACGACAAGGCCCTGGCGCGCCAGGCGGTGCAGCGGATCCGCGGGCCGGTGGCGATCAACGTGGTCGAAGGGGGCAAGTCGCCGGGTCAGTTCACGTTTGCGGAGATGGAGGCGATGGGCATCGCCCGCGTCAGCCTGCCAGGTACGCTGCTGATGGCCGCGATCCAGGGGATGCAGGACGCTTTGGCGGCGGTGCTCGCCAACGGTTATGCCGGTGGCCCGGGCGCGCCTCTGGCCAGCTTCGACGCGCTCAAGCGCCTGGCCGGCTTCGAGCAGGTGTTCGCGCTGGAGAAGCGTTTCCTGGCCGACCTGGTGGTGCCGCAGCATGGCTGAGCCGCGCAACATCATCCAGAAGATCTGGGACCAGCATGTGGTGGCCGAACTGGACGACGGCCAATGCCTGCTGCATGTGGACCGGATCGTGCTGCACGACAGAGCGGGTCCCGCCGTGTTCGAACCCCTGCAGGCCAGTGGCCGCAAGCCGGCGCAGCCGGGCCTGGTGTTCGGCACCATGGACCACATCGTCGACACCCACGTCGGGCGCGATGACAACACCCTGTTCAAGGGTGGCCGTGCGTTCATCGAGTCGTTCCGTGCCGGGGCCTTGACCCACGGCGTGACACTGTTCGACATGGGCGACCCGCGCCAGGGCATCTCGCATGTGATATCGCCCGAGTTGGGCATCGCTTTGCCAGGCGCCACGCTGGTGTGCTGCGACAGCCATACCAGCACGGTGGGCGGCCTCGGTGCGCTGGCCTGGGGCATTGGTACCACCGAAGGTGAACACGCCTTGGCCACGCAAACCCTGGTGCGTTCACGGCCCCGTACGATGCGGGTGGAGATGAACGGCCGCCTGCCGCCTGGCGTGACCGCCAAGGATATGGCATTGGCGCTGATCGGCCGCCACGGCGCGACGGGCGGCGACGGCCACGCCATCGAATTCTGTGGCGAGGCTGTGCGCGGGCTCGGTGTCGAGGCGAGGCTCACGCTGTGCAACATGGCGGTGGAGTTCGGCGCCTGGACGGGCCTGGTCGCCCCCGATGCGACCACCGTCGACTGGTTGCGCGGCAGGCCGCATGCGCCACGGGGTGATCAGTGGGATGCTGCCATTGCGCATTGGCGCTCCCTCTGCTCCGACCCGGGCGCAAGCTATGACCGGACGCTGGAACTTGATTGTGCGACCCTCGCACCCCAGGTGACCTGGGGAACGCACCCCGGGCAGGTGGTGGGCGTCCTGGATCCGGTCGTCCCTGACGCGGAGGGCGCGCAGCGGGCGCTGGACTACATGGACGTGCGGGCCGGGCAGGTGCTGGCCGGCCTGCCGATTGACGCAGCCTTCATCGGCTCCTGCACCAACAGCCGCCTGTCGGATCTGCGCACTGCGGCTGCGGTCGTGCAGGGCCGGCGGGTCGCTGCAGGTGTCACGGCGATCGTGGTACCTGGCTCCACAGCCGTCAAGCTGGCGGCCGAAGCCGAAGGCCTGGACACGGTCTTTCGGGACGCCGGCTTCGAATGGCGCGAGAGCGGCTGCTCCCTGTGCTTCTATGTCGGGGGCGACAGCTTCGACCGCCCGGGCCGGCCGGCCCGGCGCGTGATCTCCAGCACCAACCGCAACTTCGAGGGGCGCCAGGGCCCGGGGGTGCGTACCCACCTGGCCAGCCCGGCTACGGTCGCTGCGTCAGCGCTGGCTGGCTGCATCGCCGACCCCCGCCCCCTTCTTGCTGCCTGAGGGTCAGCCATGGAACAGTTCATCCGCATCCAGGGCATCGCAGCACCGCTGCTGCGCGACAACATCGATACCGACACGCTGATTCCCTCGCGCGAGATGACAGCGCCCGGCAAGGAGGGTTATGGCGAGAAGCTGCTGGCCGGATGGCGCTATCTGCCCGGCCCCGCAGGGACACGCCTGGAGGACCCTGGGTTCGTGCTGAACCAGGCCCCGTTCCGGCGGGCCGCCATCCTGATTGCAGGGGCGAATTTCGGCAGCGGCTCGTCGCGCGAGCAGGCCGCCTGGGCACTGCGCCAGTTCGGCATCCGCGCGGTACTCGCGCCCAGCTTCGGCGCGATCTTCCAGTCCAATTGCTACCGCAACGGCTTGTTGCCCGTGGTAGTGCCCCGCGATGATGTCGCATTGCTGGCCGGACAGGCGGCAGGCGGCAATCTGACGCTGGCTGTGGACCTGGAATTGATGCACGTCGAGGCTCCGGATGGCCGTCGCTGGCCCCTGCACGTACCCGCCAGCGAGCGCGCGATGATGCTGGCGGGGCTCGACGCCATCGGGTTGACGCTGCGCCTGCAGGCGCGGATCACCGCATTCCAGCAGGCAGACCGGCAGCTGCGGCCGTGGATATGGCAAGACACAACCACCGAGGAGACACTCCCATGACCCCATTTCGCATCCTGCGTGCGCTGGCCGTTGCCGGCCCGTGCGCATTGCTGGGCTGCGCCGCGCTGGCGCAGGCCCCATTTCCGCAGCAGCCCATCCGCATCGTGGTGCCCGCCAGCGCGGGAGGGGGTACCGACCTGATGGCCCGCATTCTGGGCAACGCCATGGCCGGCAACACCGGCTGGACCGTCATCATCGAGAACAAGTCAGGCGCGAGCGGCATCATCGGCACCGAGGCCGTGGCCAAGTCCAAGCCAGACGGCTACACGCTCAGCATGGGGCTGACCGCCACGATGGCCATCAACAGCGAGCTTTTCCGCACGCTGCCCTACGACGTGCTGCGTGACTTCACCCCCGTGGCCACCATCGCCGAACAGCCGGTCGTGCTGGTGGTGCGGGCCGATTCCCCGCACAAGAGCATCGCCGACCTGGTGGCTGCGCACAGGGGCCGGGACATCACGCTGGCATCGGCCGGTGCCGGCACCGTGGGCCAGCTGGTGGGCGAGATGTTCGGCCGCCGCGTCGGCATCAAGACCACGGCCGTGCCCTACCGAGGCTCGGCGCCAGCACTGCAGGACATCGTCGGTGGCAACACCGACGCCATGTTCGCCACGCCGCCGGGCGCCATGCCCTTGCT
>JAEUOX010000283.1 GCA_016790475.1 Rhodoferax sp. | reverse complement strand
CGCTGAGTTCGTGCGTTACATCTGTTGACACCATGGTGGGTGTCGCCTTTTCCAATCATCCTATGTCCTTCACGAAGCTGGGCGCCGCGGCGCTCCTTGCACTGGTCGGCGGCTCCACGGCTACCTGGCTGGCCCTGGCCCAGACACCGGCCCCGGCCGCATCGGTGGCGCGCGCCGACGAGGTCGCGTTTGCGCCCCTGCCGGGCATGCCCCCGGTGCCGGATCGCAAGAACCTCTACAGCGAGATCGCGGCCGGACGCATGTCGCCAGCCGTCGCCGGCGCACTGGAGCGGGTCTATGTGCCCAACCGCGCCGCGAATACCGTGTCGGTCATCGACCCGACCACGCTGAAGGTGGTTGACACCTTCAAGGTGGGTGTCAATCCGCAGCATGTCGTGCCCTCCTGGGACCTGAAGACGCTGTGGGTCGCCAACAATGCCGAGGGCCGCAAGGACGGCAGCCTGACGCCGATCGATCCGCAGACCGGCAAGCCCGGCAAGACCGTCCGGGTCGAAGATCCTTACAACATGTACTGGTCCCCGGACGGGCAGTACGCGATCGTCGTGGCCGAGGCCTACAAGCGCCTGGACTTCCGCGACGTGCAGACGATGGAGCTGAAGTTCTCGATCCCGGTGCCGCGCTGTGCCGGCATCAACCATGCGGATTTCTCGATCGACGGCCGCTTTGCGCTGTTCACCTGCGAGTTCTCCGGTGCGGTGACCAAGATCGACCTGGTCGAGCGCAAGGTGCTCGGCACACTGCCGCTGAGCCAGTACTATGCCCGCCCGGATGCGCTGGCGCTGATCGCCAAGCCGGGCAAGAAGCCGACGAAGATTCCGGATCCGGGCCAGCCCGGCAACGAGATCTGCACGACGCCCGGCATGCCGCAGGATGTCCGGATCTCGCCGGACGGCCGCACCTTCTTCATCGCCGACATGATGGCCGACGGCGTGCATGTCGTCGACGGCGCCAGCTTCAAGCAGATCGGCTTCCTGCCGACCGGTGTCGGCGCCCACGGCCTGTACCCCAGCCGGGACGGCCGCAGCCTGTATGTGGCCAACCGCGGCGGCAACAAGATCCGCGGCGACAAGCTGGGCAAGGGCAGCGTGTCGGTGATCGATTTCGCGACCCGCACCGTCACCAAGACCTGGATGATCCCGGGAGGCGGCAGCCCCGACATGGGCAACGTGAGCGCTGACGGCAAATACATCTGGCTGTCCGGCCGCTACGACGATGTGGTCTACCGGGTCGAAACCACCACCGGTGCGGTGGACCAGGTCAAGGTCGGCCGGGAGCCGCACGGCCTGACCGTGTGGCCCCAGCCGGGGCGCTATTCACTCGGCCACACCGGGAACCTGCGCTGAGGCCAGCGCGCGCATCCGGGCCTCGACGGTCTCGATCACGCGCGGGAGTTCATCCACGAAGTCGGCCTTGCTGATGAAGCCGGTGGCTCCGACCTGGCGTGCCGCCTCGCGGTAGGCCTGGCCGTTGTGCATCGACAGGAACACCACCAGCGGCGGCTCCTGCCACTGCTGCATGCGGCGCGCCGCCTCCAGCCCGTTCATCTCGGGCATGCCGATGTCCAGCAGCACCAGGTCCGGTGCCAGGCTGGCGGCGAGCTCCAGCGCCTCCCGGCCGTTGTGGGCCTCGCCGGCCACCGCCGTGGCCGGCAACGCCGACAGGAACTGCCGCACGGCCGCACGGAAGGTGGGATTGTCATCGGCGAGCAGGACCCGGATCGTCATGTCTGGCACTGTAGGACAGGGGCGGCGGACGGCCAATCAGGCCGATACCTGAACCGGGCGCGGAAAACACCTGAACCCGCCGCCGGGGGTGCCGCGGCCCTGCGGCATTCCGTCACACATCGGCGCGGTCCTGGTAGCGGGCGAGGATGGCGCGCACCGCGTCCTCGTTCTGGCGCAGCGCGGCGACACATTCCGGATCCAGCTTGCCCAGCGCCGCCAGGCGCGCGAGCTCCGCGCAGCTGGCATCGAAGGTCCAGGCCGGCTTGTAGGGCCGCGGGCTCATCAGGGCGTCGAAGATGTCGGCCACCGTGACGATACGTGCCTCCAGCGCGATGGCGTCGCCGCGCAGCCCCTCCGGATAACCGGATCCGTCGAGCATCTCGTGGTGGTGGCGCACGATGTTCTTCATGATCGTGGAGTCCGGCAGGTGGCGCAGCCCCAGATCGCCGAGGATCTTGTCGATGATGCTGCCGCCCAGGTCCACATGGCGCTGCATCGCCGCGCGCTCGGCGTCCTCCAGCCGGCCCTGCTTCAGCAGCACCGCGTCCGGGATGCCGATCTTGCCGATGTCGTGCAGCGGCGCGAACAGGTAGACATGCTCCACGAACTCGTCGGTGCGGCCGTGCGCGCGGGCCAGCGCCCGGGCAATCAGCCGCGCGTAGCGGGCCATGCGCTCCAGGTGCGCACCGGTCTCGAAGTCGCGCAGCTTCGCGAAGTCGCGCGCGATGCGGGCGGACGCCAGGATCGCACGCACTGCGCTCATCTCGTTGGCGATCGCCATGTTGATCAGGTTGCAGAAGAGCAGCAGGTCGCGCTGGTCGCGCAGCGAGAAGGCCGCCGGCTGCAGCGAATTGAAGAACACGAAGCCCAGCAGGCTGTCGTTGTCGTACATCGGCACGGTGAACGAGGAGCGGTAGCCCTGCGCCAGCAGCCAGCTCGAGTGCGGCGAGGTCGGGTGCACTGCATCGGCCAGTTCGTCGATGACGCGGAACTCGCCGCTGGTGGCCAGGGCCTGCAGCGAGGGGCTCTCGGCCAGCGGAAACTGGTAGCCGGCGATCGCCTCGCCATGGCGCGTGCTGTTCACGAAGGTGCGCAGGCTGTCTTCCGGTGCGTCGTACAGCGCGCAGGCCACGCGGTCGACATGGGGGACCCGCTCCAGGATGCTGTCGTGCAGCGCCTCCAGCCGTTCGGTGAGCGTGCCTTCGGCGTCAGGACCACGGGGAAGACGCAGCGCGCTGGCTGCCGGGCTGATCGGAGCGTTCATGGGGACCTCGCCTGTCGGAGTCATGTCCCGAATGTAGGCCTGCCCTCCCGGCCCGGACATCAGGCAGATACCTGAACCTGCACGCTGAAATGCCTGAGGCGCGGCCGCCGTGGCGGCGCCCGGTCACACGCCGTCGGCGCGGGCGACCTGGCCCCGGATCCGGTCGATCTGGGCCCGCACGTCGGCCTCGCTGTCGGCGTAGCGCCGCGCCACCGCGATGAACTCCGCGATGCGCACCTCAAATGCGTCGACCACGGCCGGATCGAAGTGGGTGCCGCGGCCGTCCCGGATCATCTTCACGGCGTCGTCCAGCGAGATGGGCTCCTTGTAGGGACGGCGCGAGATCAGTGCGTCGAACACGTCGGCCAGCGCCATCAGCCGGGCCGGGATAGGGATGGCCGGACCGGCCAGCGCGTCGGGGTAGCCGCTGCCGTCCCATTTCTCATGGTGGTGGCGGATGATCAGCTTGGCGCACTGCAGGAACGCGACCGGCCGCTCCGCGTCCGCCTCGACCTGGTCGATGGCCATGCTGCCGATGTCGCTGTGGGTCTTCATGACGGCCCATTCGCCGGCCGTCAGCTTGCCCGGCTTGAGCAGGA
>JAEUOX010000263.1 GCA_016790475.1 Rhodoferax sp. | reverse complement strand
ATGACCTTCTTCACCGCGACCATCGGCATCTTCGAGGCGATGCTGTTCGCGATCCTCGGGCGCATCGTCGACTGGCTCGGCCCGCTGCAGCCCCAGCGGCTGTGGGCCGAGCATGGCAGCACGCTGCTGCTGCTGGCCCTGGTGCTGCTGGGCAGCACGCTGCTGGCTGCGCTGCAGACGATGTTCAAGCACCAGGCGCTGGCAGCCAACTTCCCGATGCTGCTGCGCTGGAACTTCCACCGGCTGATGCTGCAGCAGAGCATGCACTTCTTCCAGGACGAGTTCGCCGGCCGCGTGGCGACCAAGGTGATGCAGACCGCGCTGGCGGTGCGCGACGTCTGGATGATCCTGGCCGACATCCTGGTGTTCGTGCTGATCTACTTCGTGACGATGGTCACGGTGGTGGGCGGCTTCGACCGCTGGCTGCTGCTGCCCTTCCTGGTCTGGGTGCTGCTGTATGCCGTCACGCTGCGCTTCTTCGTGCCTCGGCTGGCCCGCACCGCGCGTGCGCAGGCCGACGCCCGCTCACTGATGACCGGCCGCATCACCGACGCCTACACCAACATCGCCACCGTGAAGCTGTTCTCGCATGCCGGGCGCGAGGCCGGCTATGCGCGCGCCGCGATGCAGGAGTTCCTGCAGACGGTGCACCGGCAGATGCGGCTGGTGTCGGGCTTCGAGGTGGTGAACCACCTGCTGGGCATCCTGCTGATCCTGGCCACCGCCGGCGTGACGCTGGGCCTGTGGATGCGCGGCGAGGTCGGCGTGGGTGCGGTGGCCGCGGCCACCGCGATGGCGCTGCGGCTCAACGGCATCTCGCACTGGGTGATGTGGGAGATGGCCAGCCTGTTCGAGCATGTCGGCACGGTGCAGGACGGCATGAACACGCTGTCGCGCCCGCAAGCGGTGGTGGACGCGCCCGGCGCGGTGCCGCTGCGCGTGACGCGCGGCGAGGTGCAGTTCGAGAACCTGCGCTTCTCCTACGGGGCTACGGGTGCGGGCGCGACGCAGGTCATCGACGGTCTGAGCCTGCAGGTGCGCGCCGGCGAGAAGATCGGCCTGGTCGGGCGCTCCGGCGCCGGCAAGAGCACGCTGGTGAACCTGCTGCTGCGCTTCCATGACGTGGGCGGCGGCACGATCCGCATCGACGGGCAGGACATCGCCCGCGTCACGCAGGACAGCCTGCGCGCGCAGATCGGCATGGTCACGCAGGACACCTCGCTGCTGCACCGCTCGGTGCGTGACAACATCCTGTATGGCCGCCCGGACGCGAACGATGCCGACATGGTGGCCGCCGCACGGCGCGCCGAGGCGCACGACTTCATCCAGGCGCTGAGCGACCCGAAGGGCCGCACCGGCTACGACGCGCACGTGGGCGAGCGCGGCGTGAAGCTCTCCGGCGGCCAGCGCCAGCGCATCGCGATCGCCCGGGTGATGCTGAAGGACGCGCCGATCCTGCTGCTCGACGAGGCCACCAGCGCGCTGGACAGCGAGGTCGAGGCGGCCATCCAGGCCAGCCTGTACCGGCTGATGGAGGGCAAGACGGTGCTGGCGATCGCGCACCGGCTCTCGACGATCGCGGCGATGGACCGGCTGATCGTCATTGACCGGGGCCGCATCGTCGAGCAGGGAGACCACCACAGCCTGCTGGCGCAGGGCGGGTTGTATGCGCGACTGTGGGCGCACCAGAGCGGGGGGTTTCTGGGGGAGGAAGCCGCCGAAGAAGGTGTTGGCTGAAGCCTGGCTGCTGCCGGAATGCGCGCGTGCCGCCGCACCCTCGGCGGGATGGCATCGATGGCTACCCGGCGGTCGCTTCGAAAGCGGCGCCCGCTATGCGGACCATGCTCACCCGGTGACTGTCAGCCCCTTGCGCACCGCCGCCCGCTTCGCCAGCTCGATCTTGGCGATCGCGTTGCGGTGCACCTCGTCCGGGCCGTCCACCAGGCGCACGGTGCGCTGGTGCGCGTAGGCCTCGGCCAGCCAGAAGTCCTGGCTGACGCCGCCGCCGCCATGGGCCTGGATCGCCCAGTCGACGACCTTGCAGGACATGTTGGGCGCGACGACCTTGATCATCGCGATATCGGCGGCCGCCACCTTGTTGCCCACGGTGTCCATGCGATGGGCGGCGTTGAGCGTCAGCAGCCGGGCCTGGTCGATCATGCAGCGGGACTCCGCGATGCGCTCATGCCAGATGGACTGCTCGGACAGCGCCTTGCCGAAGGCGATGCGGCTCTGCAGCCGGTCGACCATCAGTTCGAGCGCACGCTCGGCCGCGCCGATGGAGCGCATGCAGTGGTGGATGCGCCCGGGGCCCAGGCGGCCCTGGGCGATCTCGAAGCCGCGGCCTTCGCCCAGCAGGATGTTGGATACCGGCACCCGCACGTTGTCCAGCACCACCTCCATGTGGCCATGCGGCGCGTCGTCGTAGCCGAACACCGACAGGTGCCGCAGCACCGTGACGCCGGGCGTGTCGCGCGGCACCAGCACCATCGACTGCTGCTGATGGCGCGGGCCCTGCGGGTCGGTCTTGCCCATCACGATGAAGATCGCGCAGCGCGGATTGCCGGCGCCGGACGAGAACCATTTGCGGCCGTTGATCACATAGTGGTCGCCATCGCGCACGATGCTGCACTGGATGTTGGTCGCGTCCGACGAGGCCACGGCCGGCTCCGTCATCAGGAAGGCCGAACGGATGCGGCCGTCCAGCAGCGGCTCGAGCCATTGCTCCTTCTGCGCGTCGGTGCCGTAGCGCTCCAGCGTCTCCATGTTGCCGGTGTCCGGCGCGGAACAGTTGAACACCTCGCCCGACCAGGACACCCGGCCCATGACCTCGCACAGCGGCGCGTAGTCCAGGTTGGAAATGCCGCCCTGGCCCTTGTAGGCATGGGGCAGGAACATGTTCCACAGGCCGGCCGCGCGGGCCTTCACCTTCAGCTCGTCGATCAGCGCCATCGGCTGCCAGACGTCGCCGGCGCGGCGCAACGCGTCGAGCTCGGCATGGTGGCGGGCCTCGTTGGGATAGATGTGCTGATCGAAGAACGCGTTCAGGCGTTGCAGCAGGTCCTGGGTCTTGGGGGAGTAGGTGGCGAACATCGGCGACGGTGGTTTGGGCGGTGATGCCGGCAATTGCATCACCAAGCGCCGCGCCCGTCCGTCACGTTGGCGACCTGTCGCCTCCCGGTGGCGGTGCTCCCTGCCAACCCGTCATGTTCACGCTACCCATCAGCCCGTGCGCGAAGCCGCCGTCCACCAGAAGGTCGATGCCGTTCACATAGGCCGCATCCGGGCCGACCAGGAACGACAGCGCATTGGCCATGTCCTCGGCCTGTGCGATGCGGCGCAGCGGAATGCGCGATGCCCGCTGCGCGCGCGCCTGCGGCTGCGCATAGACGACCGCCGTGCCGGGCGTTTCGGTCAGCCCCGGCGAGAGCGCATTCACGCGGATGCCGTCCGGCCCCCACTCCAGCGCCATCTGGCGCACCAGCATCAGCGCGGCC
>JAEUOX010000245.1 GCA_016790475.1 Rhodoferax sp. | reverse complement strand
TCAAATGCACTCTTCCACGCTCCTGTCCATGTCCGGTCCCACCACCCGCCGCAACCAGGCGGTCAGCCTGCAGCAGGCCACGCAGGAGTCCCCCACGCTGGCCCGGCTGGCGGCCTTGAGCCAGGACTCCCTGGCCCGGCTGCAGGCGATCCTGCCGCTGATTCCGCCCGGCTTGCGAGCCAGCATCCAGGCGGGCCCGATCGACGGCGGCAGCTGGTGCCTGCTGCTCGACAACAACGCGGCCGCCGCCAAGATGCGCCAACTGCTGCCCACCCTGGAGGGGCGCCTGCGCGCCCAGGGCTGGGCCATCGACAGCATCCGCCTCAAGGTGCAGCGAAAGGCCGCGGCCTGACGCATCGCCGCCCGAAGAGCCGCATCATAACGGCGCCCGGGTGAGCCGGGGGCCTCCCAGCCTGATCGTCCTCAAGCAACCTGGGCCTGCAGCACCGCGCGGGTCCGGGCATCGGCCGCGAAGAGGTGCTCCACCCGCAGGGACGCCAGCGTGATGTCCTGCGGCGTGCCAAAGGTCGTGAACATGCTGAAGAAGGCCAGTTCGCCGACCGGGGAATCAAAGTGCGTCGTCAGCACCGGCGCCATGGGCCGCGGCCAGCCGGAGTGCAGGGCATTCGCACCCAGCTGCTGCCGCAGCCGGACCGCAAACGCCTCGACACGGGGCGCGAGCTCCGGCAACACGGATGCGTCGTCGCGCAGATGCGCCAGCAGCGCCGGGCCGACTTCGGCCAGGTTGCGCATCGACCGGGTGAATCCCTCGGGGTGGGCCAGTAGGTCGAGCATGTTGACTGGTTGACCCGGCGGCAGGTCCGCTGTCCAGGGCAGCAGCGTGGCGGCCAGCCAACGGCCGCCGCGGTTCATCTGCAGGAGGTTCCACTGCGCATCCAGCACCAGCGCCGGCATCGGATCGTGGGCCGCCAGCAGTTGCACGAGCGCCTCGTGTGCCTGGGCCAGCGACGGATCCCCGATCGGTGCGGCACTGTAGGCCGGCGCGTATCCGGCCTGCAGCATCGCGGCGTTGCGCACGGCCAGCGGCGCATCGAGCTCCTGCAGCCAGGCCAGCAGCAGGTCCCGGCTGGGCCGGGCCCGGCCGCTCTCGACGAAGCTCACATGACGCTGCGACACGCCGACCCGCAGCGAGAGCTCCAGCTGGCTCAGGCGCCGTGCCTTGCGGGCCTGCTGCAGCGTCGCGGTCAGGGTGTGGGTCAGGGCGTTCATGGCGGCATTGCATCACAGCGGGTGGCAGCCGTTCAATGACCTTGCAGGTAATTGCACCGAAGCGCCCGGCCTCGGAGACTGCGGCTTCCACCAACCAAGTTGAAAGGACACCGCACCATGCCACGCCTGCTGATCTCCGCCACGTTGCTCGCCTTTGCTGCCCTGAGCGCCGCTGCCGTCTGGCAGCACGGCATCCTCGGGCTGTTCGAACCCCTGTTCAGCAACCTGGCCGGCGCCCAGGTATTTGTCGACCTGTGCATCGCGCTGACGCTGTTCCTGGTGTGGATGTGGGGGGATGCGAAGCGCCTGGGCCGCAATCCCTGGCCATGGATTGTTGCGACACTGGCACTTGGCTCCCTGGCGCCGCTGGCCTATCTGCTGACGCGGCGACAGGACGTGCGGCCAGCCACCTGAGGCCGCCATCAGGATTGCCACCGGAGCCGTCCGCAGCCCCCGCTCCCTCAGGGGGCCGGCAGACCGATGCCCACGGAAGTGCGCAGGTCGGGCTCCGGCGGCGGCAGGTCCCCGCCCGGCTCCGCGACCCCCAACGTCACGGTGAAGTGAAAGGTGCTGCCGGCACCGGGCTGGCTGACCACTTCGATGCTGCCGTCCATGGCCTGCACCAGCAGCTTGCACAAGGCCAGCCCCAGCCCCGTGCCCTCATGCTTGCGGGTCGCGGTACCGTCCGCCTGTTCGAAGGCCGTGAAGAGGATCCACTGCGCCTCCGGCGCAATGCCCACGCCGGTATCTTGCACCTGGAACCGCAAATGCACATTGCCGCCGTCCATCGGACGGGGCGCGTCCACCCGGATCGTCACCTGCCCCTGCGTCGTGAATTTGATGGCGTTGTCCGCCAGTTGCATGATCACCTGCTGCAATCGACGGGCGTCTCCGAGAAACTCCGTCTGCAGAACCTCCGGAGCCATGTCCAGGCGGACGTCGAGGCCCTTGACCCGGGCCGCTTCCGCCACGGCAGCCTGAACCTGTGCCAGAAGCGAGGGCACATGCAGCGGAGCGCGTCGCAGATCCATGCGCTTGGCGCCCAACGCCGCATAGTCGATGAGATCCGTGATGAGCCCGGCGAGCTTGCGGGCCTGGGTCAGCACCTGGTCCAGCAAGCGCTGGCTGCGGGGTTCCGCGACCCGGACCCGCGCGAGTTCGGCCATGCCCAGGATGACCGTCAGCGGGGTACGCAGTTCGTGGCTGATGTTGGACAGGAACACATTCTTGGCCCGGGCGGCCGACTCGGCCGCCTCCTTGGCAACAGAAAGGTCGGCGGTGCGCTCCCGCACGAGCACCTCCAGATTGTCCCGATGCTGCTGGAGGTCGGCCTCCAGGCGCAAGCGATCGGTGACGTCCCGGCTCCGTCCATGGAGCCCGATCAGCGTGCCGAAGGTGTCCACTTATCACTTAAAGCAAGGGCTTGTTTCCGTCGACGTGGCAACTGGCTGGTGTTGGCAGAGGCATGACAAAGGCCTCCAGGGAGTCATCCCTGGAGGCCTTCACATACACTGGTGCCGATTGTCGGAATCGAACTGACGACCTACCGCTTACAAGGCGGTTGCTCTACCAACTGAGCTAAATCGGCTTGCGAAAATTCTACAGGAGCCCCTCTCCTCCGCAGATCAGATGCTGCGCGCGAGCCTTCACTTGACCCGCGTCAGCGTGGGCTTCGGGCGACTGCCGGGCGGCGGGCTGTCGGGGCCCTCCCCGGATCCGGCGGGAGACGGCACCAGGCGGACATCGGCATCCCCAGTGCCACGCGCGCCAGCATCCGCCGAAGAGACGCCGGCGCCGCGGGCAGCAGGCGCCTCGCTGCCCTTGGTGCTGGCCGCCGGCACCTGCGGGAATGCCATGCCCTGCCCGTTCTCCCGGGCATAGATCGCGATCACGCGCTCGACCGGCACCATGATCTCGCGCGCGGTGCCGGCAAAGCGGGCGCTGAACTCGATGAACTGGTTGCCCAGCTTCAGCGAACTGGTTGCATCGAAGCTGATGTTCAGGACGATTTCGCCGTCCTTCACATACTCGCGCGGGACCTGGACGGTCTCGTCGACCTGCACCGCGATGTACGGCGTGAACCCGTTGTCCGTGCACCATTCGTACAGGGCCCGGATCAGATAGGGCCGGGTCGACGTGGCTTCCTGGGCTTCGGCACTCATCGGTTCACACCCCCTGTTGTGCGGACTACTTGCGCATCACCTTCTCGGAAGGCGTCAGTGCCTCGATGTAGGCGGGACGCGAGAAGATGCGCTCGGCATACTTGAGCAACGGTGCTGCATTCTTGCTCAGGTCGATGCCATAGTAATCCAGACGCCACAGCAGCGGCGCGATGGCGACGTCCAACATCGAGAAACCTTCGCCGAGCATGTACTTGTTCTTCAGGAAGATCGGGGCCAACTGCGTCAGGCGGTCCCGGATGTGGGCGCGGGACTTCTCCAGCAGCTTCTCGTTGCTCTTGGCGGCGCGGGATTCGAGCGTGGACACATGCACGAACAGCTCCTTCTCGAAATTGAGCAGGAACAGCCGCACGCGGGCGCGGTCCACCGGGTCCCCGGGCATCAGTTGCGGATGCGGGAAGCGCTCATCGATGTACTCGTTGATGATGTTCGACTCGTACAGGATCAGATCCCGCTCGACCAGGATCGGTACCTGGCCATAGGGGTTCATCACGCTGATATCTTCCGGCTTGTTGTAGAGGTCGACGTCGCGGATCTCGAAATCCATGCCCTTCTCGAACAGGACAAAGCGGCAGCGATGCGAAAAGGGGCAGGTCGTTCCTGAATACAAGACCATCATGGCGGAGGCTCCTAAAAATCAAAAAGAGTGGGAAGCACCGCAGCACTCCCACTCTGACATTGCGGGACCCGCCCTGGCGGCCGGGCCCGTGCTGTGATGCAGACTACTTGATCGCTTTCCAGAAAGAAGCGTTCAGACGCCAGGTGAAGACCGTCAGCAACGCGAGGAACAGCAGCACCCCCACACCGACGCGGGTGCGGGTGTTCTGTGCAGGTTCACCCATCCACTGCAGGTAGCTGACGAGATCTCCCACGGCCTGGTCGTACTCCTGCGGTGTCATCGTGCCCGGCGTGATCTGCTCCCATCCCTTGAAGATCTTGACCTCGTGGCCATGCTCCTCCTTCATTTCGTAGACCGGCTTGCGGGACCCCTGCAGTTGCCACAGCACATGCGGCATGCCGACGTTCGGGAAGGCGAGGTTGTTCCAGCCTGTACCCTTGGTGTCGTCCGGGTAGTAGGTGCGCAGGTAGGTGTACAGGTAGTCGGCACCGGAGCCCTGGCCCGCGGCGGCCCGGGAGCGGGCGATCACGGTCAGGTCCGGCGGCGTGGCACCGAACCATTCCTTGGCTTCCTTCGGATTGATGTTGGCCACCATCGTCTCGCCGATCTTCTCGGTCGTGAACAGCAGGTTGTCCTTGATCTGCTGGTCCGTCAGGCCGATGTCGCGCAGGCGGTTGTAGCGCATGAACGCGGCGGAATGGCAGTTCAGGCAGTAGTTGACGAACAGCTTGGCACCATTCTGCAGGGCGGCCAGATCGTTGGTCTTGTTGGGCGCGCGGTCCCAGGCGATCGAGTCGCCGCCGGAAGCCTGGGCGGTACCCGCCAGCAGCGCAACGGAAGCCAGAAGCGCGCGCAGCAGAAGAGCAGGATTGCGAAGAATTTTCATTGTTGTTGCCTCTCTTGCTCAGTGCGCCACGAAGTTCACGCGTTGCGGAACCGGCTTGGCCTCACCCATCGTGCTCCACCAGGGCATCAGCAGGAAGAACCCGAAATAGAACAGCGTGCCAACCTGCGACACCCGCTC
>JAEUOX010000217.1 GCA_016790475.1 Rhodoferax sp. | reverse complement strand
CCGGCCGGCCGGAGCTCCGCCATCGCCTGGACCTGCTGCTCGGTCTGGCCGGTCCCGCCGGCGAACACCGTGCAGCCGAGTGCATGGGCACCGGTTTCCATCATCGAACCGGCCGGCACGAAGTGGTAACTGAAGCAGTTGTGGATCAGCTCCCCCGGCCGGAAGCCGGCTGCGAAGATCGCGCGTGCCATGCGCCAGTAGTCGCGCGCCGTGCCTTCGGGCTCGTAGATCGGGCCGGGGCTGGCGAACAGCCGCGGCATCTGCGCACCGTAGCCGACGGTGCTGAACCCGCCGAACACGTCCCCGCCGGCCGCGCGTACCGACTTCTGGCGCTCGTGCAGGTCGGACTTGCGCGTCACCGGCAGGCGGGCCAGCGCCGCGCGGTCGCGCACCGCCTGCGCGTCCACACCGGCCAGCAGCTGCGCGAAGGCCGCGCTGGAGGATTGCGCATGGGCCACCTGGGCCGGCAGCTGCGCAAACAGGGCCGCCTCCCGCTCAGCAGGGCTGCGGATCTCGAGGGCATCGTAATGGGTTGGGGTCATCGGTGTCACTCCGGAAACGTTCGGGGAAGGCTCAGGCCAGCCAGCGCTTGCGCCGCTTGTAGCTCTTGCCGTCCTTGAAGGACTTGCGCTCCCCGCCGCCGACGCCGAGGTAGAACTCCTTGACGTCTTCGTTGTTGGCCAGGTCGGCGGCCTGCCCGTCCATGACGATGCGGCCCGACTCCATGATGTAGCCGTAGTCGGCGTAGCGCAGGGCCATGTTGGTGTTCTGCTCGGCCAGCAGGAAGGTCACGCGCTCCTTGCGGTTCAGGTCCTTGACGATCTCGAACACCTCCTCGACGATCTGCGGCGCCAGGCCCATCGAGGGTTCGTCGAGCAGCATCACGCTGGGGTTGGTCATCAGGGCCCGGCCGATCGCGCACATCTGCTGCTCACCGCCCGAGGTGTACGCGGCCTGTGAGGTACGGCGCGTCTTGAGGCGCGGGAAATAGGCGTAGACCTTTTCGAGATTGCGGGCGATCTCCGCCTTGTCCTTGCGGGTGTAGCCGCCGGTCAGCAGGTTCTCCTCGATCGTCAGGTGGGCGAAGCAGTGCCGGCCCTCCATCACCTGCACCACGCCGCGGTTGACCAGATCGGCCGGCGTCAGGTTCTCGATGCGCTCACCCCGCAGCTCGATCGAGCCCTTGGTGACCGCGCCGCGCTCGCCCTGAAGCAGGTTCGAGATCGCGCGCAGCGTCGTGGTCTTGCCGGCACCGTTGCCGCCCAGCAGCGCCGCGATCTTGCCCTCCGGCAGGTTCAGCGACACGCCCTTGAGCACCAGGATCACGTGGTTGTAGATGACCTCGATGCCGTTGACATTCAGAACCGTGTTTGCAGTAGTCATGGGAGATCCGTTGTGTCCAATGGAAAGATGCACGGCGTGCGCAGCTTTCCATTGGCGGCTCCAGGGAGCCGCCAGGGGCCGGCCGAAGCCGGCGTTCGCGATCAGGACTGGCAGTCCGCCGGGGTGCGCGGCGTCAGCTTCTTGTCGGCCGCGTACTTGGCCGCCGTGGCCTTGACCAGCGGCTTCAGGATCTGCTCGTCGGCCTGCAGCCAGTCGGAGCTGAAGTTCCACTTCTTGCCGTCCCAGGTGTGCACGCGGGCCCAGTTGGAGCCCATGTGGTCCACGCAGGAGGTGCTCAGCGGGCGCATCACGCCGGCAAAGCCCAGCGCATCGAGCTTCTTCTGGTCCAGAGCGAGGTTCTCGTAGCCCCAGCGCGCCTGTTCGGCGGTCACCCACTTGCCCTTGCCGAAGCGCTCCTGGGCCCGACGCACGCCCTCGACCGCCAGCATGGCGCTCATCGCGCCCCGCATGTACAGCACCTGGCCGACCTCTTCCTTCGGCCCGGTACCCTGGCCCTTGGCATGCACCAGTTCCAGGATGTCCTTGACGACCTTCGAGTTCGGCTCGGCACCATGCTGCATCGTCACCGCGTTGTAGCCCTTGGCGCCCTCACCGACGTCCTTGACATCCGGCTCCGCGCCGGACCACCAGACGCCATACATCTTCTCGCGCGGGTAGCCGGTGGCCTGTGCCTCCTTCAGCGCGGTGGAGTTCATGACGCCCCAGCCCCACAGCAGCACATAGTCCGGGCGGGCCTGGCGCACCTGCAGCCAGGTGGCCTTCTGCTCCACGCCGGGCGCCGTCACCGGCAGCAATTGCAGGTTGTATCCGAGCTGGGCCGCGCGCTCCTGCAGCAGCGGGATCGGCTCCTTGCCATACGGCGAGTCGTGGTAGACCAGCGTGATCTTCTTGCCCTTGAGCTTGTCGAGGCCACCTTCCTTCTTGCCGATGGTCTGCACCAGCGCATCGGCGGCAAGCCAGTAGGTGCCGGCCAGCGGGAAGTTCCACTTGAACACG
>JAEUOX010000194.1 GCA_016790475.1 Rhodoferax sp. | reverse complement strand
CGCGCAGCTCGGCCAGGCAGCCGAGGGCGAACGCCACATGCATCGCGTCGCACTCCGGGCTGTGCAGCCAGTCCGGCTCCAGGATGAAGACGCCCGCCGCGTCGTCGCAGGCCTGCGCCGCCACCAGCGGCGCGTGGTCCTGCAGGCGCAGGTCGCGCTTGAACCAGACCAGGGCACGGGAGCGGGGCATGCGCGCACTCTATCCAGCGCTTCCCGGGCCCGCAGGCTGCCCGCCCGAATGACCGCCCCGGCCCGCCGGGGTTCGCGGCTTGCCAGGGCCCGGGGCCGCGGCAAGAATGGGTCCGTCGCAACCCCTGGAGCCCGCCCATGCAGCACCCGTCCCATCGCATCAACACCGTGGCCGGCTGGCTGGTGGCCCTGATCGTCCTGGCCTTGCTGGTCGCCATCGGGCTGGTCAGCTTCACCTACCATGTGCTGGTGCTGGACGGCCGTTGGTCGCTCGGCAGCACCTGGCTGCAGCAGGCGGATGTGGCCACCCGCGCCTCCGTGCTGGGGCAACTGGGGGACTATTTCGGCGGCACGCTGAACCCGCTGCTGACCTTCAGCAGCATCCTCTTCCTGGTGGCCACGCTGCTGGTGCAGCGGCGCCAGCTGGAAGACAGCGGCCAGCAGGTCGCCCAGTCCACCCGTGCGATCGATCTGGAAGCCTATGTGCGCGTCAACGAGATCCTGCAGACGCCCGAGGCCATTGCCGCTCGCGAGCGCCTGTATACGCTGACCGAGCCGGGGCCCGGCGAGGCAGCCTTTGCCGATTGGTCGGCCGACGACCGCAAGGCTGCCGAAGCCGTCTGCCGCCAGTTCGAGCTGGTGGGCACGCTGGTGGCTGGCAGGCTGTTCGAGCCGGGCCTGTTCCTGCAGAGTTGGCAGCGCACCATCGTGCGCTGCTGGGGCGCCTGCGAGGCCGTCGTGCAGAAGCGTCGGCTGCGTCACGGGGATGCGGCGCTGTGGCGGCACTTCGAACTGCTGGCGGGGATGGCCGAGGAGGGGTGCGGGGCCCTGGCAAGGCCATAACCCGAGCATGTCGCACCGGCCCGATCACCTTCTGCAGCGCGAGGGCCTGCAGCCCGGCTGAAGCTCAGCGCCCCAGAAAGTCCGCGTACGCCCTGCGCACGCCTTCTTCCAGCCCCACGGTCGGCCGCCAGCCCAGGCCGTACAGCCGGGACGAGTCCATCAGCTTGCGCGGCGTGCCATCGGGCTTGGTGGTGTCGTAGACGATGCGGCCCGGAAAGCCGACCACCTGCATCACCGTCTCGGCCAGCTCGCGGATGGTCACGTCGGTGCCGGTGCCGATGTTGATCAGCGGGCCGTCGTAACCGCGCTCCATCAGGAAGACGCAGGCGTCGGCCAGGTCGTCCACATACAGGAACTCGCGCCGCGGCGTGCCGCTGCCCCACACCGGGTACTCGGTGTCGCCGCGCAGCCTGGCCTCATGCGCCTTGCGGATCAGCGCGGGCAGCACATGGCTGTTGGCCAGGTCGTAGTTGTCGTTGGGCCCGTACAGATTGGTGGGCATCGCGCTGGTGTACTGCCGGCCATACTGCGCGTTGTAGGCCTCGCACATCTTGATGCCGGCGATCTTGGCAATCGCGTAAGGCTCGTTCGTCGGCTCCAGCAGGCCCGTCAGCAGATGCTCTTCCTTGATCGGCTGCGGCGCGAGCTTGGGGTAGATGCAGCTGGAGCCCAGGAACATCAGCCGCTGCACGCCTGCCAGGTGGGCGCCGTGGATCAGGTTGTTCTGGATCTGCAGGTTCTGGTAGAGGAACTCCGCCCGGTAGGTGTTGTTGGCCTGGATCCCGCCGACCTTGGCCGCCGCGATGAAGATGTAGGCCGGCTGGTGGGCCTGCAGGTAGGCGTGCACGGCGGTCTGGTCCATCAGGTCCAGCTCCTTGCGCGCGGGGGCCAGTACCCGGCTGTATCCGGCGACCTGCAGCCGGCGCACCAGCGCGGAACCGACCATGCCGCGGGCGCCGGCGACGAGGATGGGGGCATCGTGCGCGATCGTGGATGTCATATGGCAAAGCCCTTGCGGGATAGATAGGTTTCGATCGAGGCAAACGCCACCAGCACGAATTCGCTTTCGGTGATCACAAGGTTGAGACGATCCACTCTCGCTTGAGATTGATCGGGGTAGTGGTGGGCAAACTTGTTCCTCAGCAATGCTGCGGTACCAAATTCGGTCGCAGACGCTATCGCCCCGAGCTTTTCCATCAGCGATGCCTGTTCCGGGATCACAACTGCACCCCACGCCGGGCAATCTGATGAATGGGCAGATCCCCTTCACCAGGGCTCTTTACCAACAGATCCACCTTGGTGTCGCAGGCAGCTGTGAGCAGGTGTTGTGTTGTCAGGGCCGTCT
>JAEUOX010000174.1 GCA_016790475.1 Rhodoferax sp. | reverse complement strand
AGGAGCCGCGCTTTGATGGCGAGCGGGTGATCCTGCCGCAGGCGACCCAGGATGCGCACGACGCCTATGTGGCCTCCGGCATGATGGGCGCGGCGCAGGACTACGAACTGGGCGGCATGCAGCTGCCCTATACCGTCAATGCCAGCGCCAATGCTTTCTTCTCGCTGGCCTCGGTCAGCATCGGCAGCCAGATGCTGACGGTCGGCAACGCCAACCTGCTGCTGGTGCATGGCACGGAGCTGCAGAAGACGGTGTTCGCTGCCAACGAGCTGTCCGGCCGCTGGGCCGGCACGATGTGCCTGAGCGAACCGCAGGCCGGCTCCAGCCTGTCGGACGTCACGACCCGGGCGGTGCCGGATGGTGAGGGCGCCGCCGACGACCCGCTGGGGCCGCGCTACCGGCTGACCGGCCACAAGATGTGGATCTCCTCCGGCGAGCATGAGCTGACCGAGAACATCATCCACCTGGTGCTGGCCAAGGTGCCGGGGCCGGACGGGCAGCTGATCCCGGGCACGCGGGGCATCTCGCTGTTCATCGTGCCGAAGAAGCTGGTCGACACCGAAGGCCGGCTGACCGGCGAGCGCAACGACGTGGCGCTGGCCGGCCTGAACCACAAGCTCGGCTGGCGCGGCACGACGAACACGCTGCTGAACTTTGGCGAGGGCCGCTACCCAGTGCGCGGCCAGGCCGGCGCCGTGGGCTACCTGGTGGGGCGCCTGCACGACGGTCTGCGCTGCATGTTCCACATGATGAACGAGGCGCGCATCGGCGTCGGCACGGCGGCCACGATGCTGGGCCTGGCCGGCTACTACGCGTCGCTGGACTACGCCCGAAACCGGCCGCAGGGCCGCCTGCCCGGCGTGGCCGGCAAGGACGCGGCTCGGCCGCAGGTGCGCATCATCGAGCATGCCGACGTGCGCCGGATGCTGCTGGCCCAGAAGTCCTATTGCGAAGGGGCGCTGGCGCTGGAGCTGTACTGCGCGCGGCTGGTCGACGAGGACCATACCGGCGAAGCAGAGCCGGCCGCCCAGGCCCGGCTGCTGCTGGAGGTGCTGACGCCGATCGCCAAGAGCTGGCCCAGCGAGTGGTGCCTGGAGGCGAACTCGCTGGCCATCCAGGTGCATGGCGGCTACGGCTACACGCGCGACTTCCCGGTCGAGCAGTATTGGCGCGACAACCGGCTCAACATGATCCACGAGGGCACACACGGCATCCAGGCCAGCGACCTGCTGGGGCGCAAGGTGCGCATGCCCGGTGCGATGGAGCTGCTGGCACAGCGCATCGCCGCCACCTGTGCCGCTGCGGCCGCGCTGCCCCGACTGGCGGCCTCGGCCGGCGCGCTGGAAACCGCCTGGAGCCAGATCCGTGCCGCGACGCAGGCGGCCTGGGCCACCGGCGAGCCGGTGGAGGCGCTGGCGAATGCCGTGCCCTACCTGCAGGCCTTCGGCCATGGCGTCGTCGCCTGGATCTGGCTGGATGTCGCGACGGCGGCGCTGCGCGAGGACCCGGAAGCCCTCAAGCCCGCGACGGTCGGCTGCCTCGGCGCGGCGGAATACTTCTATCATTACGAGCTTCCCAAGCTGCCCGCCTGGCTGCAGGTTGTCGAGCGCCGCGACATGACCTGCGCCCAACTGCCCGAAGAGGCTTTCTGATGTCCTTTTTCAAGAACTACAACGGCACCCCCGACCTGCGCCTGGCGCGGCTCGAACGCCTGATCTGGACGCTAATCTATGCCGGCCTGCTGACGCTGATCGTCGGCGCCTTCATGAACCGCAGTGCCGCCGGCAGCGGCAGCGAGGTCATGGTGATCGGTGGCGTTCTTGCCGTCGTCGGCGTGGTGCTGATCGTGGTCCGCTCGCGGCTGCGGGAAGACCACTGACGGGTCGCCCATGCGCACCATCCAGCAACTCCACGACCTGCAGGGCCGCACGGCACTCGTCACCGGCGGATCCCGCGGCCTCGGGCTGCAGATGGCGCACGCACTGGGGGAGGCCGGCGCCCGCGTGATGCTGTGCTCGCGCAAGGCCGACGATCTGGAGCAGGCGGTGGCCGAACTGCAGGCGGGCGGCATCGATGCCCGCTGGATCGCCGCCGACTGCGCCGTCGAAGAGGACCTGCGCCGGCTCGCCGACCAGACGCTCGAGCGCATGGGGCGCATCGACATCCTGGTGAACAATGCCGGTGCGTCCTGGGCCGCTCCGGCGCAGGACTACCCGGTGGCGGCCTGGGACAAGGTCATGAACCTGAACATCCGCGGCTACTTCATCCTGAGCCAGCAGGTGGCCCGGCGCTGGATGATCCCCAACGGGGGCGGGCGCATCATCAATGTGGCCTCGATCTCCGGCCTGGGCGCCAACCCGCCGGACATGCCGATGATCGCCTACAACACCTCCAAGGGCGCGGTCGTCAACTTCACCCGGGCGCTGGCCTCCGAGTGGGGGCAGCACCATATCAACGTCAATGCGGTGTGCCCGGGCTTCTTCCCGAGCAAGCTGTCGGCCGGCGCGCTGAAGGTGTTCGGCGAGGACACGCTGGCGTCCCATGCGCCGCTGCGGCGGCTGGGTGACGACGAGGACCTCAAGGGCATCACGCTGCTGTTCGCGTCGGACGCCGGCAAGCACATCACCGGCCAGTACCTGGCCGTCGACGGTGGCGTGTCCATCGTCACCGGCGGCTGAGCGCCGCCTTCCCTTTTCCTGGAGATTGCATGCCTCTCAACCATCAGATCCTGCTGGTCAGCCGCCCGACGGCGCAGGCCGGTGTCGACAACTTCCAGCTCGTCGAGACGCAGACCCCGGCGCTGCAGGACGGGCAGGTGCTGGTGCGCAACCATTACCTGAGCCTGGATCCGTACATGCGCGGCCGGATGAACGACAGCCGCAGCTACGCCGCGGCGCAGCCGCTGAACGAGGTCATGGGTGGCGGCACGGCCGGCGAGGTCGTTGAATCGCGCTGTGACCGCTACCGGCCCGGGGACCTGGTCGTCGGCATGGGCGGGTGGCAGGAGTACAGCGTGCTGGACGGCACCCGGCCCGGCGTGTTGCGCAAGGTCGACACCACGCATGTGCCGCTGAGCTACTACCTGGGCGCGGTCGGCATGCCGGGCGTCACCGCCTGGCACGGGCTGGTGCGCATCTGCGAGGCGCAGGCCGGGCAGACGGTGGTCGTCAGCGCGGCCACCGGCGCGGTCGGCAGCGCCTTCGCGGCGCTGTCCCGGGCGCGCGGCTGCCGCACCGTGGGCATTGCCGGCGGGCCGGACAAGTGCAGCTACGCGACCGGGGAGCTGGGCTTCGATGCCTGCATCGACTACAAGGCGCATGCCGACGCTGCGTCGCTGTCGAAGGCGCTGAAGAAAGCCTGCCCGGATGGCATCGACGGCTACTTCGAAAACGTCGGCGGACAGGTGCTCGATGCGGTGCTGCCGCGCATGAACGTGTTCGGCAAGATCGCGGTCTGCGGCATGATCTCCGGCTACGACGGTGCGCCGATCCCGATGGCCAACCCGCAGTGGATCCTGATCAGCCGCTTGAAGCTGCAGGGCTTCATCGTCGGCGAGCACATGCAGGACTGGCCCCCGGCGTTGCAGGAGCTCGCGGCGCTCGTCAAGGATGGCAAGCTGCGGCCGCGCGAGACGGTGTCTCAGGGCCTGGCCTCTGCGCCGGAGGCTTTCCTGGGTCTGCTGAGGGGCCGCAACGTCGGCAAGCAGCTGGTGCGGATGGTCTGATCCGACGCGCAGGCGGCACCCATGCTTGCTTCCACCGGCACCCACACCGTGGCCAACCAGGCCCGTCCGCTGGCGGATTACAACCTGCTGCGTGGCAATGCCGGGCTGCAGGCGGCGCTCGCGCTGCAGGCACCGGGCCTGGACACCAGCGCGCTGGACGCCCTGGGCGCCGAGCTGGGCCGCAGCGACATGCAGACCCATGCCCGGCTGGCCAACCAGTACCCGCCGCAGCTGCGCACCCATGACCGGTTCGGCCACCGCGTCGATACGGTGGAGTTCCACCCGAGCTACCACGTGCTGATGGCTGCCGCCACCGCGGCCGGCCTGCACGGTACGCCCTGGGCGCAGGCGGCTGGCGCCGGGCACCATGTCGCGCGGGCCGCCGGCTTCATGCTGTTCACCGAGCTGGAGCCCTCGGTGCTGTGCCCGATCTCGATGACCTACGCGGTGACGCCGGCGCTGCGCGGCAATCCGGCCGTGTTCCAGGACTGGTCCGCCGGGCTGACGAGCCGGGCCTACGATCCGCGCCTGGTGCCCTGGCGTGACAAGCCCGGCCTGACGATGGGCATGGGCATGACGGAGAAGCAGGGTGGCTCCGACGTGCGGGCCAACACCACCCGGGCCGAGGCCGACGGGCAGGACGCCTGGGGCGCCCGCTTCCGGGTGACCGGCCACAAGTGGTTCATGTCGGCACCGATGTGCGATGCCTTCCTGATCCTGGCGCAGACCGCCGGGGGCCTGTCCTGCCTGTTCCTGCCGCGGGTACTGCCCGACGGCAGCCGCAACGCACTGCAGATCCAGCGCCTGAAGGACAAGCTCGGCAACCAGGCCAATGCCAGCTCCGAGGTGGAGTTCCATCAGGCGCAGGCCTGGCTGGTCGGCGACGAGGGGCGCGGCGTCAGCCAGATCCTGGAGATGGGCACGCTGACCCG
>JAEUOX010000170.1 GCA_016790475.1 Rhodoferax sp. | reverse complement strand
CAGCATGCCGGCGATGACGGCGCGATAGCGGTCCAGGCGCTGCATCTGGTAGAACGGGCCCTCGTCGTAGCGCAGGTCGAGCCAGTGCATCGCGGCAATGATCTGGTCCACCGCCTCCTGCGTCGAGCGGGCGACGTCGGTGTCCTCGATGCGCAGGATGAAGTCGCCACCGAAATGCCTCGCAAAGGCCCAAGAGAACAGCGCCGTGCGCGCGGTACCCAGATGCAGGAAGCCGGTCGGGGACGGGGCGATGCGGGTGCGCACGCGCCGTCCCGGTGCGACGCCCGCGGCGTTGGTTGACGTGCTCATAGCTGCCCCAGCGCGTGGGCCAGATCCGCCTGCAGGTCGGGCACATGCTCCAGACCAACCGCGATGCGCAGCAGACCCTGCTGCACGCCGGCCGCCTGCCGCTGGGCCTCGGTCAGTCGCCCGTGCGAGGTGCTGGCAGGGTGGGACACGAGCGTCTTGACGTCGCCCAGATTGGTGCTGCGGGTGATCGTGCCCAGCGCATCCATGACCCGGAAGGCGCGCTGGCGCGCCCGCTCCGGATCGGCAGAGCGGAGCTCGAAGGCCACCACCGCCCCGCCCTTGCCGGACTGCTGCGCCATTGCCAGCGCATGCTGCGGATGGCTCGGCAGGCCCGGGTAGTAGACCCGCGCCACCTGCGGTTGCTGCTCCAGCCACTGCGCCATCGCGAGCGCGCGGGCGCTATGGGCCTCCATCCGGATGCCCAGCGTCTCCAGGCCCTTCAGCACGACCCAGGCGTTGAACGGCGACAGCGTCATGCCGGCGCTGCGCATGACCGGCAGCAGCACCTCGGTGACCAGCTTGCGGCTGCCGCACAGCGCACCGGCCATCACGCGCCCCTGCCCGTCCAGGTGCTTGGTGCCGGAATGCACGATCAGGTCAGCGCCAAACTCCGCGGGGCGCTGCAGCGCCGGTGTGCAGAAGCAGTTGTCCACGGCCAGCAGCGCGCCGGCCTCGTGGGCGATGTCGGCCAGCGCCCGGATGTCGCAGACTTCCGTCAGCGGGTTCGTCGGCGTCTCGGCAAACAGCAGCCGCGTGTTCGGGCGCACGGCTGCCTTCCACTGCGCGACATCGGTCTGCGACACGAAGCTGCTCTGCACGCCGAACTTGCCGAACTCGCCGCCGATCAGCTTGATCGTGGACCCGAACATCGAGTGCGAGCAGATGACATGGTCGCCGGCCTTCAGCAGGCCCATGCACATCAGCAGGATGGCCGACATGCCGGTCGACGTCGCGATGGCCGCCTCGGTGCCCTCCAGTGCGGCGAGTCGCATCTCCATGCTGGTGACCGTCGGGTTGCCGAGCCGGCTGTAGGTGTAGCCCTCCTCCTCGCCGCCGAAGCGGCGCGCGGCGGTGGCGGCGTCGGGCTGCACATAGCCGCTCGTCAGGAACAGGGCTTCGGAGTTTTCGCCGTACTGGCTGGGCGGCAGGGCCGTATGGACGGCCAGCGTGTCGGTGTGGAGCGTGCGGTTGTCAGCGTTCATGATTCAGCATGGTTGGGCAGG
>JAEUOX010000073.1 GCA_016790475.1 Rhodoferax sp. | reverse complement strand
CCGACGAACACCGGCGCGAGCTTCGCCACCGGCGTCAGCTTGCCGGTGCGGCCGACCTGCACGTCGATCGCCAGCACGGTGGTGAGCTGCTCCTGGGCCGGGTACTTGTGCGCCACCGCCCAGCGCGGCTCGCGCGTCACGAAGCCGAGCTGCTGCTGCAGCGCCAGGTCGTCCACCTTGTAGACCACCCCGTCGATGTCGTAGCCAAGCTGGTCGCGCAGGCCGCCGATGTGCCGGTGGTAGGCCACCAGATCCGCCGCGCCCTGTGCCGTCTGCACCAGGTCGCAGACCGGCAGGCCCCAGGCCCGCAACTGCTGCAGCATGCCGAAGTGCGTCTGCAGCGCCGGGCCGCCCTGGTCTGCCGGCGTGATCTCGCCCAGGCCATAGGCGAAAAAGCTCAACGGACGGCGCGCAGCGACGGCCGGGTCGAGCTGCCGCACGGCGCCGGCGGCGGCGTTGCGCGGGTTGACAAAGGTCTTCTCGCCCTTGGCGCCTTCGGCGATCTTCGCGCGCTGCGATGCGTTGAGCCTTTCGAAATCGTCGCGGCGCATGTAGACCTCGCCACGCACCTCGACGACCGGCGGCGCGTCCCCGGACAGCCGCAGCGGGATCTGGCCGATCGTGCGGATGTTGCCGGTCACGTCCTCGCCGTACTCGCCGTCGCCCCGCGTGGCCGCCTGCACCAGCAGGCCGGCCTCGTAGCGCAGGCTCATTGCCAGGCCGTCGAATTTCGGTTCGGCCACATAACGCACCGGCGCCGCGTCGGCCGGCAGGCCGAGCTCCCGGCGGACCCGGGCATCGAAGTTCTCGGCGCCGCTGGCCTCGGTGTCGGTTTCGGTGCGGATGCTCAGCATCGGCACCCGGTGCCGCACGCTGGCGAAGGCGTCCAGCGGCTTGCCGCCGACGCGCTGGGTCGGGGAATCCAGCGTGGCCCACTGCGGATGCGCGGCCTCCAGGGCCTGCAGTTCCTGGAACAGGCGGTCGTATTCGGCGTCCGGCACCGTCGGCGCGTCCAGCACGTAATACTGGTGCGCCAGCCGGTGCAGCGTCTCGCGCAGCCAGGCCATGCGGGCCTGCGGCTGCGCCGCGTCCGGCGCACGGGCAGGGTCGGCCGCCATCACGAGAATAGCCTGCGCGCCAGCGGCGAGCCGGCGGCCAGGTCGCGCCGCTCCAGCGTGTCGTAGAGCTTCTCCAGCTCCGAGCCGATCAGGTCCATCGCATCGCGCGGCAGCATCTGCCCGTTGTCGTCGGTGATCACGCCATCCATCGCCGCGGCCAGCGCGACGGCCGATTCCCGCAGCCGCACGAAGGGTTGTTCACCGCGGTCGACCTGCGCGACGTCCAGCGACAGCGAAAACTCGCGGATCGCCGCCTGCGCCGGGTCCTCCGCCAGGGCGGCCTGGGTGTCGAAGCTCAGGCCCAGCACCGGCGGCAGCCCGGCCTCGCTCGCCGGTAGCACCATGCGCCCGGGCATCGCGCCGGCCACGAAGCCCTGCCGGGCGGCGTGCTGCTGCACATAACCGGGGCTCCAGGCGGCACTGCGCGCGCGCAGCGTGAAGCCGAGCTGCGCGTCATGCTCGCTGGCGAACTGGTCCAGCTCGCGGGCCCGCGCCACCTGCTCCAGCATGTCCGGGAAATCCGGCGTGCCGTTGATCGCGTCGCAGAAACCCTGGGCTTTCACGACAAACTCGGAGAACTCGATCTCGTTGAGCGCGCCCAGCCGGTTGGCCAGCTGCACGCCGACCTGGAAGGCCTCGTAGCGCTGGCCCGGCATCGGCGTCTCCCAGACCCGGGTCTGCGCATTGAGCCCCTCCACCGCAAACGGCTTGCTGCCGGCCCGGCGGGTCGCCGGCATCGCTGCCAGCGCCGCGTCGCCGGACACCGGGCCCTCCAGCGCGACCGGCGCGATCACGTCGATCAGGCCGTCCATGCCGGCCTTCTTCTCGGGAGCGGGCAGCGGAAAGGCCTCCGGGGCGAAGGGGTCGGCGTCCAGCTGCGGCTCGACTTCGCCCTGCTGCGGCGCGACGGCGGAGGGTTCCACAGGGGCCGGCTGGCGCGGAGCCATCTTGCGCGCCTTCCAGGCCTCATGGGCGACGACAGCCGCCAGCACCACGCCGCCCGCGACCGCCAGACCGATTTGCAGTGTGCTCATCCAGAAATCTCCCTGCGCCACTGTACGCCAGCCATGGGCCCGCCCGCTGCGTCAGCCCGATTCGGCCATCGACACGGCGGAATCCATGTCGACCGCAACGATGCGCGAGACGCCCTGCTCCTGCATCGTCACGCCGATCAGCTGCTCGGCCATCTCCATCGCGATCTTGTTGTGGCTGATGAACAGGAACTGCGTGTCGCTGCTCATCGCCGACACCAGCTTCGCGTAGCGCTCGGTGTTGGCGTCGTCCAGCGGCGCGTCGACCTCGTCGAGCAGGCAGAACGGGGCCGGGTTCAGCTGGAAGATCGCGAACACCAGCGCGATGGCGGTCAGCGCCTTTTCGCCGCCGGACAGCAGGTGGATGGTCTGGTTCTTCTTGCCCGGCGGCTGCGCGATGACCTGCACGCCGGAGTCCAGGATCTCGTCGCCGGTGATGACCAGCCGGGCATTGCCACCGCCGAACAGCTCCGGGAACATGCGGCCGAAATGCGTGTTCACGGTGTCGAAGGTGGCGGACAGCAGCTCGCGGGTCTCGCCGTCGATCTTGCGGATGGCGTCCTCCAGCGTCGTCATCGCCTCGGTCAGGTCGGCGGATTGCGCATCCAGGAACTGTTTGCGTTCCCGGGCCGTGCCGAGCTCCTCCAGCGCGGCCAGGTTGACAGCGCCCAGCGCCGTGATCTCGGCCTGCAGCCTGTCGATCGATGCCTGCAGCCCGGCCAGGCGCACCTCGCCCTGGGCGATGGACGCCGCCAGCGGCTCAAGCTCCGCCTTGGCATCGTCCAGCAATTGCTGGTATTGCTCGCACCCGAGACGGGCGGCCTGTTCCTTGAGCTGCAGCTCGGTGATGCGCTGGCGCATCGGGTCGAGCTCGCGCTCCAGCTGCAGCCGCCGCTCGTCGCTGGCGCGCAGCCGGCCGGTCAGGTCGTCGTATTCGCTGCGGCGCGCGCCGAGCGCCTGTTCGCGCTCCATCTTGACGGCCAGCGCCTGCTGCAGGCCGGCCTGCGCGGCGGCGTCGGTCAGACGTGCGAGCTCCTCCTGGGCGCGCTGCTGCTCCTGGACCAGCGCGGCGGACTGCTGTGCCGCGGTCTCGCGCGCGCGCTCCAGCTCCGCCTGGCGCACCTGCAGGCTGCGCAGCGCGAAGCCGGCCTCCTGGGCACGCCGCTCGACCTGACGCTGCTGTTCCCGGCTGTCGTTCAGGCGACGCTCGGCCTGCAGCACCCGTTCGTCGAGCTGCGCATGGCGCTCCTGGGTGTCTGCCAGCTGCATGTCGAGCTCCTCGAAGCGGGCTTCGGCGGTGACCCGGCGCTCCTCCAGCGTTTCCTGGCGGGCGTCGATCTCCTGCAGTTCGTCGCTGATCTGCGCATGGCGGGCCCGGGCCTGCTCGGCCAGCTGCTGCAGCCGCAGCACCTGGACCTGCAGCGCATGGGCGGCGGCCTGGCTCTGCGTCGCGTCGCGGCGCAGCTGCACCAGCTTCTGCGAGGTGTCGGCATAGGCCGCCTCGGCGCGCGTCAGTGCCTGGCGCGACTGCTCGCCGATCAGCGTCTGCGCGCGCAGCTGCTTGTCCAGGTTCTCGATCTCCTGGGCCCGCGCCAGCAGGCCGGCCTGCTCCGAGTCGGGCGCGTAGAAACTGACGCTGTGGCGGGCGACCGCATGGCCGCTGGGCACGTAGATCGCCTCGCCCGGCTGCAGCTGGGTCCGCTGGGCCAGCGCCTCCTCCAGGCTGGCGGCGGTATAGCAGCCCTGCAGCCAGTCGCGCAGCACCGCTGCCTGCCCGGCATCCTGCGGCCGCAGCAGGTCGGCGAGCCGCGGCAGCGGGCCTGCCGCCGCTGGAACTGCCGCTTGCGGCGGGCTGAAGAAGCTCAGCCGGGCCGGGGGGGCATCGTTGCCGAAGGCGCGCACCCGGTCCAGCACGGAGACTTCGAGGGCGCCAAGGCGCTCGCGCAGCGCCGCCTCCAGCGCGGTCTCCCAGCCGGTCTCCACATGCAGCCGGCTCCACAGTGCGGCCATCTGCTCCAGGCCGTGCTTTGCGAGCCAGGGCCGCAGCTTGCCGTCGGTGCGCACGCGCTCCTGCAGCGCCTTGAGCGCTTCCAGCCGCGCTGCCAGCGTGGCCTGCCGGCTGTTCTCGGTGTTGACGGTCTGCTGCTGCTGGCGACGGGCCTCGTCCAGGCCGGGCAAGGCATCCTGCAGCTCATGCAGCCGGGCGTCGTCCAGCGCGGCGGCCTCCTGGGCCTGGGCCAGCTGGCCCTGCAGGCCGGCCAGATGGGCCTCGTCCGGGGCCTCCAGTGCCGCGCGGTCCACGCCCAGGCGTTCGCGCCGGCTGCCAAGCTGGGCCTGCTGCTCCTGCAGGCTGCGCTGCTCCGCCGCCAGCACCTGGATCTGCTGCTGGACCTGCGTCACGGCCAGTCGCTGCTCGTTGGCCGCGGACTGGGCGCGACGCAGCGCGTCCTCCAGCTCCGGCAGCTGCTGCGCGTGGTCCTCGACCTGGGCGGCCAGCACGGTGTTCTCCTCGTCGGCCTGCGCACTGCGGTCCACGAGTTCGGCGATCTCGCGCAGTGCATCGTCGGCGCGCGTCTCCCACTGCGTGATCTGCTCCCGCAGGCTGAGCAGCCGCTGCTCGGCGCGCTGGCGGCCCTCGACGACGAAGCGGATCTCCGCCTCCAGCTTGCCGACTTCGGTGCTGGCCTCGTACAGCAGGCCCTGGGCCCGGTTGACCTGGTCGCCCGCCGCATAGTGGGCCTGGCGCACGGTTTCCAGGTCGGCCTCGATCCGGCGCAGGTCGGCCACGCGGCTTTCCATCGCCAGCACCGCGGCCTCCGCATCCGCCTTGACGCGGGCCTGCTCCGCCTGCGCCTCGCGCAGCCGCAGGAACCACAGCTGGTGCTGGCGCAGCGTCACGTCGGCCTGCAGCGCCTTGTAGCGCTGCGCGACCTCGGCCTGCTTCTCCAGGCGCTCGAGCTGCGTGGCCAGCTCGCGCAGGATGTCTTCCACGCGGGTCAGGTTCTCGCGTGTGTCGCTGAGCCGGTTCTCGGTCTCGCGACGGCGCTCCTTGTATTTCGAGACGCCGGCCGCCTCCTCCAGGAACAGGCGCAGCTCCTCCGGCTTGGACTCGATGATCCGGCTGATCGTGCCCTGGCCGATGATGGCGTAGGCGCGCGGCCCCAGGCCGGTGCCGAGGAAGACGTCCTGGACGTCGCGCCGGCGCACCGGCTGGTTGTTGATGTAGTAGCTGCTGGTGCCGTCACGGGTAAGCACCCGCTTGACGGCGATCTCGGCGAACTGGCCCCACTGGCCGCCGGCCCGGTGGTCGGCGTTCTCGAACACCAGCTCCACGCTGGCGCGGCTGGCCGGCTTGCGGCTGGTCGTGCCATTGAAGATCACGTCCTGCATCGACTCGCCGCGCAGTTCGCTGGCCCGGCTCTCGCCCAGCACCCAGCGCACCGCGTCCATGATGTTGGACTTGCCGCAGCCGTTCGGACCGACGACCCCCACCAGCTGCCCAGGCAGCATGAAGTTGGTCGGCTCGGGAAAGGACTTGAAGCCGGAAAGCTTGATCGAGTTGAGTCGCACGGAAGGCTGGCAGCAGGTTGGCGGGTCAGGCACCCCCCCGGCGGCGCGGCGGCGCCCGGAAAGGCGCTGCGATGATACCCCGAGCGCCTGTGACAATTGCACGCTTTGCCGGGCGCGCACGCCCCGGGCGCGGCCACCTGCGGAGCCGCGTGATAGCATGCCGCCGCATCGGGGGAGGACCCCGGACTCCGGAGGCCGAATGAACCGCACCGACCCTATCGACGACCCGAGGCGCCAATGGCTGATCCGGGCCCTGGCAGCGGGTTTCTTCGGAGCCTCCAGTGCGGGCGCGCAGGCCATCACCTTCGGCATCTTCGGCAGCCGGCCCCGCAAGCTCCCGCCCGGTCAATCGATCTACGGGCTGTCCGGCCAGGTGTCGGTCAACGACAAGGAAGCCACGCTGGCGACCCAGATCCGCCCGGGCGACACGGTGCAGACCGGCCAGAACAGCGAGATCGTGTTCGTCGTGAACACGCATTCGATGATCCTGCGGGGCGACAGCAAGCTCGTCATCGAGGCACCCGACGGTGCCAGCAACACCGGCAGCCCGGAGTCCTTCATCATTTCCGGATTGCGCATGATCAGCGGCAAGCTGCTGTCGGTATCGCGCAATTCACCGATGAAGGTGACCTCCTCCACCGCGACGATCGGCATCCGCGGCACCGGGTTCTATGTCGAGTCGGAACCGGATCGCACCTATTTCTGCACCTGCTACGGCGCCACCGAGGTGCAGGCCAACGCGGACCCGACCAGCCGGGAAAACGTGTCGGCACGCCACCATGACCGGCCGCTGTACATCGTGACCGACGGCGGCGCAGGCAACAACATCCGCAATGCGCCCTTCATCAACCACACGGACCAGGAACTCGCGCTGATCGAGACACTGGTCGGCCGCAAGACGCCGTTCGTGTTCTCGAACGACATCTACACCGGGCCGCGCCGCACCTACTGACGGCCGCCACCAGCCGGCCGAAGCACTGGCTGCCACCGCCGGCGACGTGGCGCCCCGGCTATTCCGGCGCGCCGTTCAGGATCCAGTTCAGGAACTTGTCGTATTCCCGCCGAGCCGGGTGGCCGGGCACCTGGCTGTCGTCGAAGCCGACCCGCTGCAGCCCGTTGTGGTGGTGGCCGGAGGGCTTGCGCAGCAGCGGGCTCGCGACGATGTCGGTGAAGTTGATGCGCCCGCGCAGCTCGGTGTAGAACCAGTGGTCGTTCGTGGCATCCGCCGCGTTGCCGGTACCGGCCCGGTCGTAGGTGGAGTACCAGATCGGCGGCAGCACAATGCCGTCACCCCCTGCCTGGTGGCAGGTGGTGCACTGACCGGTGCCGCCCTGCAGGCTGCTGCGGATGTCGGCGAAGCGCAGGGCCGCCGGGTCGTAGGCCAGCGTGCTGTCCACGACGACGGTCAGCAGCGCCGGGCTGCTGCTGACACCGTCGTAGGACGCCACCAGACGCAGCACATAGGTGCCGTCCAGCGTTGCGGTGAAGGTCGGGGTCAGGCTGGTGGTGTTCGTCAGCGTCGTGCCGCCGACCGGCCCGCTGACGAGCGACCACTGGTAGGTGTCGGCATACAGGCTCATCGACGCCGAGAGTGGAATCACGCCCGGTCGCACCACCCGGCCCGGGCCGGGGTCGGCGATCGGCCGGCCGGGCTGCTTGTCGCCGTCGGCGTAGCCGCCCGAGAAACCGGTGCCGGTCAGGTCGGCCACCAGGTAGGCGCCCATGGTCTGGAAGATCGACACCGTGCTCCAGAACTTGTCGTAGATCAGCTTGGCCAATGGCATGTTGCCGCGGTCGGCCACATGCACCTTGATCCGGTCCTTGTAGCCGTCGAAGTTCGCGAAGGTGTCGAAGCTGATGTCCGACTGGTTGCCTGTACCGCGCAGCAGGTGGCACACCCGGCAGGCCGCGCCCTGCACGTTCAGGTAGAGCGTGTCCTGGCCGGCAGCCGTCCAGCTCGGCTCGACATAGGTATCCACCACCTCGGAGGTCGGGTTGGGCAGGTTGTCACCGCCGTACATCGCCTTCAGGTGCGTCGCGGCCGTGCCCTGGTACTCGTTGCGGGTGGCCACCCGGCGGCAGCTGTCCTCCGGGAAGGCCGCCACGGTACCGGTCGGCAGCGGGAAGGAGCACAGCACCATCTTGTTGATCGCCTTCATCGCCGCTTCCTGCTCGGCGCGGCTGAAGCCGGGGATCGTGGAGTAGTCGAAGGCCGCCGGCTCGAACGGGTGCAGTCGCCCCTGCACGTCGCCGCGATGCTGCGAATAGGCGTTCATCACCAGTGCAAACAGTTGCTTGCCGGTGACCGGATCCGGCGGGGTCAGCGGGTCGCCGCGCCCGCCATGGCAGGAGATGCACACCGTTGGCATGGCCTTCGCCGGGCGGCCGTCCAGGCTGATCATGTTGATCCGGGCGCCGGTGACCGGGTCGTAGGTATAGAACTTGACGAAGTTGCCATCGGCAGGCCGGCCGCCGGTGCCGGCCAGCGGCCCCGGGCTGAACTCGATCGCATTCGTGCCGAGATGCCAGTTGGACACCCGATTGACAGCCGCCTCGACGTTCAGCGGCGAATAGCCGCCGTATCCGCCGACCAGGTAGTTCTCGACGACGAAGGCCATCGTGCCGTCGGGCTTCAGGTGCGCCGTCATGCGCCGGCCGTAGCCCAGGTCGCGCTGGTCGCCGACGACGATCGTGTACTCGGTGTGGCCACCGGTCGTCACACCGATGCTGTTGAAGGCCTTGAACTTGGCCAGCGTATCGCGGTCATTGTTCGGGTCGATCGCCTCGTAGTAGGCGTTGGCGTATTCGACGGCCCCGACCTCGAACTGGCCGTCGCTGGCGCGGACCACCGGGTTGGGATACAGCAGAAAGCGGTCCAGCCCGGTCGCCAGCGCCGCCGCGCGGGGCCCGCCCGGCACGACGACGACACCGTTGCTGGACCCTCCGCCTCCGCCGCCACAGGCCACCAGCAGCGCGGAGGCCGCCAGCAGCACGGCCAGGGATCGCAGGCGCATCAACCAGAACATCGTCTCTTCCTCTGCTAGAACCGCAACAGGTACACCGCCGACCACTGGCTGGCCCGGTAATTGCGCGGCGACGTCACGAAAGCCGGCCGCAGGCCCGGCGTGGAGCGGACCAGCCGCCAGGAGAAGTCCAGCGAATCCCGGGCGCCGAAGGTCAGGTTGTAGCCCAGCGTCAGCAGGCGGGTGGTGCCGTCGACCTGGTAGCTGAACATCTGTCCGTTGCCGAACACGTCATCCTGCACCAGCTGCTTCGCGATCGTGATGTTTTCCAGGCTCGGTCGGCCGGTGGAGACGAATTCGCCGCGGCGGTACTCGCCACTGAGGTACAGCGTCGACCGGTCGTTGACGGTGTAATCCAGGTTGCCACGCACCGCGGTGTCCTGCGTGTCGAACACCGAGCTCGACGCATTGCGCAGGTTGCGCGACAGCGCACCGAAGAAACCGATCCGGTCGGTCAGCGCCTGCCGCACATTCAGCCCGAAGGACACGCGGTAACCGTCGCGCAGCGAAGACTCGAACGCATCGCCGGACAGCCGCGCAAACGCGCCCAGCGTCGGCTCGTCGAACTCGGACGAGCGGCGGTACTGCAGCTCGCCCTCCACACCCGCCGTGAGGCGGCTCAGCCCGTTGAAGCGGTGGAACTTCTCGCCACCCAGCGTGCCGGTGAGCACGGCGCGGGACTGTTCGCCCAGGTTGAAGTCCCAGGTGCGCGCGATGTTGACCCCGTAGAAATGGTCGCCCAGGCGGTCCGGCCCGGCCTTGGCACGGGTCACGTTGCTGTCGGTCGTCACGCCGGCATCGACCTGCAGCGGGTTGTGGTCGTCGTCCTCCGGCCGGGGTTCGGCCAGCCGCAGCTTCGGCAGCCCGCGGACATCGAAGTCCTTGCTCAGGCGCAGCCGCAGCGCATAGGTCGAGTCGTTCGAGAAGGAGTGGCTCAGCTGGTATTCGAGCGAAAGCGTCAATCCGTCGCGGAACAGGAACTCGCTGCCCAGGCCGAGCACCAGCGTGTCGCGGGCGGTCCCGCTGGAGGCCAGCGCGAAGCGCGGGCCGCCCGGCTGATCCGCGTAGCCGACGAAGGCGTCGCCGTTGCCCTTGAACTCATGGCGCCATTCGGCCCGCACGCGCGGCACCGCAAAACCGAAGCTGGTGGCATGGGCGGATTCGGCGCGCACGCCCAGCGTGCCCTGCAGCGAGGTGTTGGTCTGGCTGAAGTACGTCAGCGCAAAGGCGCCGGCGCCGGTCTCGGTGCTGGTGCGCAGCTTGTCGACCGAGAAGTCCACGCGGCCGTAGGGCGAGATCAGCAGGTCGCGGTCGCGCCACTCGTAGCCTGCGGTGACCGAACCGAAGATCTGGTTGCCGCTGCGCCGGCCCAGCGCGAAGTCGTTCATCGGCGCCACGAAACGTTTGGTGTCGAAGTCCAGCGTGCCGACACCGATCAGGCCGTCCAGGAAGGTCTTGTCCGTCAGCTGGTAGCTGCCGTAGGCCGCCACCGAGTAGCCGCGCGAGCGGTTCACCGAGCCGTCGGTGCCGATCTCCGCCTTGTCGCGCGCATAGCCCAGGCCGACGCCGACGGCGAGTTCCTTGTTGATGCGCCGGTCCACGCCGATGCTGATGCCGTTGGAGCTGAACTCCGTGCCGCTGAACCCGCCGCTGGCGTCCCGGCTGCCGAAGCTGGCCACGCCTTCGATCCAGTAGCTGGTGCTGCCGGTGGCGTCCGGCGTCGTGTTCAGGCCCAGCCCGGTCCCGATGCCGGCCAGATTGACCGAGCGCGACTTGATCAGCGAGATCACGCTCTCGGCAAAGGGCAGCGAGCGCAGGCCGGTACCGAGCGCGACCGCCTGCAGCACCTCGGCCTCGGTGGCGGCCCGCCCGGCCTGCTCCAGCGCCACCCCGGCGCCCACTCCGCCCTGGGCCAGGATCTCGCTGCCGATCGTGCGCGGCAGGGCCAGCGCGGCGCCGGTCGTCCCGCTGCCAACCAGCGGTTGGGCCTGCGCACTGCGTGGCACCAGGCCCGCCAGGCTGCCGGCGGCCGGGAATCCGGCGGCCGCAGCGCCTGGAACGGCCGCGACGGCCGGAGCCGGTGCCACCGCCGATGCGCCAAGCGCCGCGGAGCCAAAACCTCCCGGGGCCACGCCGGGCAGCGCCGACGCCGCCGGTGCCGCGCCCTGCAGTGCCCCGGAGGAGGGCTGCACGGTGCCGGCGCCGCGGTGCAATGCCTCCTGGCGGCGCTGGAAATTGCTGATCTGTGCGCGCGAGAAGCGCTGCGCCGTCTCCGCCTGGGCGGTCAGCGTCGCAGCGACGGCGGTCTGCTGCACCGGATCAGGACGCCCGGTGACGGTCACCTGCACCGTGCCGCGCGGCGAGGTGCCGCCGGTACCGGTGCCAACGAAGCTGAAGCTGTCGGAGCCGAAGAAGTCGTTCGCCGGCGTGTAGGTGACGCTGGTGCCGTTGGCCACCGCGGTCCCGTGCGCCGGCGTCGTCACGATGGTGACGCCGGTCGGGGCAAATCCGACGAACAGGCAGCCCGCCAGGTTCAAGGTGGTCGGCGTATTCAACGGGACCGCCATCGCGCAGGTGCCCGGGGCCGGAATCCCGATCGTGAACACCACGACCCGGCTGCCCGGGCCGATCAGGTTGCTGGCGCCCAGCGTGGCGGAGAAACTGCCCGGTGTCGTGGGCGTTCCGCTGATCACGCCGCTGACGGTATCGAGCGCCAGGCCCGGGGGCAGGCCGCTCGCGCTGTAGGCCAGGATCGGTGCATTCGTCGCGACGATCTGGATCGGGCTGATCGCAGTGCCCGCCGCCACGCTGGAGAAGGTCGGGCTGGTGATGGCCGGGACCGTGCTGGGATTGACCGTGAACGACAGCGTGAACGGCGCACTGGTGCCGGCCGCGTTGGTGGCGGTCAGCGTCACCGTGGAACTGCCGCTGGTCG
>JAEUOX010000067.1 GCA_016790475.1 Rhodoferax sp. | reverse complement strand
GGGGTGTCTCCTGTGTGTCCGGTCGCCCGGCCTGGCGCGATGATGGCAGAAGTGACCGGGGCGCGCTTGGACGACAATTCCGGTTTTCGCTGGCAATCACTCGAGGAATCTGAAAATGAGCATTACACGGATCGGCGTCATCGGCGCCGGCACCATGGGCAACGGCATCGCGCAGGTCTGCGCCGTGGGCGGACTGCAGGTCACGATGGTCGACATCAACGACGCGGCGGTGCAGCGCGGCCTGAAGACCATCGGCGACAGCCTGGAGCGGCTGGTCCGCAAGGACAAGTTGACGGCCGAGGCCAAGGCCGCGGTGCTGGCCCGCATCCAGGGCGTGACCAGCCAGGACGCGCTGGCCGGCTGCGATCTGGTGATCGAGGCGGCCACCGAGAACCTGGAGCTCAAGCTGCGCATCCTGCGCCAGATCGAGGCCATCGTCGGGCCGCAGACGCTGATCGCGACGAACACCTCGTCGATCTCGATCACGCAGCTGGCCGCCGTGCTGGACAAGCCGGGCCGCTTCATCGGCATGCACTTCTTCAACCCGGTGCCGGTGATGGGCCTGCTGGAGCTGATCCGCGGCCTGCAGACCGACGACACCACCCATGCCACGGCGCTGGAGTTCGCGAAGGTCGTCGGCAAGTCGCCGGTGACGGCCCGCAACAGCCCGGGCTTCGTCGTCAACCGCATTCTGGTGCCGATGATCAACGAGGCGATCTTCGTGCTGCAGGAAGGCCTGGCCAGCGCCGAGGACATCGACACCGGCATGCGCCTGGGCTGCAACCATCCGATCGGCCCGCTGGCGCTGTCCGACCTGATCGGCCTGGACACGCTGCTGGCGGTGATGCAGGTCTTCTACGACGGGTTCAACGATCCGAAGTACCGCCCGGCGCCGCTGCTGCGCGAGATGGTGGCGGCAGGGCGGTTGGGGCGCAAGACCGGGCGCGGTTTCTACTCCTACGCATGAAGCTCCCGCTGACAGGCGGCTGCGCCTGCGGCGCCAGCCTGACGGGGCTTGACGTGCCGTCCCGGCAGGCGTACACCGTGCCAACGCCAAGACAGGAGCTGCCATGAAGATCACCGTCTCCACCGTCGTGCCCGCGCCCATCCAGGACGTATGGTCGGCCTACACCACCCCGGCCGACATCATGGCCTGGAATGCCGCGAGCCCGGACTGGCACACCACCGCATCCACCGTCGATCTGCGGCCGGGCGGCAGGTTCTCGTCGCGTATGGAGGCCAAGGACGGCTCCTTCGGCTTCGACTTCGAGGGGGAGTACACCGAGGTGGTCCCCCACCAGCGCATCGCCTATGCGTTCGGTGACCGCATCGCGGAGGTGACGTTCCAGCAGGCCGGTGGCGGGGTGGTCGTCACTGTCAGCTTCGATGCGGAATCGACGCATTCCGAGGAGCAGCAGCGTACCGGCTGGCAGGCGATCCTGGACAACTTCAACCGGCATGTGGTGGGGAAGGTGGGAGCGCAGTAGCGGGTTTTCCTGGGGCGTTGCCCTGGGTTGATTGGTTGGAGATGATGGCTGAAAATCGTCCACGAGTTGGACGATTTTCATGCTGTGACCGGCCCTGTTTCCGCGTCATGTCGAACCGCTTTTGGCGGAAGCCCTGGCGGATACGCCGGGCGTCCTGCTCAACGGCGCATGCCAGACCGGCAAAAGCACGCTGGCCCAGATGCTGGCTGCGCGCGACGGGCGCCGCTACCTGACGCTGGACGACCGCGTCGCGCGGGTGGCCGCCCGAAGCGACCCCACCGGCTTCATCGCCGGGCTTTCCGGGCCGGTGGTCATGGACGAGATTCAGCGCGTTCCCGAGCTGTTTCTGGATATCAAGGCCGCTGTCGACCGGGACCGCACGCCCGGGCGCTTTCTGCTGACCGGCTCTGCGAATGTGCTGTTGCTGCCGTCCATCGCAGATTCGTTGGCCGGGCGCATGCAAACCCTGGCCCTGTGGCCCTTGTCCAATGCGGAACAGGCGGATGGCGCCGTACACAACCGTGCCGACGCGCTGTTCGATGGCACGTTGTCAGCAGGTCCGCGCGCGCCGTACGGCCATTCCCAGTTCATCACGACCCTGTTGCAGGGCGGCTTCCCGGAAGCGGTTGCACGCACCGCCACGCGCCGGCGTGCTGCCTGGTTCGAAAGTTATGTCGACACCATCCTGCAGCGCGATGTGCGCGATCTGGCCCGGCTGGAGCAGCCGACCGAGCTGCCCAACCCGCTGCAGATGCTGGCCGCCCGCAGCGCAACCTTGCTCAACTTCGCCGAGCTGTCACGGGCCAGCGGCCTCACACAGACCACGCTGAAACGTTATTTCAGCCTGCTTGAGATGCTTTTCCTGGTCGTGCGGATCCCCGCGTGGGCGCGCAATGCGGGCAAGCGTCTGGTCAAGGCGCCCAAGGTGTTCCTGCCCGACAGCGGCATGCTGGCCTGGCTGAGCGACATGAGTCCGGAAAAGCTGCAGGCATTGCCTGGTCTGCCCGGTGCGCTGGTGGAGACCTGGGTCGCGGCGGAGCTGCTCAAGCACCTCGCCTTCTCGCAGCGGGGCCTGAGCCTGTGGCACTACCGCACACAGACGGACATCGAGGTCGACGTCGTGCTGGAGGACCGGCAGGGTCGCCTGACCGGCATCGAGGTCAAGGCGGCTGCCAGCGTGGATGGCAGCAGCTTCAAGGGCCTGCGCCATCTGCAGGACACCGAGCCCGAACGCTTCCGGCGCGGGGTCGTGCAGTACGGTGGCAGCGAGCTGGTGGCCTTCTCAGAGCGCCTGTTCGCAGTGCCGCTGAGCTGGTGGTGTGCCAACGAGCCGTCTACGCGTACCCCGTCGCCCCATCCGGCTTGACCGGCACCTTGCGCTCCCAGTGGATGTACTCCTCGGTGCCCAGCAGCGCCTCGTCCATCTCCACGCCCCAGCCCGGCCGGTCCGGTCGCAGCTCCAGGTAGCCGTCTTTCGGCAGGTACGGATCCTTCACGTAGTGCGCGCCCTGCGGCCCGTCCGTCAGCGCGGACTCGTTGTTGCCGGTGCCGAACGCATAACCCGGACCGTGCGGCAGGCGGTACTCCAGGATGCGGAAGTTCGTCTGCGCCGCGCTGAAGTGCACGTTGATCGCGGTCGCCAGCGGCCCCATCGGGTTGTGCGGCGCGATCGTCACATAGTGCGTCTCGGCCAGCGCTGCGATCTTGCACATCTCCAGCACGCCGCCGACGACGCAGATGTCGGGCTGGATGATGTCGCAGGTGCGCAGCGCCAGCATGCGCTGGAACTCGAAGCGGCTGTACAGCGACTCGCCGGTCGCCAGCGTGCAGTGCACGCCGCGCTTGAGCTCGCCCCAGGCCTCGACGTTCTCCGGGCGCAGCGGCTCCTCGAAGAACAGCGGGTCGTAGGGCGCCAGCGCATTGGCCAGCTGCATCGCCTGGCCGACCTCGAAGATCTTCGCATGGGCGTCGAAGGCCAGTTCGTACTCGGTGCGCACCGTCTCACGCAGCTGGCGGAAGTACTCCGCCGACGTGCGCACCACCTCGCCCCAGCGGTTGCGGTGGATGTCGATCCGGTAGGGGCTGAGCTTGAAGGCGCTGATGCCCCACTCGCCGTACAGCGCGTCCATCTGGTCGCGCGCGGCGGCCGGGTCGGGGGCGGTGTACAGGCCGGCGTAGACCTTCACCCGATCGCGCACGTTGCCGCCCAGCAGCATGTAGACCGGCACGCCCAGTGCCTTGGCCGAGATGTCCCACATGCAGTGGTCCAGCGCGGAGATCGCTGCCAGCCCCAGCGCGCCGGGCGGGAAGCGGGTCTGCTGCATCAGGTAGTGGATCAGGTAGGCGATGCGCCGCGGATCCTTGCCCTTCAGGAAGGTCAGCAGGTAGTCCAGCAGCGGGAACAGCGCGAGATCCGGCCCGTGGTTGTAGCACTCGCCCCAGCCGGTGATGCCGTCGTCGGTGTCCATCGCGACGATCACGCGGGGCCGGTCCTTGTCGCGCGACATGAAGACGCGCAGTCGTTCGATCTTCATCGTTTCATTTCCCGCTGCTGAAATGCCGTGCGCGCTGCAGGCGTGTCTGGACATAGACGTTCTCGTCATGGGTGCCGGTCACATACGAGCCGGAGGCCGCGCTCACCTGCGACGAGATGTTGGCCTGGCTCGGGAAGCGCGCTACGAAGTCCTCGTCGATGTCCACGCCCAGCCCCGGTGCGTCCGGCACGGCCAGGAAGCCGTCCACCTGCTGCGGATGGGGGATCACGGTGTGGGCCCGACCCTCCCAGTCGTCCTCGATGCGCTCCAGGAACAGCGCGTTCGGGATCGCCGCCATCACATGCAGCGCGGCGTACTCCGCCACCGGCCCCAGCGAGCCGGAATGCGGCGCCATCATGATGTGGTGCGCCTCGGCCATCGCCGCGATCTTCTTCATCTGCGAGATGCCGCCGGCCCGGCCGGTGTCGGGCTGGATCACGTCGACCAGCTCGCGCTCGATCAGCTCCCGCTCGCCGAAGATCGTGCTCATGCGTTCCCCGGCCGCCAGTGGGACATGGGCGGCATCGCGGATGCGCTTGTAGCCGTCCAGGTTGTCCGGTGCGATCGGGTCCTCGATGAACAGCAGGTGGTAGGGCTCCAGCGCGCGGGCCAGCTGCGCCGCGTCGCCGGGCGTCATCCACGGTGGGCCGTGCAGGTCGATCATGAGGTCCATCTCCTCGCCGATGGCTTCGCGCAGCGCGGCCACCTTGCGCACCGGGTCGGACACGCCGCCGCACTTGATGGCCGTGACGCCGCGGGCCTTCAGGCTCAGCGCGACTTCCGGCGTGTTCGCGTGCGCGTAGATGCGGATCTTGTCGCGCACCTTGCCACCGAGCAGGTTCCAGACCGGCGTGCCGAGCACCTTGCCCTTGATGTCCCACAGCGCCATGTCGATGCCGGTCATCGCACCGGCGCCGACCGTGCCGGTCAGGCCGTGCACCATGATGGCCGACATCATGCGCTGCCACAGCCGCTCGATGTGGGTCGGGTCCTCGCCGATCAGGATGCGCTGCAGGTCCTGCACGGCGGTCTCGATGACACGCGGCCAGCCGGAGCATTCGCCGATGCCGGTGATGCCCTCGTCGGTGTAGATCTTGACGAAGAGCCAGTTGCGCGTGCCGGTGATGCCCTTGGAATAGGACTGGCTGCCGAAGGCGTTGTCCGAGGCCCAGGCCTTCGGGCTCGGTGCGCCCACATGCATCAGGAAAGTCTTGATCGCGGTGATCTTCATGCGTTCTCTCCGGTGTGGCGCGCGGCACGCAGCGCGTGGCCTGCCCGCTCCAGTGCCGCGGCGGCGGCCGGCACGACGGGTGCGTACTTGCCGAAGCCGTGGATCACGCCGGGTACCGGGTCGACGATGGTGGCCACGCCCTGGTCGATGCAGCGGCGCGCCAGCAGGAAGGAGTCCTCGGCCAGCGGGTCCAGCCCGGCCACGGTGATGTACAGGAAGGGCAGGCCGCGCAGGTCGGCATGCAGCGGTGCGGCCACCGGGTCATCCGGGGGCAGGCTGCCGAGGTGGTTGGCCCAGTACCACTCCATGCGCGCGGTGCTCAGGCCCCAGTCGCCGTTGCCGTACTGCTGGTTGCTCCAGGTGTCGAACACCGGCGCGAAGCAGCCGTACAGCAGCAGCGCCGCAAAGGGCAGCTGCGACTGGCGGGCCTTGCAGGCCACCAGCGCGCCCAGCGCCACATTGGCACCGGCCGAGTCGCCGCCCAGGCACAGCTGCGGCGTCGCGAACTTCCACGGGCCGGCGCCCTGCGCCAGCGCGTCCAGCACCGCCAGCGTGTCCTCCACCGCGGCCGGCGCGGGGTGCTCCGGCGCCAGGCGGTAATCGACCGACAGCACCACCATGCCGCTGGCGGCTGCGAGGCGGCGCACCATGTTGTCGTGGGTCGTGATCGAGCCGGCCGTCCAGCCGCCGCCGTGCAGGTAGACCATCGCATGCGTGGCCAGGGCGTCCTGCGGCTGGTAGACCCGCACCGGAAGCCCGGCGATCGTTGTGTCGGTGTGCGTCACGCCGGGCACGGCGTAGGCGTTCCAGCGTACCGCCTGGTCTTCCATGCCCTGGCGCACCACGGCCAGCGGCAGCGTCTTCGGGTGGGGCGCATTGGCGGCGCGCAGTTCGTCGATAGAGGCCTGCATGCCGGGGGCGACGTAGGCAGTCATCGGTCGGTTCTCCTGGGGGCGGGGCGGGTCTGCCGGCAGCCGCGCGGCCGTCAGCCCTGCGGGTTGTAGCGGAAGCGCTTGTGCATGCCGCGTGCGCGCGGGTCGGGCTGCGGGATGGCCGACAGCAGCGCCTGCGTGTAGGCATGCGTCGGCGCGTCGCAGACCTGGTTGGTTTCGCCGGTCTCGACGACCTTGCCGCGGTACATCACCGCCACGCGGTCGCAGAAGTAGCGGATCACCGCGATGTCGTGGCTGATGAAGATGAAGGACAGGCCCAGCTTGTCCTGCAGGTTCAGCAGCAGGTCCAGCATCTGCGAGCGCAGCGAGACGTCCAGCGCGGAGGTGGCCTCGTCGGCGACGATCAGCCGC
>JAEUOX010000035.1 GCA_016790475.1 Rhodoferax sp. | reverse complement strand
TGTTCACCGTGGTGCTGGCGCTGCTGCTGTGGGGCCTGCTGCGTTCGCCCTGGGGCAAGGCCTTCACCGCGCTGCGCGACAACCCGATCCGCGCCGAGAGCCTGGGCATCGACACCCGCGGCTACACGCTGCTGAGCTTTGCGATCGGCGCGGCCTATGCCGGGATCGCCGGCGGCCTGTATGCCTCCCAGGTGCAGTTCATCGACCCCTCGCTGTTCACGGTCGGCCAGTCGATCATGATGTACCTGATGGTCGTGGTCGGCGGGCCAGGCTACTTCCTCGGGCCGGTGCTGGGTTCGGCGGTGGGCGTCGTGCTGCCGGAGTGGCTGCGCTTCGCGCAGGCCTGGTACCTGTTCGTGTTCGGCACCGCCGTCGTGCTGCTGATGATCTGGCTGCCGGACGGGCTGCTGAGCATCCCGGACCGCGTCCGGGCGCGCCGGCAGGCCCGGCAGGCCAGCGCCGAACGGGCGGCCGCCGCCCAGGGAGTCCGGGCATGACGCATCCGCACCACCACGACCGGCCGGCCAGTGCGCCGGTGCTGAAGGTCACCGACATGAAGAAGGCCTACGGCGCGATCCAGGCCGTGGGCGGCGTGTCCTTCGAGGTCCGCCCCGGAGAGATCTTCGGCGTGATCGGGCCCAACGGCTCGGGCAAGACCACGCTGTTCAACAGCATGCTGGGCCAGATCACACCGGACTCCGGCCGCATCGAACTCAACGGCGAGGACGTCACCGCGCTGGGCCCGCTGGAGCTCAACCGCAAGGGCGTGGGCCGCACCTTCCAGACGCTGCAGGTGTTCGGCAAGATGACGGTGCGCGACAACCTGATCGTCGCCGCGCAGGAGCACCGCGGCACGCTGTTCAGCCGGATGTTCGCGCCGGGCGACTCCGGGCTTGGTGCGCGGGCGGATGCGCTGATCGACCAGTTCCACCTGCGCCATGTGGCTGGCAAGAAGGCCGGCGAGCTGAGCTACGGCCAGCAGAAGCTGGTGGACATCGCGATGGCCTTCATGAGCGAGCCCGACCTGGTGCTGCTCGACGAGCCCTGTGCCGGGGTCAACCCGTCGCTGGTGGGCGGCATCAGCACGCTGCTGAAGGACCTCAACCGCGCCTCGCGCGGCAGCTTCGTCGTGATCGAGCACAACATGGACTTCGTGATGGACCTGTGCCACCGCATCATGGTGATGGTGGAGGGCCGGGTCATGGCGATCGGCACGCCGCAGGAGATCCGCGCCAACAAGCAGGTGCTCGACGCCTACCTGGGGAACTGACATGAGCGACGCACCTGCCACCCCCTGCATCGCATTCGACGACGTGGTCGCCGGCTACAAGGATTTCATGATCCTGAACAACCTGTCCTTCGAGGTCGCGACCGGCAGCATCACGCTGCTGATCGGGCCCAACGGGGCCGGCAAGTCCACGGTGCTCAAGACCCTGTTCGGGCTGCTCAAGCCGCGCCAGGGCCGCATCCGGCTGCATGGCCAGGACATCACGGGCGCCACGCAGAAGGCGCTGCTCGGCATGGGCATCGCCTTCGTGCCGCAGGGGCGCAACCTGTTCGGCCAGCTGAGCGTGTTCGAGAACCTGGAGCTCGGCGGCATCACGCTGGGCATGAAGACCACGCACGAGCGCATCCCGGAGGTGCTCGAGTTCTTCCCGCGGGTCCGCGAGCGGATGCACTCGCGGGCGGCGTCGCTGTCGGGCGGCGAGCAGAAGCAGCTGGAGATCGGGCGGGCGCTGCTGCTGCGCCCGAAGGTGCTGCTGATCGACGAGCCCTCGATCGGCCTGTCGCCGCTGGTCGTGCAGGATGTGTTCCGCATGCTGCGCAAGCTGGCCGATCAGGGCACCACGGTGCTGATGGTCGAACAGAACGTCAAGAGCGCGCTGAAGTGCTCGGACGACGCGATCGCGCTGGAATCCGGCCGCCTGGTGCTGCACCGGCCGGCGCAGGAGATCCTGGCCGATCCGCACATGGAGCGGCTGTTCCTGGGGGGTGCCCACACCACGGGCGCCGCACCCGCCGCACCGGCGTGAAGCCGCGGCACGACGCGCTGATCTTCGACGCCGACGGCACGCTGGTCGACAGCGAGGCGCCGGGCCTGGAGGTGATCCGCCAGCTGGCCGTCGCGCGCGGCCTCGCACTCGACAGCGCCGAGGCCCAGCAACGGTTCCGCGGGCTGCGCATGGCCGACGTGGCGGCCTGGATCGCCTCGCAGCTTGGCGAACCGCCGGACGCGTTCACCGAGCGCTTCATCCCGGCGGTGCGCCAGGCGCAGGCCGCGCATTTCCAGAGCGCCGGGCTGCGCGCGATGCCGGGCGCCCACGCGCTGCTGCAGCGGCTGCGCCAGCCCTTCTGCGTGGCGACCAACGGCCCGCGCGAAAAGGTGTCGCAGACGCTGGCGCTGTGCGGGCTGGACGTGCTGCTGGGGGAGCGGGTCTACTGTGCCTACGAGGTCGGCAGCTTCAAGCCGGAGCCGGGGCTGTTCCTGCATGCGGCCCGGGCACTCGGTGTGGCCCCGGCGGGCTGCGCGGTGGTCGAGGACAGCCTGCCCGGCATCCAGGCCGGTCTGGCCGCCGGCATGACGGTCTATGCGCTGCTGCCGCCGGAGCAGGCGCCACCGGCATGGCACGGCCACGTCCGCTTCATCGACAGCCTGGTCCAGCTGGACCAGCTGCTGCACGGCTGACCTGCACCGGCCCTGCTCACAGCAGGTGGCGCATGCTGCGCGCGGTCTCCTGCAGCACCGGCAGCACCCGGGCGAGCGCGGCTTCGGTGGTCTCGTTGTTCATCGGCATCGTCACGCTCATTGCACCCAGCAAGGTGTCGCCGTGGCCGAACACCGGCACCGCGATGCCGCGGAAGTTCATCTCCAGCTGCTGCTCCGACACGAACCAGCCCTGACGGCGCGCCTGCTCCGCAGCCTCGCGCAGCTGCCGGGTGTTGGTCAGCGTGTAGGCGGTGTAGGCCCGCAGTTCCCTCCGCTCCAGCCAGGCATCCAGCGCGGCCGGCGGCAACTGGCTCAGGATCGCCATGCCGGCGGCCGTCACCTGGGCCGGCATCCGCGAGCCCAGCACATAACCGATGTTGAGCTGGCGGTGGGTGCCGCTGCGCGCGATGTAGACCACGTCGCGCTGGTCCAGCACCGCGGCGAAGGCGGTCTCGCCGGTGCCGGCCGTGACCCGCTGCAGGAAGGGCTGGATCGCGCGCGGCAGCCGGGCCGAATCCAGGTAGGCCTGGCCCAGACGCAGCACCCGGGGCGACAACCAGAACAGCTTGCCGTCGGTCTGGGCATAACCCAGGTGCGCCAGCGTCAGCAGGTAGCGCCGCGCTGCCGTGCGGGTCAGCCCGCAACGCTGCCCGACCTGGCTGGCCGTCATGCGCGGGTGCTCGGGGTCGAAGGCCTCGATGATCGACAGGCCGTTTTCCAGGCCCGCGATCCAGTCACGGCGCTCCAGGGCGGGGGTGTCGATGGGCAGGCTCATCGGCGGGGTGACTCCCCGGAGGATGGCTCGGAACGTTCGGTGATCGCACGCATGCGGCCGATGATCGCACAGACGAAGGACGAGTTTCCGTCACGCCTGAATTGCACTGAGTTCCATCTTGTAATTCACGCCGAAGGCGCAGACCATGCAAAGCACCATCACATCCAGAGGCCAAACCGTTGTCCCGGCGGCCATCCGGCACCAGCTTCACCTGGGGCCAGCCGACCGACTGGAGTGGATCCTGGACAACGGTAGCATCCGGGTGGTCCCGGTTCGATCCAACCCGATCGATGCATTCCGCGGGCAGGGCAAAGGTGGTGCCACGGCACGCCTGGTGGCCGCCCGCAAGCAGGATCGGGAACGCGAATGAAGCGCTTTCTTCTGGACACCTCGGCGCTGCTGACGCTGCGCGACGATGAACCGGGTGCCGACCGTGTGGCGGAAGTCCTCGGTCTCGCCAGCGAGGGCAAGGCCCGATGCTTCGGATGCTTCATCACCCAAATGGAGGTCTACTACCGCGTATGGCGGGACGAAGACCGGGCTGCCGGACAACTGGCCTATCAGCAGTGCCTGGCCCTGCCAATCACCTGGATGTCGAACAGTGAGGCACTCCTGCTCCGATCTGCCGAGTTCAAGGCAATGCATCCGCTGTCGATCGCGGGCGCATGGATCGCCGGTTGCGCTGCAGAGCAGGGCGCCACGCTTCTGCACAAGGACCCGGAGTTCCAGGCGCTTGCCCTGGCGCAGGAGCTTCTGCCGCTGAAGGCTCGCAAGCCGGCGCGCAACCCGCCACCCTAGGACCGCGGCTTCACATTCTCCGGGTCATACAGCGGCCGGTACCCCACGGCCTCCACCCGCACCGGGTAGACATCGGCAAAGTACTGGATCTGCAGCTCGCGCCCGACCTCGCACCAGGCCTGCGGCAGATAGGCCAGCGCGATGTTCTTGCCCAGCGTCGGGCCGTAGGCGATGCTGGTCGTGTAGCTGCGCCGGCCGAGCGCGTCGACCAGCGTGGCGCCGGTCGCCGGGTCCATGACCGGGCAGCTGCCCACCGGGTAGCGGGCCACGCCGTGGCGGTCGATGTTGTTCGTCATGACCAGCGTGCACAGCATCGCCGGCTGTTGCGCGCGCTCGCGGAACTGCAGGTGCGCGGCCTTGCCGTGGAAGTCGGCGGCCTTGACCTTCGGGCGGGCCAGGTCGCATTCGAACAGGTTGTACTCGGTCAGCAGGTCGGCATTCTGCAGGCGCAGGCTCTTCTCCATGCGGCGGCTGTTGGCGTAGGTTTCCACGCCGACCGGCGTCACGCCGGCCGCGTACAGCGCGTCCCACAGGGCCAGGCCGTCGTCGTACTTGAAGTGCAGTTCCCAGCCCTGCTCGCCGACATAGGAGATCCGGAAGGCCAGCACCGGCACACCGGCGATCTTCAGCTCGCGGATCGCGGCGAACGGGAAGTTCTCCGGGGACCAGGCCGCCGGATCGTCGGCGATCTTCTGGATCGTCGCTCGGGCGTTCGGGCCCCACACGCCCAGGCCGCCGTACTGCGTCGTGGTGTCGGTGACCTTCACGTTCGCACCGCGGTCCTGCGCCATCCGGCGCACCCAGGTGAGGTCACGGTGGCCGGCGTCAGCGCCGTCGATCACGCGGTAGTGGTCCTGCGCCAGGCGCAGCACCGTCAGGTCGGCACGCACGCCGCCCTTGGCGTCCAGGAAGTGCGTGTAGATGCCCTTGCCGACCGGCGTGTCGCCGCCGACCTTGGCCACGCAGATGTACTCCAGCAGGTCGGCCGCATCCGGGCCCTCGACGTCGAACTCGGCGAAGTGCGAGATGTTGATCATGCCGACGTCCTCGGACATCTTCAGGTGCTCGGCATTCGACACGCGCCAGAAGTGGCGGTTGTCCCACTCGTTGTGGCGCACCGGCACCCGGTCTCCGTAGACCGCCAGCAGGTGCTCGTTGCTCGCGTAGCCATGCGCCCGCTCCCAGCCGGAAAGCTCCATGAAGTAGCCGCCCAGCGCCTTCTCGCGCTCGTAAAACGGACTCTTGTAGATGCCGCGCGCCGAGCCATAGGGCTCGCGGTTGTGCACCGGCGGGTTGTAGATCTTGAAGGCACCCTCGAAGCAGCGGTCGTGGATGTACTTCTCGTCCTGCTGGAACGGGTAGATCCGGGCGATGTCCATGCGGGCATGGTCGATGTGGGTGAATCCGTCGGTCATCCAGTCAGCCACCAGCTTGCCGATACCGGGGCCGTCCTTGACCCAGACCGCCTCGGCATACCACAGGCCGCGCACCTTGGCGGACTCGCCGACCGAGGGGTTGCCGTCGGTCGTCACTTGCAGCAGGCCGTTGAAGGAATGCTTCTCGTCATAGCCCAGCTCGGCCAGGATCGGCGTGAGCTCGATCGCCCGCTCCAGCGGCGCCATGATCTGCTCCAGTTCCAGGTCGCGCTGCGACGGCGACAGCCGGGCCTGCTCCTTCTCGAGCAGGTCGCGCGGATGGCACATGCGGGGGTTCTTCTCCTCGTAGTAGCCCCATTCGATCTGCCCGCCCTCCGGCGTCGTCGGATCCCCGGTGTCGCGCAGGTAGGCGGAGTTGCCCTGGTCACGCAGCAGCGGGTAGCCGATGTCCTTGCCGGTGCCGGCGAACTTCAGGTAGGGCTTGAAGAAGGTCAGCGGGTGGTCCACCGGCATGATCGGCAGGTCCTCGCCGGCCATGCCGGCGATCAGCCGGCCCCAGAGGCCGGCGCACACCACGACATACTCGGCGGCAATGAAGCCGCGGGTGGTCTCGACGCCCTGGATACGGCCGTTCTCGATCCGCAGGCCGGTGCAGGCGGTGTTGGCGAAGGACAGCAGCTTGCCGGACGCAACCGCCGCATCGACGAGTTCGCCGACGACCATCTGCGAGCGCGGCTTGACCAGCCCGGCGTCCGGGTCCCACAACGCGCCCATGATCTTGTCTTCCTCCAGCAGCGGGAAGCGCTCCTTGGCCTGGGCCGGCGTGATCAGCTCGACGCGATTGCCGAAGGCCTTGCCGGAGGCCACCCGGCGCTCCAGCTCGCGCATGCGCTCCTCGTCGCCGACGCGCGCCACCTCCAGCCCGCCGATGCGCTCGTAGCGGCCCATCTTCTCGTAGAAGTCGATGCTGTACTTCGTCGTGAAGATCGTCAGCGGGTCGTGCATCGTGTTGAAGCAGAAGTCCGACGCATGGGCAGTGGAGCCGACGTCGGTCGGAATGGCCGACTTGTCGATGCCGACGATGTCGGTCCAGCCACGCTCGATCAGGTGGTGGGCCACCGAGGCGCCGACGATGCCGCCTTGGCCGATGATGACGACTTTGGCCCGTGCAGGGAATGTGGCCATGTGCGCTGCGCTCCTTGGGAAATGGACGAGGATCGGGCAGGCACCAGAACCGTGCACGCCCCTGCCGAGGCTCGGCAAACCGGCAAAGTTTATTGCGCTCGCCGGGGGGGGACTCTCCAATTGCGACTGCGGTTTTCGCAATTGCGTCGGCCCGATGGGCTACGGGGCGGGCTCAGGCCATTGGTTCCCGGCGCTGACCGGTCGAACAAGTCAAGGCGCTCAAGGGGATCACGCCGGGGGCGGAATGTAGCGGACCTCATTCGGCTGCTTCTTTGGCTTCAACTCGAAGTAGTGCGGAAACCGTCCGAACAACTTCGGCGAGGACGCACTCTTGGACAGCAACTTGCGCTCGTGCAAGGTCTTGACCACCTCCGACAAGTGTTCCCAATCTCCCGCTTTCAACGCCGGCACAGCCTTCAAGATCTGCTGCACGGTCACCTTCTCGATGGGACTGATCGCCTTGGCTGCCGGCGCCTTTGCCGCCGCCGGCTTCACGGTCTGCACCTGCGGGGAGTCAGACCGGGCCTCGGTCTTTGGTCCTGCCTTCACCACCGGGTCAGCCGCAGGGGGTGGTACCCGATCCACCGGTGCCGGCTCGGCGATCGGCCCGACGAGGATGACCTTGTCGAATGCATTCTGCGCATCGGCCGTGACCTTCGAGCGCTCACTGACACAAATGACCCGGACACCGTGCTCCCGCAGGCGGACAACCAGGGGCACAAAGTCGGCATCGCCGGATCCGATGGCGACGACCTTGGGTGCGGGGTTGCGACAGACCAGCTCCATCGCATCGACGGCCAGGGCAATGTCCGTCGTGTTCTTCGACAGCGGCAAGTTCGGGTAGGCGCGGATCGACCGACGGCGAAACACCTCCGTCAGATCCCGGAGCTTGTCCGGGCTGCCGTACGCGCGTCGCACGGCCAACGCGCCCTCCTCGGATTCCAGGCGCGCGCACGCCTCCTCCAGCCAGGCCGCGTTGCAGAGATTGTCGGCGTCAATCAGGAACGCGAGCATGCTATTTCAGCCCGGGAGTCATGCGGTCACCCGCGTTGTCGCCGTTCAAATTCGCCGCAATCAACCGGAACTGCTCCAACGCCGCCTCCAGATCATCCACGATCTCCTGCGCGATCACATCCGGTGGCGGCAGGTTGTCGGAATCGGCCAGGGATTCGTCCTTGAGCCAGAAGATGTCCAGGCTGGCCTTGTCGCGGGCGGTCAACTCGTCGTAGTCGTACACGCGCCAGCGGCCGTCCGGGGTGTCGGAGCTCCAGGTGGCCTGGCGCTGGTGCCGGTTGGCCGGGTTGTACAGGGCAACGAACTCGTCCAGGTCGGCGCGCTTGAGCGGGTTGGTCTTGAGCGTGAAGTGCTTGTTGGTGCGCAGGTCGTAGATCCACAGCTTGCGCGTCCAGGGAGTCTCGCTTGCCGGTTTCTTGTCGAAGAAGATCACGTTGGCCTTCACGCCCTGCGCGTAGAACAGGCCCGTTGGCAGGCGCAGCAGGGTGTGCACGTCACACTCCTGCAGCAGCTTGCGGCGGATGGTCTCGCCGGCGCCGCCTTCGAACAGCACGTTGTCGGGCACCACCACCGCCGCGCGGCCGTGGGTGGCCAGCAGCGTCTTGATGTGCTGCACGAAGTTGAGCTGCTTGTTGCTGGTGGTGGCCCAGAAGTCGTCGCGCTCGACCACGTCCTTCTCGGTGGAACTGCGGCCGTCCTCGCCCACGATCAGCGTGCTGCTCTTCTTGCCGAAGGGCGGGTTGGCCAGCACCACCTGGAAGCGCTCGCCGGGGTCGGCCGCCAGCGCGTCGGCCACACGCACGGGCACGCTCTTCTCGGAGCCGATACCGTGCAGCATCAGGTTCATCGCGCACACCCGCGCCGTGGCCTGCACCAGCTCCCAGCCGCGGAAGGCGCTCTCCTTCAGGTGGCGTTTCTCGTCGCGGGTCAGGTTGGGGTTGTGCGCGGTCAGGTACTGGTG
>JAEUOX010000008.1 GCA_016790475.1 Rhodoferax sp. | reverse complement strand
CTTCGCGACGCCGGAGCGCATCACCTCCTCGTCGTCGCGACGGTAGGTCTCGGCCTGGGCGGCCCATCCGAGCGCGAAGTCGTCCTTGCCCAGCAGCTCGGCGGGGCTGTGCATGCCGGCATCCCGCGCGAAGGCCGGATTGCTGCCCAGGTAGCGCAGTTGGCGGTCCTTCCAGAAGATGCGCATCGGCACGGTGTCGATCACCGCCTGCAGCAGCTGGCGCGACTGCTCCAGTTCCTTCTCGGTGCGGTCGCGCGCGCTGACATCATGGGCCACGCCGAGCACGCCGACGACCTGGCCCTGGGCATCCCGCACCGCGACACGCAGCACGTCGAACAGGCCTTCGTAGCCGGTCGACGCGAAGCGCAACCGCTCCTCGACGACCAGCGGCTCCGTGGCGGCCATCACGCGGTCATCGAATGCGCGGGCGCGCGCTGCGCTGTCGGCATCCACGACCTCCTCCACGACCTTGCCGACGATGGCGCTCTCCGGCTTGCCGCAGAAGTCCTCGAACAGCCGGTTGCAGGTCAGGTAGCGCCCCTGGGCGTCCTTGAGCCAGACCAGCTCGGGAATCGTGTTCGTCAGCGTGCGCAGCAGGCGGCGCTCGCGTTCCGACTGCGCCAGGGCGGCCTCCAGCGCGGCGCGGGCCTGGTCCCGGTCCGCCTCCAGCGAACGGGTGAGCTGCTCGCTGTCGCGGCACAGCCGGATCGCCCGCGCCAGGTTGCGCATCACCGGCAGGAAGACCTGGGTCAGCGGCAGGTCGCTGGTGAACGCCGACGGCGCCAGCAGCACGATCGTCGCACCGGCATCGATCGGCAGCCGCAGGCCGTGGCCATAGGGCCGCCCGCCGGCGAGCGGCGCCAGCAGATCCTCGCCCGCCAGCAACCGGGCCGGGCCGCGCACCAGCGCATCCGGCAGCGCCTGCACCAGGCCCTGCTGGCGCCCGAGCGCGAAATCTCCGATGGCGGTCGCCAGACGGCCCTGCAGGCCCTGCGGCCCATCCTCCAGATCCAGGAACACCAGCCCGACCGGGAACGCGGTGTGGTAGAGCAGGCGCTGCAGCACACGCACCAGCAGGGCCTCCAGCCGCACCTCGCTGCCGACCGTCAGGGTCAGGTCATAGAGGACCGACAGGACCCGCTCGCGGTTCATGGGCTGTGCCAGGGCCGGCAGACGATGGCGGCGTTGTGGAACATCGGATAGCCCCCCCGATGCGTGCTGCCGATCTCGCCCAGCGACAGCGCACCGGCGAGCCGGGGTGTGCCGCTGTCGCGCTGCAGTGCGGCCAGTTCGGCCAGCGCGTCGTCCCCCAGGTGCATGCGCCGTCCCGCGCAGTAGAACGCCAGCAGCGGATCGACCGCCCGGGCCTGCGGGGCCGCCTTCAGCCGCTGCAGCAGCGCGCCGACACAGGGCGCACCCGCGGCCGGCGGCGCCTGCAGCAGCACCAGCATCGCGTTCTCCGGCACCTCGCCGACGCAGTACAGCGCACCATCGTCGGTCAGCGCGACCGGAATGCGCACCACGACGTCGTCGTTGGCCTGCAGGATGCCGAACGGAAAGTGCACCGCGTACTGGTAGAAGTTGTCACGGGTCAGCGCGATGCCGTACTGGTCCCGGATGATCTGCTGGTAGACGTCGAAGGCCGGCTGCCAGTCGATCGACAGGATCTGGTTGCCGGCGGTGGAGGTGGCCGTCATCGCATGCTCCGGCACCGGATAGCCGTGGGCCAGCAGGGTCTGCGAGGCGCCGCTCAGCAGCAGCCCGAGCACGCCCTGGCCCACGACGCGGTCCTGGTCGAACAGGCAGGGCATCGGCTGGAAGGTCTCGCTGCCGGCATTGACGCCGGCATAACGCACCCGGTCCGCCAGGCG
>JAEUOX010000505.1 GCA_016790475.1 Rhodoferax sp. | reverse complement strand
AAGTTCACGATGCGGCGGGACAGGCCGCCGGCGTTCATGATCTCGCCGGCCAGCATGAAGAAGGGCACGGCCAGCAGCGGGAAGCTGTTGGCCCCCTCCAGCAGGTTCTGCGCCAGGATCTGGGCGTCGAAGTTGCCCAGGTGCACCATCAGCGCCACGCCGCACAGCAGCAGCGAGAACGCGATCGGCACGCCGAGTGCCATGGCGGCCAGCAGGGACCCGAGAAAGACGATGACGGTCATGGGGGCCTCGCTTCAGCGCTGGGAAGGGTTGGACGAATCGGTGTCGCCGTGCGGCGCCTCTTCCGATTCCTTGATCAGCACCAGGTGCGCGTCATCGACCTGGCCGGTGACCAGGCGGTAAAGGTCCATCAGCAGGATCGGGAAGCCCAGCACCGCGAAGACCATGCCGCTGGCATAGAACCAGCCCATCGAGGCCTCCATGACCGGGCTCTGGGAGTCGCGGTTGATCTTGAACTGCTCCAGGCTGCCGCTGAACAGCAGCCACAGGCAATAGATCATCAGCAACAGCGACAGGCCCATGCAGATCCGCTTGCCCAGCGGCCCGAGGCGGCCGACCAGCATGTCGGTGCCCAGGTGGCCGTTGTCGCGCAGCGCGACAACGGCACCGAGGAAGGTCAGCCAGACGAACAGCCAGCGCGACAGCTCTTCCGAGATCGTGAAGCCGCTGTTGAAGCCATAACGCATCACCACGTTGCCGAACACCAGCACGACCATGACGGCCAGCATGGCGGCGATCAGGTAGCCTGTGACGCGGCAGTACCCGTCGATCAGTTTGTTGATCATCGCGCTGTGTCTCCTCACGGTGTGGATGCGACGTAATGTACGAACTAGTTAGTTTTCCGGATATGCGGGAAAACCCTGGGGCCGCGGCGCCGGCCTGCGCGTTCGCGGGAATTACTTGCGCACGAAGCGGACGATCATCTCGATGACGCTGTCGCGCCGCGCGGTGACGGCCTGCACCGAGGCCATGTCGCGCTGGAAGATCGAGCCGAAGGTGTGCTGGTTCGAGACGTTGAAGAAGCTCAGCGCCGAGATCGACGCATGGATGTCCACCGGGTCGAGCTGCGCGCGGAACACGCCCTGCGCGACGCCACGCTCGTAGAGTCGGCGGATCGCCTCGATGGCCGGCACGTTGAGCTCCTGGATGCGCTTGCTGCGGGCCATGTATTCGCCGCGCTGCATGTTCTCGGACATCACCAGGCGGATGAAC
>JAEUOX010000187.1 GCA_016790475.1 Rhodoferax sp. | reverse complement strand
GCCGCCATCGACCGGCTCGACGTCAGCGGCATCCGGGAGCAGTGGGACGCGCTGATGAAGGAGTTCGGCGACGACAACAACACCGACCACTTCCAGCGGCCGGCCGACCTGATGGCCAACTACTCCGGCATGCCGCCGGCGCTGTACAAGGAGTTCTCGGAGTTCCTGATCAGTTCGATCACCTCGGAGTTCTCCGGCTGCGTGTTGTACGCCGAGATCAAGAAGCGCGTGCAGAACCCCGACATGAAGGAGCTGTTCGGCTTCATGGCACGCGATGAATCGCGCCATGCCGGCTTCATCAACCAGTGGCTCAAGGACTTCGGCATCGGCGTGGACCTCGGCTTCCTGGCGCGCGCCAAGAAGTACACCTACTTCAAGCCCAAGTACATCTACTACGCGACCTACCTGTCCGAGAAGATCGGTTATGCGCGCTACATCGCGATCTACCGCCAGGTGGAAAAGCACCCCGAGCTGTGCTTCCATCCGATCTTCCGCTGGTTCGAGCGCTGGTGCAACGATGAATTCCGCCATGGCGAGGCCTTTGCGCTGCTGATGCGCGCCAATCCGCACCTGCTCAGCGGGGTCAACAAGCTGTGGATCCGCTTCTTCGTGCTGGCGGTGTTCTCGACGATGTACGTGCGGGACCACCAGCGCCCCGAGATGCACAAGGCGATGGGCCTCGACCCGGCGACCTACGACTTCGAGGTGTTCCGCATCACCAGCGAGATCACGAAGCAGGTCTTCCCGCTGACGATCAACCTGGAGGACCCGCGCTTCCGTGCCGGGCTCGAGCGCCTGCGCCGGATCTCCGAGGCCAATGAGGTGGCACGGGCCCGGGGCGGCGTGGTCGGCGGCCTGAAGCGTGCCTGGTACGCGGGCGCGGCCGCACTGGCCTTCGGCCGGCTGCTGCTGCTGCCTACCGTGCCGAACACGCTGCCGGCGAATGCCCGGCTGGCGCCGACCTGGTAGGGGCCACCTGCCGCGACGATGCCACCGGCCTCTGCGATGTCCGCCTACCTGCTGCCAATCCTCTACACCGTGTTCGTGTGGTGGTTCGCCACGGGCGTGATCCTGTACCTGAACGGGCTGCCGCGCTGGACGTTCAAGTGGACCATGGCCGGGGCGACCGTGCTGCTGGTCCTTGCGCTGGCCGGCCTGCAGGCGACGGCGCACAGCACCCGCATCGGTGCGGCCTATTCCGCATTCACCTGCGCGATCCTGGTCTGGGCCTGGCAGGAGGTCGCCTTCCTGCTGGGCTGGGTCACCGGGCCGAGGCGTTCGAATTGTCCGCCGGGCGCCACCGGCTGGCGGCGCGCCGGATTCTCGCTGGAGGCCGTGCTGCACCATGAGATGGCGCTGGTGTTGCTGGCGGGTGCGGTGGCGGCGGTCACCTGGGGCGGCGTCAACCAGACCGGCATGTGGACCTTCCTGGTGCTGTGGATCATGCGCCAGAGCGCCAAGCTCAACATCTTCCTGGGCGCGCGCAACCTCAATGAATCCTTCCTGCCGGCGCACCTGAAGTACCTGCAGACCTATTTCACGCGCAAGGCGATGAACCCGCTGTTCCCGTTCTCGGTGCTGCTGTCCAGCCTGGTGGCCTGGTGGCTGTGGCAGGCCACCGGTGCCGACGGTGTCACGCCCTTCATGCTGACCTCGCTGACCTTCGCCGCGATGCTGCTGTCGCTGGCGGTGCTGGAGCACTGGTTCCTGGTGCTGCCGCTGCCCTCCGAGGCCTTGTGGGCCTGGGGCCTGCGTTCACGGGTGGCCAGCCCGGCCAAATCGCTGTAGTCGCGCGCTTTAGCGCCAGACTTGCTGCGCGACGCGCAGGAAGTTGCCGCCCAGCAAGCCCTGCACCTGCGCGTCGCTGCAGCCGCGGCGCAACAGGATCTCCACGATCTCCGGCAGCGCCTGTGGCGCAATGAACTCCACCGCGCCACCCGGATACTCCTGCGGCGGCCAGTAGTCGGCATGCGCGCCGAGCACCTCGGCGATGCCGCCGGTATCGAAGGCATAGTCGAGCGCGATGCCTACATGCTCCGGGCCGGCGATGTCGGTCACATGCAGCACATGGTCCGCAAAGCGCTCCGGCGCGCGGTCGTTGCCGCCCAGGAACAGGCCCACGCCGTTGATGCCGACCACGCCGCCGGTCGCCGCGCAGGCCCGGATCTGCGCATCGGTGATGTTGCGCCCGTGCGGCGTGACGGCATGCGCGCAGGAGTGCGAGAAGATCACCGGCGCGCTGGACAGCTCCATCGCCTGCAGCGTCGTGCGTCGGGCGCTGTGCGAGCAGTCCACCAGCATCCCGACGCGATTCATCTCGCGGATCACGGCCCGCCCGAAGTCCGTCAGCCCCGCATCGCCATCGTGGCAGCCACCACCGGCGGCATTGTTCAGGTTGTAGGCGAAGAGCATCTGTCGCACGCCCAGCGCGTAGTACGCGCTCACCATGTGCAGGTCGCCGTCGAGCGCGTTCATGCCCTCCAGGTCGAAGCTCACCGCCATCCGGCCCGTCTGGCGCGCGCGTGGCACGTCCTCGGCGGTGCGCACCAGCAGGTAGTCGGCCGGATGCTGCTCGATCCAGGCGCGGAACGCAGCCAGCGTCTGCAAGGTCTTGCGCCAGGGCACGACGTCGTAGCCGACATTGACCGACAGGTAGTGCACGCCGGCGCTGCGCCAGCGGTCCAGGCAGGCTAGGTCGACCCGGGCGTCCGGGTCGAAGCCGGAATGGTCGTCCCAGACCAGGGCTCCGGCATAGAGTGCACGCGCCCGCTCGCGCAGTTCGTCATCCAGCATCGGCACCTCCGTCGCCGCAGGCTGCGGCCCCGGCATTCTGGCACCATCCTGGCTGTGCGCCGCCGCGCTGCGGCCCCTGCTGCCCACCGACCGCCATGCTCCGAGGAAACCCATGACCGCCATCCGCAAAGTCCTGTTCATCTCCGCCGACCAATGGCGCGGCGAATGCCTTTCCGCCGTCGGCCATCCGGTCGTGCGTACGCCGCACCTGGATGCGCTGGCGGCCGACGGCGTGCTGTTCCGCCGGCACTACACCGTCACTTCTCCCTGTGGCCCCTCGCGTTCCAGCCTGCAGACCGGCCTGTACCTGATGAACCACCGCTCCGGGCGCAACGGCACGCCGCTGGACCGCCGCCACGGCAACATCGCGCAGGAGGTGCGCAAGCTCGGCCTGGATCCGATGCTGTTCGGCTACACCGACACCAGCGCCGATCCGCGCGGGCTGGATCCGCAGGATCCGGCGCTGCGCACCTTCGAGGGGCCCTTGCCGGGTTACCGCATCGGCCTGCTGTTCCCGGACTACATGGCCGCCTGGATGAACGACCTGCGCCGCAAGGGCTACCGCTTCGAGGGCCGGCACGACGTCTACCAGCCGCGACCGGGCTTCGTGAAGCCGGCGGACCGCGGCCACCGCTTCATCCCGACGCTGTTCAAGGCCGAGGACAGCGACACCTCCTTCATGACGAACACCGTGCTGGACTGGCTGGGCGACCACCGGCACCAGGACTGGTTCCTGCACTGCGTGTTCCTGCGGCCGCACCCGCCGGTCATCACGCCAGAGCCCTACAACGCGATGTACGACCCGGCCGACGTGCCGCTGCCGCAGCGCCGCGCCAGCCCGGAGCAGGAGGCCTCGATGCATCCGCACCTGGCCGAATGGATCAAGACCTTCCAGCGGCCCTCCAAGTACGACGAGCACAATCCGAACAATCTGGTGGACATGCCGGAACTGGAACTGCGCCAGATGCGCGCCTGCTACTACGGCATGATCAACGAGGTCGACGACGCCGTGGGCCGCATCGTCGCGCACCTGAAGGCCACCGGCGAATACGACAGCACGCTGATCGTCTTCACCTGCGACCACGGCGAAATGGGCGGCGACCATTACACCTGGGGCAAGGAGCTGTTCTTCGACCAGAGCTTCCACATTCCGCTGATCATCCGGGACCCGCGCGAAGCGGCCCACGCGGCGCGTGGCCGGCAGGTGGACGCCTTCACCGAATCGGTGGACCTGATGCCGACGATGCTCGACTGGCTGGGGGCCGACATCCCGGCCCAGTGCGACGGCCGCTCCCTGCGCCCGTTCCTGGAAGGCCGCACGCCGGTGCGCTGGCGCCAGGAGGCCCACATGGAGCTGGACTTCCGCGCCGGCCCCTGGGGCAGCTATGCCGGCCAGACCGCGCTCGGGCTGGATCCGGACGAATGCCAGCTGGCGATCCTGCGCGGCGAGCGCTGGAAGTATGTGCATTTCGCGGCGCTGCCGCCGCTGCTGTTCGACCTGCAGCAGGACCCCTGGGAGATGCACAACCTGGCCGCCGACCCGGCGCACCAGGCGGTCGTGCTGGAGATGGCGCAGAAGATGCTCTCCTGGCGGCTGGTGCACCAGGAGCATGTGCTGACCAACCTGCACAACGGGCCGAAGGGGGTGGAGGATCGGCGGGTGCGGGGTCCGTAAGCTGATCCGACAGGGATGAATGGGGTAACCATCGATTTATTGGGGCAAAGAATATAGAAAATACCCCAATTAGCAGTAGCATTGCCCCATTCTTCCTCGTCCAGACGCCGCGGCATGCGATCACTCTCGCCAGACTACCTCGCCAAGCTGCGCTTCGACGCACAGCAGCTGGCGACCCTGCGCGCCCTGGGTGAGTACAGGGGCAAGCAGCAGCTCTTCGTGGCGCAGTCGCCGGAGGTCTTGAGCGACCTGCGGCAAGTGGCAGTGGTCGAGTCCACCGAGTCGTCGAACCGCCTGGAAGGCGTGGTCGTCGCCGCGCACCGGCTCAAGTCACTGGTGCTCAAGAATGCCACGCCGCGAAGCCGTTCCGAACAAGAGGTGGCAGGCTACCGCGATGCCCTCGGTCTGATCCATGAGAGCGGCGAGCAGATGCCGTTCTCCGAAGGCACGGTCCTGCAGCTGCGCGGCATGCTGTACCGCTACATGCCCCAACCAGGCGGGCACTGGAAGGCCACCAACAACGACATCGTCGAGCGCCACCCCGATGGCAGCTCACGCATCCGCTTTCGACCGGTCGCGGCGCATCTCACGTCCATCGCTATGGCGGACCTGATCGCGCGCTACCGCTTGGCCTTGGATCAGCACTTGGCAGACCCCTTGGTGCTGGTGCCGCTGGCCATCCTCGACTTCCTGTGCATCCACCCCTTCCCGGATGGCAACGGCCGCATGGCACGTCTGCTCACCCTGCAGCTGCTCTATCACTTCGACTATGCGGTGGGCCGCTTCATCAGCCTGGAGCGCATCTTCGAAGAATCGAAGGAGAGCTACTACGAAACACTGGAGGCCAGTTCCCAGGGCTGGCACGAGGCCGCACACGACATCGCCCCGTGGCTCGACTACTTCTGGGGTGCCCTGCTGCGTGCCTACAAGGAATTTGAAGAGCGCGTGGGCACCATCGAGCGCGGCCGGGGCGCCAAGGGCGACCGCGTTCGCTCTGAAATTCTCCAACGCCAACGGCCCTTCTCCATCTCGGAGATCGAGGAGGCATGCCCCGGCATCAGTCGCGACATGGTGCGCGTCGTCTTGCGCGCAATGAAGGCGGAGGGATTGATCGCACCGAATGGCAAGGGACGGGCTGCCAAGTGGATCAAGCTAGACAGTGGTTCTCAACAACTCGGTCGGATCGATCAATAGGTAGCGAACCACGACGGACTTCCTGGAATTTACGTTGGCACGGCTGGGAGGGGGCAGGTCACTGCGGGCCATGCTGTCTCAACCCCTGAGGCTCCACAGCAAGACGGCTGTGGCGAGGCTGCCCAGCGCCGCAAACCCATAAAACACCCACCGCCCCGGGCTGCCGGTGCGCAGGCCCAGGTCATGCAGGCTGTGCAGCAGCCGGTGGCAGCCATGGAACAGGAACAGCGCGATCACCGCCAGCAGCGCCAACTGCCCCGCCGGATGGCGGGCCAGCGCCAGCACGCGTTCGTAGCGCAGCAGGTCGGACGGCAGCAGCCAGCCCAGCGGCACCGCGATGCCGGTCACGAAGACCAGCACCGGCCCGAGCAGCGCGGACAGCATGCCGCCGGCGCCGAACAGCAGCCAGAACACCGGTTCGTGCGAGCGCTTCATCCCACCCCCCAGCGCAGCACCGCCAGCAGCGCCGCCGACAGCAGCAGCATGGACACGATGCTGGCGGCTGTGATCCAGCCTGGACGCAGCGGGAGGGTCGGCATCGTCTTGGGCATCACCTGGAACCAGGTGATGCTGTGATAGAGCACCAGCAGCAGCGTGAGACCGTGCCAGGCGACCGCCAGCGGATGGCCGAGTGCCGCGCGCCAGGCCGCGAAGGCGGCCTCACCCTGCACCAGCCGCAGCAGGCCGACCAGCAGCACCAGCGCGTACACCACCAGGAACAGTGCGGAGCCTTCGCGCAGCATGTAGCGCCGAGCGCGCGAATGGCGCAGCCACCAGCCACGCATCGGTCGCACATACTGCGGTGCGGGCGGGCGGCGCGGCGTCATGATGCCTTCTTCCGGGGCAGCAGCCGCAGGATGCCGGTGTAATCCAGCGCGCTGGTGAGCTTGTTCTGGTTGATCGCATGGGCCGGGTCCACGCCCTTCGGGCAGACCTGCGAGCAGGCGCCCACCAGCGTGCATCCCCAGACCCCCTGTTCTGCATTCGCCGCCTCGCGGCGCACCGGCCAGCCGGCGTCGCGCGAGTCCGCGTTGTAGCGGTGCATCAGCGCCAGCGCCGCCGGGCCGGTGAAGCCCGGATCCAGCCCGAACTGCGGGCAGGCCGCGTAGCACAGCAGGCAGTTGATGCACTGCGACTGGCTGTAGTAGCGCGCCATCTGCGCCGGTGTCTGCGGCCGCGGTCCGTCCGCGAGCGACCGCGCCTGTGGCGGCACCAGATAGGGCTTCACTGCCGCCAGATGTTCGAGGAAGCCGGTCTGGTCGACGACCAGATCCCGCAGGATCGGGAAGTGCTCCAGCGGTTCGACCCGCACCGGCCCGGGGAACAGGTCGCGCAGGAAGGTGTGGCAGGACAGCGCCGGCTCGCCATTGACCATGTGGCCGCAGCTGCCGCAGATCGCCATCCGGCAGGACCAGCGGAAGGTCAGGCTGCCGTCCAGATGGTCCTTGATGTACTGCAGCCCCTGCAGCACCGACATGTCGTCGGTGAAAGGCACCTCCCAGCGCTGGAAGCGGGGTGCGGCATCGGTCTGCGGGTGGTAGCGCAGGCACTCGATCGTGATCGTGCGGGTGGCGGGGACGGCGGGCGCGGCGTCGGTCATCGCAGGTCTCAGGTCAGCACGGCGCGCTCGCCGGTGCCGCCATAGCTGCGGCTGGCCGGCGTTGAGCGCGTGATCACCACCGGCGACCAGTCGATGCGCGGCGGCCCGTCGCCGCGGCGCGTGGCCAGCGAATGCGCCAGGAAGCGGGCGTCGTCGCGTGTGCCGAAGCCGTCCAGGCGCACATGGGCGCCACGCGACTCCTGGCGCTGCAATGCGGCATGAGCCATCGCCTCGGCGACCTCCAGCATGAAGCCGAGCTCGATCACCGACAGCCACTCGGTGTTGAAGGCCCGGCCCCGGTCGTCCAGCCGCACGCCGGCACGCCAGCGCGCGCGCAGATCCGCCACGGTGTCGCAGGTGGCGCGCATGCCGTCCTGCGTGCGGAAGATGCCCACGCCGGCTTCCATGCTGTGGCCCAACGCGTCGCGCAGCACCGCCACCCGCTCACCCTGGTCGCAGGTCAGCAGCGCAAGCAGGCGGGCTTCCGCCGCGTCGGCCTGCAGCTGCAGCGGGCGGTCCGCGCGCGGGGTGCTGGCGCAGTCCCGCACGTAGTCGGCGGCGCGTTCACCGGCGACCTTGCCAAACACGACGATCTCCGCCAGCGAGTTCGATCCCAGCCGGTTCGCCCCATGGATGCCGACGCTCGCGCATTCGCCGGCGGCGAACAGCCCTGGCAGCGCCGTCTCGGTCCAGCGGTTGCACAGGATGCCGCCCATCGTGTAGTGCACCGCCGGGCGCACCGGAATCGGCTGCGTGACCGGGTCCACACCGGCGAAAGTGCGGGCCACCTCGGTGATCAGCGGCAGCCGTTCCTGGATGCGGCGCGCGCCCAGGTGCCGCAGGTCCAGCCAGACGGCCGAACCCTGCGGAGTGGGCACGGTGCGGCCGGCGCGCTCCTCGTGCCAGAAGGCCTGCGAGAGCCGGTCCCGCGGGCCGAGCTCCATCGCCTTGGCGCGCGGCCAGGGGTCCGGCGGGCCCAGGCCATAGTCCTGCAGGTAGCGGTAGCCGTCGCGGTTGGTCAGGATGCCGCCCTCGCCGCGGCAGCCCTCGGTGATCAGGATGCCGCTGCCCGGCAGTGCGGTCGGGTGGTACTGCACGAACTCCATGTCGCGCAGCGCGACACCATGGCGGTAGGCCATGCCCATGCCGTCGCCGGTGACGATGCCGGCATTCGTGTTCTGCTGGTAGACGCGCCCGGCGCCGCCGGTGCACAGGATCACGGCCCGGCTCTCGAAGCGCACGAAGGCGCCGGTGGCGATCTCGATGGCCAGCACGCCGCGGACCTGCCCGTCCTCGACCAGCAGCTCGGCGACGAAGAACTCGTCGTAGCGCCGGATGCCGGGGAACTTCAGCGAGGTCTGGAACAGCGTGTGCAGCATGTGAAAGCCGCTCTTGTCGGCGGCAAACCAGGTGCGCTGCACCTTCATGCCGCCGAAGAAGCGCACATTCACGCGGCCGTCATCCTGGCGGCTCCAGGGGCAGCCCCAGTGCTCCAGCTGCACCATCTCCTCGGTGCAGTGCGCGACGAAGTAATCCACGGCGTCCTGGTCGCAGAGCCAGTCGCCGCCGGCGACGGTGTCGTCGAAATGCTTGTCGAGGGAGTCGTCGCCCCGCACCACGCCGGCCGCGCCGCCTTCGGCCGCCACGGTGTGGCTGCGCATCGGCACGACCTTGGACACCAGCGCGACCTGCAAGCCGGCGTCCCGGCTGCAGGCGGCGATGGCCGCGCGCAGCCCGGCGCCACCGCCCCCGACGACGACGATGTCACAGCGGAGGGTTTCCATCGGGTGGGGCGGGTGGGGGCATCGGTGCGGGGACCTGGCCGGCACGGGCCACGAAGGCGTCCACCATCGTGTTGGCGATGCGGTCGAACATCGGGCCGGCGACGCGGGTCATCAGCGGGCTGTCGAAATCATAGTCCAGCAGGAAGTCCACGCGGCAGGCGCGCGGATCCAGTCGCCGCAGGCGCCATTCGCCCTCGAAGCGCCGGAACGGGCCCTGCTCCAGATGGATCGCCATGTATTCCGGGCGGCGCTTCGGATTGCGCGTGCGCAGCGTGAACCCGACGCCGGCGTAGCGCATCTCGATGTCGGCCGAGACCAGCGCGTCGTCCCGGCACAGGATGCGGGCCCCGGCGCACCAGGGCAGGAAGGCGGGGTAGTGCTCGGCCGCCTCGATCAGGTCGAACAGGTGTTCGGCAGGCTGGTCCACCAGGGCCGATCGGCGCACGATCATCAGCGCGCTCCGGCCGCCGCCTCAGGAAAGCAGGCGGCCCAGCAGTGCGCCGGCCGACAGCAATGCGGCAAACCACAGCTCCATGCGGAAGGTGCGAAACAGGATCAGGTTGTAGGCCCGGCCCGGGCCGCTGTGGAGGAAGTCCCGGTTCAGCGTCCTGGCGGCCGGCAGAAGCACCAGCGGCAGCAGCAGGGCCGGGTCGTCACCCACCAGCGCCATCACCGGCAGCAGCGCGAACGGGCCAAGCAGCAGCAGCGCATACAGGCGCTGCGAGGCCCGCTCGCCATAACAGACGGCGAAGGTGTGCCGGCCGGTCGAGCGGTCGTGGGCGATGTCGCGGTGGTTGTTGACGGCCAGCGCGGCAGCCGCCAGCCCGCCGATCGCCGTGGCTGCAAGCACGGTGACCGTGCCGATGCTGTCGGTGAGCACCCAGTCGGTGCCGATCACGGCCACCAGCCCGAAGAACACGAAGACCGTCAGCTCGCCCAACGGCGTGTACGCGATGGGCAGCGGGCCGCCCATGTAGGCCAGTGCGGCCAGCAGCGACAGCGTACCGATCAGCAGCACCGGCCAGCCCCGGTAGGCGACCAGGCCCAGCCCGAGGCCGACGGCCAGCAGGCAGGCCAGCAGGATGCCCAGGCGCACATGGCGGATGCTGAGCCAGCCGTTGGCGGTAGCGCGCGGCAGGCCGATCCGGGTGCCGTTGGCCTCGCCGCCCCGCACGGTGTAGCCGACGTCGTTCTGCATGTTGGTGATGACCTGCATCATCAGCGCCGCGCCGAACACCAGCAGCGCCGCGAGTACATCCACGCTGCCGCGGCGCTCGACGCCGAGCGTCGCGCCGACGAGCACCGGACTGATCGCGACCAGCAGGCTGGCCGGGCGGATGGCAACGGCCCAGGCCTCCAGGGACCCGGCGCGCACGCTGGCGGTGGTGGTGATGGTGCCGGACTTGGCGGTCATGGCCTGCTTGCTCCCTGCCCAGGTTGTGCATTGCGTCCGCGCGGGACGGCGGGACGGATCCAGTATGGCCGGCACGGTACAGCGCCGTATTGACTCAAGTCAATCGGTCGCCAGCCGCGGCGCGGAGCACGACCGGTGGCTTCGCCACCGGCCGGGGTCACTTCTTCTTGGCGGGCGCCGCGGGTGCGGCCGGCGCCGGCGCCGGGGCGGGTGCCACCGCGGGTGCGGCGGCGGCCACCAGCTCCGGATGGTCCTTGACCAGCGGTGCTCCGTACAGCGGCTTGAACGCTCCCTGATGGCAGGTCGCGCAGTTCACCTTGGCCACGTCGCCGGTCGGGCCCAGGCGGGCCTTCGGGAAGGTCGCGGTGAGCGGCGTCAGGAAATTGTTGTTCAGGTCCCGCGTCATCCGGATGCCGTGCCAGGCGGTCACGCGCTGCGGCGCGCCCATGCCCCAGTTGCTGAAGGACGCGGTGTTGTGGCAATAGGTGCAGGTAGGCCTCCATGCGCATCAGGTCGGGCACCACCTTCAGCATGTCGGTCCAGGAGTCGAAGGGCACGTCGCCCAGGTCCTCGAACCCGACCTTGTAGATTTCCTGGCTCATGCGCAGGAAGCTGTCGTAGCCTTCCACATCGCCCGGCGCCAGGCGCCCCACCTTCTCGCGCATGGCCTGGGGATCGCCGCAGTAGTCGAAGACCGTGCCGTCGTCGAAACGGATCCGGTAGAACGGCGTCACCGGCCGCAGGTCGATGTCGTCGGACATCCGGCGCCCGCACAGCGCCCACAATTCCTCCAGCAGGAAAGGCGCGGTGATCACGGTCGGGCCGGCGTCGAACGTGAAGCCGTCCTGCTTGTACACAAAGGCCCGCCCGCCGGGTGCGTCGAGCTTCTCCAGCACGGTGACCCGGTAGCCCCGGGCACCGAGCCGCACTGCGGCGGCCAGGCCGCCAAACCCGCTGCCGATCACGACGGCGTGCGGCGCGTCGCGGACGCTGGGGGAGGGGCCGGTGCCGGCCAGGGCGGTCGTGGACATGGGCACATCATAGATATGTCAACTTAAACTGACAATATAATTTCTACAAGATTGGACACTTTGCCCGGTCGACGGAGGGAACGCCCTGCGTCCGATGCGGTCCTAGGGCCATGCCTGGAAGCGCGCCCCGGCGCGTTTCATGACCTTGCACCGCTTCAGGGCGTCAGGCACTGTAGTAAATTCCGATGATTCCTTTGACCGTACCGCTCCCGGGTGCCGCCCTGGCCCCGCATTCCCGATTTCCCTTTCGCAGGTCCGCCCGATGAAACCCCGAACCCGACGTGCAGCCCTGATCGTTGGCGGCCTGGCCGTGCTGGGCGGCGCTGCCGCGCTGGTGCTCAATGCCTTCAACAGCAACCTGGTCTTCTTCTTCAGCCCCTCGCAGGTCTTTGCCAACGAGGCCCCGCGCGACCGCAGCTTCCGGATCGGCGGTCTGGTCGAGGAGGGCAGCCTGCAGCGCGAGCCGCAGGGGCTGACGATCCGCTTCGCGGTGACCGACCGGGCCCAGAAGATCCCGGTCACCTACACCGGGCTGCTGCCGGATCTGTTCAAGGAAGGCAAGGGCGTCGTCGCGCAGGGCAAGATGGGGCCGGATGGCGTCTTCCGTGCCGACCAGGTGCTGGCCAAGCATGACGAGAACTACATGCCGCCGGAAGCCGCCGAGGCCCTGAAGAATGCCAAGCCGGGTGCCCAGCACTCGATGTCCACGCTGTCGGTGACCTCCGGAACAGGATCCAAGCCGTGATCTACGAACTGGGTCATGTGGCCCTCATCCTGGCGCTGGCGATGGCGCTGGCGCAAAGCGTGCTGCCGCTGATCGGCGCACAGACCGGCAACGTGGCCTGGATGTCGCTGGCGCGTCCCTCGGCCTGGGGACAACTGCTGTTCTTGGCCATCGCCTACGGCTGCCTGACCCATGCCTTCGTCACGAACGACTTCTCGGTCGCACTGGCGGCCAACCATTCCAACTCCAACCTGCCGCTGGTGTTCCGCATCACCGCGGTCTGGGGCAACCATGAGGGCTCGATCCTGCTGTGGGCGCTGATCCTGGCCGGGTGGACCTTTGCCGTTTCGGTGTTCTCGCGCCAGCTCGACGAGCGCATGGTGGCGCGGGTGCTCGGCATCATGGGCCTGGTCAGCTGCGGGTTCCTGATGTTCACGCTGTTCACGTCGAACCCGTTCGAGCGCCTGTTCCCGGTGCCGGCCGACGGGCAGGACCTGAACCCGCTGTTGCAGGACGCCGGCATGGTGATCCACCCGCCGATGCTCTACATGGGGTATGTCGGCTTTGTCGTGGCCTTTGCGTTCGCGGTGTCGGCGCTGCTGTCGGGCCGGCTGGACGCGGCCTGGGCCCGCTGGTCCCGGCCCTGGACGACCGTGGCCTGGTGCTTCCTGACCTGCGGCATCGCGCTGGGCAGCTTCTGGGCCTACTACGAGCTCGGCTGGGGCGGCTGGTGGTTCTGGGATCCGGTCGAGAACGCGTCCTTCATGCCCTGGCTGGTCGGCACCGCGCTGATCCACTCGCTGGCGGTCACCGAGAAGCGCGGCGGCTTCAAGATGTGGACCGCGCTGCTGGCCATCCTGGCGTTCTCGCTGTCGCTGCTGGGCACCTTCATCGTGCGCTCCGGCGTGCTGAGCTCGGTGCACGCCTTTGCCAGCGACCCGGCCCGCGGCGTCTTCATCCTGGCCTTCCTGGCGCTGGTCGTCGGCGGATCGCTCGCGCTGTTCGCGGTGCGCGCGCCCAAGGTCGGGCTGGGCGGCAGCTTCGAGATGGTCTCGCGCGAGTCCATGCTGCTGGCCAACAACGTGCTGCTGGTCGTGGCCGCGTCGGCCGTGCTGCTGGGCACGCTTTACCCGCTGGTCATCGACGCGCTGGGCATGGGCAAGCTGTCGGTCGGCCCGCCGTACTTCGACGCGGTCTTCGTGCCGCTGATGACGCCGGCGCTGTTCCTGATGGGCGTGGGCCCGATGGCGCGTTGGCGCCAGGCCAGCGTCGGGGATCTGGCCCGGCGCATGCGCTGGGCCATCGGCGTGAGCCTCGTCAGCGCGGTGCTGGCCTTCTTGACGCTCGGCCACTGGACGCCGATGATCGGCGTCGGCCTGCTGCTGGCGGCCTGGGTCGCCAGCACCGCGGTGCTGAACCTGGTCGAGCAGCTGCGCGTGCACCCGGCGCCGACGCTGTGGCGGCGCATCGTGACGCTGTCGGGCAGCTACTACGGCATGGTGCTGGCGCATTTCGGGGTGGCGGTGTTCATCGTCGGCGTCACGGTGGTCAGCGGTTTCGAGTCCGAGTCGGACGTGCGCATGGAGGTCGGCGACACCGCCACGGTGGCGGGCTACACCTTCCGGATGGAGCGTGTCACGCCGATCCAGGGCCCGAACTACAACGCCTCGCGCGCCACCGTGGTCGCGCTGCGCGATGGCCAGGTCGTGGCCACGCTGTCGCCGGAGCGGCGCGTCTACACCGTGCGCGGCATGCCGATGACCGAGGTCGGCATCGACCGCGGCATCACCCGGGACCTCTACGTCGCGCTCGGCGACCCGGTCAGCGCGACCGCCTGGAGCGTGCGCCTGCACCACAAGCCCTTCGTGAACCTGATCTGGATCGGCTGCCTGCTGATGGCCTTCGGCGGCGTGCTGGCGGTGCTGGACCGCCGCTACCGCCAGCAGCCGGTCGCGGCCCGTAGCGGTGCGCCCGCGGGTGGCCCGCCGGCCCGTCCCGCACGCCCGGCCCCGGCTTCGAAGGCGGCTGCGCGATGAAGAAGGCCCTGATCCCGCTGCTGATCTTCGCGGTGCTGGTCGGCTTCCTGGCGGTCGGCCTGGGGCTCAAGCCGCGCGAGATCCCGTCGCCGCTGATCAACAAGCCCGCGCCGGCCTTCAGCCTGCCGGTGCTGGACGCGCCGGACCAGAAGATCTCCGCGCAGGACCTGCGCGGCAAGGTCTGGATCCTGAATGTCTGGGCCTCCTGGTGCGTGGCCTGCCGCATCGAGCACCCGCTGCTGGTGGAGTTCTCCCGCTCCGGCACCGTGCCGATCTACGGCCTGAACTACAAGGACAAGCGCGAGGACGCGCTGCGCTGGCTGACGAACTTCGGCAACCCCTACACCCGCTCGCTGTCGGATACCGAGGGCCTGGTCGGCATCGACTTCGGCGTCTACGGCGTGCCGGAGACCTTCGTCATCGACAAGCAGGGCGTGATCCGGATGAAGCACATCGGCCCGGTCACGCCGGAGGTGCTGCGCGACGACATCCTTCCGCTGGTGAGGAAACTCGGTGCCTGAGCTGCTGCGTGCCTTCGCGGGAGCGCGCTGCCTGCTGGTGCTGGTGCTCGCGCTGCTGGCCGGCCCGGCGATGGCCAAGGAGGCCGTGCCCAGCGCGGCCAACCCGGAGCTGGAGGCCCGCGTGATGGCCATCGCCGAGGAGCTGCGCTGCCTGGTGTGCCAGAACGAGACCATCGCCGCGTCCCACGCCGACCTGGCGGTGGACTTGCGCAAGCAGATCGCGCTGAAGCTGCAGGCCGGGCAGTCGCGTCAGGAGATCATCGATTTCATGGTCGCGCGGTATGGCGATTTCGTGCTGTACCGGCCGGCCTTCAATGCCCGCACGCTGCTGCTGTGGCTGGGGCCCTTCGTGCTGCTGGTCGTGGCCATCGGCGTGCTGACCCTCAACATCCGCCGCCGCCGCCGCGCGGCCGCGGCCGACGCCTGGACGGCGGACAACGCGCAACGTGCACGGGCCCTGCTGTCCGAAGGTGACGAACGTTCATGAGCTTCTTCCTGGTGGGCCTGGCCGGCCTGATCGCCCTGGCCCTGGTGTTCGTGCTGCCGCCGCTGCTGCGCTCGGCGCGGGTGCCAGCCGAGCGGGTTGCCGCGGATGCCGCGCGCCGCGCCAACCTGCAGGTGCTGCGCGAGCAGCTCGCCGCGCTGGACGCGGAGCATGCCACCGGCGCCCTCGATGCCGTGCAGTACCAGCAGTCGCGTACCGAGATCGAGCGCCGCGCGCTGGAGGAGGAGCAGGAGGTCGCCGCCGCCCCGGTGACGGCCCGCGCCGGCAAGACCGCGATCGTGCTGGGTGCCTTCGTGCCGCTGTTCGCGTTCCTGATGTATGGCGTGCTGGGCACGCCGGAGGCGCTGCTGCCGCGCCCGCCGCAGGCCGCCGCGGGGCAGGATGGCGGCATCACCGCCGAGCAGATCGAGGCCATGGTCGCCAAGCTGGCCAGCCGTCTCGAGAACCAGACCAGCCCGCAGGCCGGTGATGACCAGGCCTGGACGATGCTGGCGCGCTCCTATGCCGTGCTGCAGCGCTTCCCGGAGGCCAGCAAGGCCTTTGCCCGCGCGCGTGAGCTGGCCCCCGGCAACGCCCAGCTGATGGCCGACCATGCCGATGTGCTGGCGATGCTGCAGGGCCAGCGCGTCAGCGGGGAGCCGGCCCAGCTGGCGGCCGCCGCGCTGAAGATCGACCCGGACAACCTCAAGGCGCTGGCGCTGCGCGGCAGTGCGGCCTTCGAGGACAAGGATTTCAACGGCGCACTGGCCTACTGGACGCGCGCCAGCCGGCTGGCCGAGCCGGGCAGCCCGTTTGCAGCCGGCTTGGAGAGCAGCATGCAGCAGGCCCGGGCGGCTGGCGGCAAGGATCCGGCCGGCACGGCGCCGGCCGCGGTGGCGCAGGCAGGTGCGGCCCCGGCGCCGGCTACAGCGGCAGCGCCCGCGGCCGCCGGCAGCGCCCGCATCACCGGCCGGGTGCAGCTGTCCCCGGCCCTGGCCGCCAAGGCGGCGCCGGAGGACACGCTGTTCGTGTTCGCGCGCGCTGCCGACGGGCCGCGCATGCCGCTGGCCATCGTCAAGATGCGCGTCAAGGATCTCCCGCTGCAGTTCACGCTGGACGACAGCCAGTCGATGTCGCCGCAGTTCAAGCTCTCCAGCTTCGGGCGGGTCATCGTCGGGGCGCGCATCTCGCGCTCCGGCGACGCGATGCCGCGCAGCGGCGACCTGCTCGGTCAGGTCGGTCCGGTGAACAACACCGCCGCGCAGATTGCCATCACGATCGACGCCGTCCAGCCTTGAAGCAACCGGGGCAGACAGCGCTCAGGCCGTGGCAGCCGCCGGCAGCGGCAATCCTGCCGCCTGGGCCAGCCCCTGCACGATCTCGGCCACCAGACGCGGCTGCTCCTCATGCGCCAAATGCCCCAGGCCGGGCAGCGTGTGCAATTGCGTCAGCGGGTGGGCCGGCAGCTGCGCCAGCACTGTGCGCGCCTGCGCCGGCGGCACCGTGCGGTCGTTGGAGCCCACCACGAGCGCCAGCGGCGTGGCCAGCCGCGGCAGCGCGCGCTGCAGGCTGGCCAGATCCCAGTTCGCCATCATCGCCAGCGCGCCGGCCGCATGGCCGGGGTTGCGGATCAGCTGCGCATACAGCGCCATGCCGGTCGGATCCAGCGTCGATCCGGTGCCGTCGATCAGCCGGCGCAGCACCTGCGGGTCGGAGGCCCGCCAGGCAAACAGGCGCGGCACGAAGGGCGCGGCGGCCATCAGCTTCGCGACAGGCGCGAACAGCTGGCCTGGCAGGCCGCCCAGCGGCAGCAGCGCCGCATTGAGGCCGAGCATGCAGCGCGGCGCGATCAGCCCGTCCAGGCCCATGCGCACCGCCACCGCCGCACCGGCGGAGTGGCCGATCACCAGCGAGGGCGGGGCCTGCAGCGTCTGCACCAGGCTGGCGAGTGCGCGCGCCATGCCGGGCAGCGACATCGGCCCGTCGGCCTCCACGCGGGTGGGCATGCCCGTGAAGCCGTGGCCGGGCAGGTCGACCGCAATCACCCGCCACTGCCGCGCCAGCAGCGGTAGCAGGCCGCGCCAGGAATGCGTCGATGCGCCGGTGCCGTGCAGCAGCCAGACCACCGGCGCGTCCGGCTGGGGTGCTGCCGGCATCTGCAGGTGCCAGCGCAGCCCGGCGGCCTCGACGAAGCGGCTGGTCTCGCGGTGCGGCCACTGGCGGCCGTCGCGTTCCCAGACCAGGCGCTCGTGCATGGTGCCCTCGGTCAACGTGCAGGCCGGGCACTGGCCAGCCGGATGGCCTGGTTGACGCGCCCGGCGCCGGCATGCGGCAGCGGCAGGTAGGCCGCGCCCATCTCGGCCGCGAGGCGCTCGGCCACCGGCTGCGGCTGCGCCGAGGTGTCGACCAGCAAGGCCGTCAGCCCTGCCGCGCGCACTGCGCGGGCGGCGGCAAGCGCATCGGCGCCGGCCCGTTCGCGCCCCGGGCTGCCGTCGCGCGCGATGTTGGCCCGGCCGTCGGTCAGCACGACCAGGATCGGCGTCTCGCCGCGGCGCGTGCAGGACAGGGCCAGCGCGCAGGCGGCGTCCACGCCGGCGGCCAGCGGCGTGCCCCCACCGCCGGGCAGGCCAGCCAGGCTGCGCTTGGCCCGCGCCAGCGAGCGGGTCGGGGGCAGCATCAGCTCGGCACTCTTTCCGCGGAAGGCCAGCATCGCGACGCGATCACGGCGCACATAACAGTCGGCCAGCAGCAGCTCGACGGCGCCCTTGGCCTCGGCCAGCCGGTGCAGCGCGGCCGAACCGGATGCGTCGACGACGAAGATCGTCGTGGTCTCGCGGCGCTGCTTGAAGCGGCTGACGTGGAAATCCTCGCGACGCACCTCCACGCGGCGCGGCGCGGGCACCGCTGCGCCGGGCGGCAGCGCGCCGTGCCGCAGCGCGGCCTCGCGCCGGCGCAGGCCCTGCCAGGGCGCGGCGGCCCGCAGCGTCTCGACCACGTGCAGGCGCACACCGGCGCCGAGCTCGCCGCGGCGTGCACCCAGCGGGCGGCCGCGCGCCTTGCTGTGCTGCTGCGCGCCCGAGCCGCCGGCGCTGGCGCCCGGCGTGCGCTGGGTCTGGCCGAACTGCAGCGCCGCCAGCAGCCCGGGCGGGATCGCGGCCTGCAGCACGACCTCGTCAAGTTCTTCCGGTGTCGGTGTCTGCGGGCTGTCGGCGTCGTCCTGCGGCGGCGGTTCGGCCGGGTCGTCCGGCGGGGGGGTATCCGGGGGCGGCTCCTCGGCCGGGGGCTCGTCCGATGGCATCTCGGGAACGCGGGTTGCACGGGGGGCCAGCACCAGCGCGGCGGCCAGCCGGGCGTCGTCGCCGTTGACCTGTGCGCGGCCGTCCAGCGCCGCGCTGGCACGCGCGACCCGCAGGGCCAGCATCGGCGCGCGCAGCGAGTCCACGCCGAGCGCGAGGGCCGCGCCGCACAGCGCCTGGATCGTGTCGTCCGCGGCGCTGACCTGGCGCAGCTGCCGGCGCGCGTCGGCCACGGCCTGGGCGTCGATGCCCGGCGGCAGCGCCGGGGGCTCGCCGCCGTCCGGCAGATCCAGCAGGAAGGCCATGCGCTCGCGCAGCCGGGCCGGCAGCATCTCATCGTCGCTGCTGCCCTCGTCCAGCGCCACCAGGCCCAGGAGCGCCGGGTGGCGCAGCGACAGGCCGTTGCGTTCGACGACCGCCTCGCCGCTGTCGAGCACCTGCGCCAGCCGGGCTGCGGTGCCGGCCTGCACCCGCTCTGCGCTGGCCAGCACCGCGATGCCGCCATGGCACTGGGCCAGCAGGCCGGTCTGCGCGACCGGGCGGCCCTGGTGCAGCGTGGCGGCCAGGTCCAGCCCGCCGAGCAGCCGGCTGTCGTCGGCATGCAGAGGGATCCGGCGCCAGGGTTCGTCGGGCGGCAGCAGCTGCAGCCAGGTCTCGCGGTGCCCGCCGGCACGGGCGCGCAGCGCAACGCCGCCCAGGCCCGCCGGATCCACTGCGAACAGGGCCGCGACCGTGCCGGACGGGCCCTCGTCGTTCATGATCCGAACAGCTCGGCCACGGCGCGGTCCACCCGCACCGTGGAGCCGGCATCGTCCAGTGGATTGCGCCGCAGCCGGTGGCGCAGCGCCGAGGGCCCCACCTGGCGCAGATGGGTGTCGCCGACGGCCGCGTCGCCGGCCAGTGCAGCCAGCGCCCGCGCGGCGCGAATCAGCGTGAGGTCGCCGCGCAGGCCATCGGTGCCCAGGGCCATGCACAGCGTCGCGGCCCGCTCGCGCGCGGCCTGCGGAATGTCGACGCTGCCCAGGTGGGCACGCGCCGCGATGATGCGCTTGCGAGTGCGCTCGTCTTCCTTCTTCCATTGCGCGGTGAAGCCGGGCGGGTCGGCCTCGATGGCCTCGCGCCGGCGCACCACCTCGACCCGGGCGTCGAGTGCATCCGGTGTCTTGACCTCCACCGACAGGCCGAAGCGGTCGAGCAGCTGCGGACGCAGCTCGCCTTCCTCCGGGTTGCCGCTGCCGACCAGCACGAAGCGCGCCGGATGGCGCACGCTGAGCCCGTCGCGCTCGACGACGTTCTCGCCGGAGGACGCCACATCGATCAGCAGGTCGACCAGGTGATCCTCCAGCAGGTTCACCTCGTCGATGAACAGGAAGCCGCGGTGGGCCCGCGCCAGCAGCCCCGGCTCGAAGGCCTTGACGCCCTGCGACAGCGCGCGCTCCAGGTCCAGCGCGCCGACCACGCGGTCCTCGGTCGCGCCGAGCGGCAGGTCGACCACCGGTACCGGGATCCGGTGCGTCTTCAGCGTGGCGCGGCCATCCTTCGCGCGCAGCGCCT
>JAEUOX010000440.1 GCA_016790475.1 Rhodoferax sp. | reverse complement strand
GCTGCGGGACCGCCGCCTGACCTTCGGCGTGATGGTGCAGCCCGAGACGATGCGCGCCTTTGTCGAGCGTGCGGGCACCTTGCCTCGGGGCACCGGCTTCATCGCCCGCTTCCTGATCGCCTGGCCGACCAGCACGCAGGGTCATCGACCCTATCGGCCAGCGCCTGTGACGATGCCGGCTGTGGACGCGTTCAATCGGCGGATCCGGGAGTTGCTCGATATGCCATTGGTGACAGACGCAGTAGGTGGGCTGGCACCCGTTGTACTGGATCTGTCGCCGTCAGCCCGGGATGCCTGGGTGCAGGCTTACGACGCCATCGAGCGTGAGTTGGCCAGCGGTGGTGACTACACCGCCATTCGGGACGTGGCGGCCAAGGCTGCGGAGAACATCGCGCGGTTGGCAGCCCTCTTCCACATGCTGGACCATGGGGTCACAGGCGCCATCGATCAGACCTGTGTCGACGGTGCCGCACAGATCGTCCGATGGCATCTGCAGGAGGCGCAGCGCCTGCTTGGAGAACTGGACGCGCCGCCAGTGATGGCAGCCGCCGCTGGTCTGGATGCCTGGTTGCGGGAGGAGGCCATGCGCACCGGCGAAGGGCGGATACCTACCTCGCGGGTCTACCGGTACGGGCCTGGCCGCGTGCGCGACAGCAAGAATCTGAGGGACGCGGTCACCTTACTGACCGAACTTGGGCGGGCGCGGATGGAGGAAGAGGGGCGTCGGCGCTTCGTGGTCGTGAACCCGGCATTGTACGCGGGCTGACCGGCAGCATCAGATCCCCGGGTTCCATCAACCTTTCGGCCCCGGGGGCCTTGCTGTTCTTGCTGTTCTTGCTGCTCAAGACCCCCACCCGCAGCGATGGTGCGCTCGATCAACCGCAAGAACAGCAAGAACAGCAAGGGGTGGGGGCGCAACTGCCATTTGCTCGCGCGCCGCTGGTAACCGACAAAGTTCGAACCACGGCTCTTCCAATTGGGGAACTGAAACTGCGACCTATGGCGGACATTCTCTGCCTCTGCATAAGCGACCGCAATGCAGCGAATTCCGACGTTCGCTGCACAGGTCCGAACATCCGCTGACCGCCGCAAATCGGTCATTCAGTCCTACCAGAATCCCGAAACTGCCGGTGCACCATGAGTGAGCGAACGAAGTCGAATTTGACATACCGCAACACCCTGCATCTGAGCCGGCGCATGCTCTGTGGCCCTCAACTTGATGGGAGTCCATCATGGAAACTTCAGACACCGCTGTTCGCCATGAACCATAGAACAAAGGCAAGATCGTTGGCCAGAAGGCGCCCTTCAAGTTGAAAGATATCTGGGCGTTGCGTGTGCGCCTTCAGCTTGAAGGCAGGGTTCGCGAACTGGCGCTCTTCAATCTCGGCATCGACAGCAAGCTGCGTGGTTGCGACCTGGTGGCACTCAAGGTCCGTGATGTGCGCCACGGCGACCAGATGGCCACGCGAGCCATCGTCATGCAACACAAAACACAGCGGCCAGTGCAATTCGAAATCACGGCGGGCACCCGTGATGCGCTGCAGAACTGGATCAAGCAGGCCTCATTGAAATCAGATGACTTCCTGTTTCCCAGCAGGCTTCATGAATCGCCTCATTTGGGCACGCGGCAGTACGCGCGAATTCTGGGGCACTGGGTTGACGAACTGGGGCTTGACCGAGCCGACTATGGGACGCATTACATACGAAGGACGAAGGCGACGCTGATCTATAGGCGCACCAAAAACCTTCGAGCTGTGCAGTTGCTGCTTGGGCATGCCAAGCTGGAGTCCACCGTGCGGTATCTGGGTATCGAAGTCGATGACGCCCTTGAAATATCCGAACAGACAGAAATTTGACGCTGGCGTCGAAGGCACCACTGCCACGGACGCAGGGCGCCGACCTCAAGAAGTCCAATATAGAGCGGTCAATCACTTTCAGGTCCGCTTATCTTGTCCGAGACCTCCGATGAAAGACAACCATGGCTGCCACGGCGATGGCAAGGTAGTTGGTGACCATGAACCACGGGGTGTTCCAAGCGACGCCATCCAACCCCCAGTAGGTCACCGGATAGAAAACCGGCGACGGATAGAAATCGGCCGAATGCGTGAAGACGTCAATCAGCACATGTGACCACCAGCCCCACAGCGGCAGCCAGAAGCGGCCCAACCAGAACCAGAAGCCCCATGTGACTGCGCCCGCCACCAACGCGCTGTGCATCACGCAGTGCAGGTGGTGGGTCAGGCCGGCGAGCAGTGGTGGTAGCGGTGGCTCGTACCCGGGCAGCGCATTGGCGTAGGCCAGCAGCACACGCCAGCCATCCATCGACGACAACGCCAGAGCGAGCAGTGGTGCGAGCTGGGCCAGATCAGGCAGCACCGCCAGCCCCATCGCCAGCCCGACGGTGCGGCGATCCAGCGACCGGCGCTGGTGCCAGGCCGCGGCGCCCAGACCCGCCCACAGTCCGTGCGCAAGGATGTCCATGGCGTGTGCCCTCCTGGGTAATGAATCTGTCCTTTATCGGCTCCGCAGGCGCAGCGCATTGCCGATGACGGACACCGAGCTCAGGCTCATGGCCAGCGCGGCGATCATGGGCGAGAGCAGCCAGCCGGTGAAGGGATACAGCAGCCCGGCGGCCAATGGAATGCCCAGGGCGTTGTAGACGAAGGCGAACCCCAGGTTCTGCTTCATGTTGGCCACGGTGGCCACCGAGAGTTCGCGCGCGGTGGCGATGCCGCGCAGATCCCCCTTCACCAGCGTGAGCTGGGCGCTGTTCATGGCCACGTCGGTGCCGGTGCCCATGGCAATGCCCACATCGGCGCGGGCCAGCGCCGGCGCGTCGTTGATGCCATCCCCCGCCATGGCCACCACGCGGCCACCGGCCTGCAGCCGTTCCACGAGCCGGAGCTTGTCGGCCGGCTGGACCTCGCCGTGCACCTCGTCGATGCCCAGGCGCTGGCCCACGGCGCGTGCCGTGGTCAGGCCGTCGCCCGTGGCCATCACGACGCGGATGCCCGCGTGGCGCAGCGACGCCAGGGCCTCTTCGGTGGTCGGCTTGACCGGGTCCGACACCGCCAGCAGGCCCGCCAGTTGCCGGTCCACGGCCAGGTACATGGCGCTGGCGCCCTGGCTGCGCAGAGACTCTGCCTCTTTCGCCAGTGCTGCGGTGTCCACACCCAGTTGATCCATCAGGGCCGTGTTGCCCAGGGCCAGCGCCCGTTCGCCCACCACACCGTGCACGCCGATGCCCGACGCCGAGTCGAACTGCCCGGGTTTTTCAAGCACCAGCCCCTGCTGCTTGGCCGCCGCCACGATGGCCGCCGCCAGGGGGTGTTCGCTGCCCTGGTCCAGGCTGGCCGCCAGCCGCAACACCTCCGCGTCCGTGTGGCCCGCCACGCCCAGGGCGCGTTCGAACATGGGCCGCCCTTCCGTGAGGGTGCCGGTCTTGTCCACGATCAGGGTGTCGACCTTGCGCAGGTTCTCGATGGCCGCCGCGTCCCGGAACAGCACGCCGTGGCCGGCGCCGCGGCCGGTGGCCACCATGATCGACATGGGCGTGGCCAGGCCCAGCGCACAGGGGCAGGCGATGATGAGCACCGCGACCGCATTGATCAGCGCGTAGACCCAGCTGGGCTCCGGCCCCAGCCAGCCCCAGCCCAGGAAGGTGAGCACTGCGACGCCCACCACGGCCAGCACAAAGGTACCCGCCACCTGGTCGGCCATGCGCTGCATCGGCGCGCGCGAACGCTGTGCCATGGCCACCATCTGCACGATCTGGGACAGCACGGTGGCCGATCCCACGCGCTCCGAACGCATCACCAGCGCCCCGTTGGTGTTGAGCGTGGCACCGATCAGCTTGTCCCCCACCTGCTTGCTGACCGGCAGCGGTTCGCCGGTGAGCATCGATTCGTCGAGGGCGCTGCGGCCCTCCACCACCACGCCGTCCACCGGCACTTTTTCGCCCGGGCGCACCCGCAGCAGGTCGCCGACGTGCACATGGGCCAGCGGTACGTCCTCTTCGCCGCCGTCGGCGCCGATCCGGCGCGCCGTCTTGGGCGCCAGCCCCAGCAGGGAGCGGATGGCCGCCGAAGTCTGGGAGCGGGCCTTGAGTTCCAGCACCTGCCCCAGCAAGGTCAACGAAATGATCACCGCCGCCGCCTCGAAGTACACCGCCACCCGCCCCATGGACTGGAACGAGGCGGGAAAGGCCTGCGGCGCGACCGTGGCCGCGACGCTGTAGACGAACGCGGCTCCGGTGCCCAGGCCGATCAGGGTCCACATGTTGGGGCTGTGGTGCAGCACCGACTGCCAGGCCCGCACGAAGAACGGCCAGCCCGCCCACAGCACGACGGGCACCGACAACACCAGCTCGATCCAGCTCTGCACCGCCATGTCGAACCACCCGAGGCGGTGCCCGGCCATCGCCAGCACCGTGACCACCACCGTGAGCGGCAAGGAGGCCAAGAACCGGCGCTGGAAATCCGCGAGTTCCGGGTTGTCCTGTTCCTCGGCTTCCGGCATCACCGGTTCCAGCGTCATGCCGCACTTGGGACAGTTGCCCGGGCGCGGCTGGCGGATCTCGGGGTGCATGGGGCAGGTGTAGACCGTGCCCGCCGGCAGGGGCGCCGCAGGCGCTGCCGCGTCCGAATGGGCGGCCGGGTGGTGGTGGTGCGGCGCATGCATGGGGCTGCTCCTAAGGGGTCACGCTGATGCCGTTGGGGCCCGCCCCCACCGGCACGGTCGCCACCGGCTTGTGCGCAACCAGGTCGATCACCGTGACCGTGTGGTCGTAGAGGTTGGTCACGTAGGCCTGGCGACCGTCCGCGTCGACCACGACCCCGTGCGCACCCCGTCCGGTGGGGATGCTGGCGGTGACCTTGAAGGAGGTCAAGTCGATCACGCTCACCGTGCGCCCCGGGTTCTTGCGGCTGCCCTGGTTCGCCACCAGCAGGCGCTGGCTGTCCGGGGTGGCAAACAGCTGGATGGGGCCATTGCCGACCGGGACCTTGCGTACCAACTCCCGGGTCTTCGGGTCGATGACGGCCACCCGGTCCTCCTGCGACAGCGACACGAAAGCCAGGCGCCCGTCGCCGGTGAACCCCGCCTGGGCCGGCCCCCGGCCCACGGAAATGTGCGCAACCGCCTGGCGGCTGGCCGTGTCGATGACGGACACGGTGCCGCCCTTGAGGTTGGCCACATAGGCCTGCCGCCCGTCCGGGCTCAGCCGGATGCCGTGCGGGAACGCGCCGGTGGCGATGGTGGCCACCACCTTCATTGCCGCGGCGTCCACCACGCTGACGGTGTTGTCGCCGCCGTTGGTCACGTAGACCCAGCGGCCGTCCGGGGACGCCACCACGTGCGCGGGATGCTGGCCGACCGGCACCTTGCCCACCACCGTGTCGGTGGCGGTGTCGATGGCCCAGACCTCCCCCGGAGCGGCCATGGCGGCGTGCGCGGCGCCCGGCATCCCCTGGTGGCCCGCATGGGCGGCGTCGGCCGGTGCCGTTCCGTTGTTGGTCACCCAGACCCGCTGGCCGTCGGCGGTGGCCTGGACGTTGTGGGCGCCCGCGCCGACGGTGATGGTGCGCACGGTCTGGCGGGTGTCGGTCGCGATCACGCTGACCGTGCCATCGGTTTCATTGGCGACGTACACCTTGGGTGCGGCGGTGGCGACAGAGACCCAGACAAGGGCCAAGCCGGCGGACATCTGGGCGAATCGCTGGCAGTGGGTTCGAATGTTCACGGTGATTTCCTCAAGCCTTGACCTGGTAGCGCAGCATCATTCCCGCCTCGGCATGTTCCAGCGTGTGGCAGTGAAAGACATAGTCCTGGTCACCGCTGTGCGGGTGCGAGAAGTCGATCGCGACCTTGACCGACTCGCCCGGCCAGACCTGCAGGGTGTCCACCACACCCAGGTCCTGCGGCAGCAGGCCGCGCGCACCGGCCAGGGGGCGGATCTGGTCCGGGCTGCCCAGGCGTTCGAGCACCCGGAACGAAAAGCCGTGCAGGTGCATGGGGTGCGGCATGCTGCGTTCGGCGTTCTCGATCAACCAGGTCGCGCGCGCGCCCCGCTGCACGGTCAACGCAACGGTCGCATGGTCGAACACCCCGCCATTGATGGTCCAGTGGCCCTGGTCGTCGTGGCCCAGCCGCATGCGGCGGGGCGTGCCCCCCGGTTCGAGCGGTGCGGCCAGGCTGGACAGCCGGGCCGGCAGACGCCGGTCATAGGGCGTGCCGGACGGCGCCAGGTCGATGCGCATCAGCGCCCGCGCGTCGCCTTCCATGGCCATGGCGGCGGGCGCGGCGGCGCCGTGGACCGCGCCGTGCTGGCTGTGGTCCATCGCTCCCATGTCGTGCCCGCCTTCCTGGTGCATCGGGTCGAAAGGCAGCGAGGCCATCGTCACCGGCCGCCCGGCCTGGGCTTCCCGGAAGTCCACCAGCACATCCAGCCGCTGACCGGGCGAAAGGAAGGTCTGATCGATGCGCACGGGCTGGGCCAGCAAGCCACCGTCCGTGCCCGCTAGGTAGAAGCCCAGGGCCCGGCCTTGTTGCAGGAACGCCAGCCGGTAGCTGCGCGCGTTGCTCCCGTTGAGCAGCCGGAAACGCACGATGCGGCGTTCCGCCTTGAGCACCGGACGCTCGGTCAGGTTGACCATCAACCGGCTGCCCACCCAGCCACCGAAAGACTGGGCGGGGCTGGGCGTGTACTGGAGCCGTCCCTGGGCGTCGAATTCCTTGTCCTGCAATACCAGCGGGATTTCGGACTCCCCCAGCGCCAGCGCCAACTCCTTGCGCAGGGCGGCCTCGTCGTCGTCCTCGACGAACAACAGGCTGGCCAGGCCGTGGTAGGCCTGCTGCGGGATCATGCCGTGCGCATGGGGGTGGTACCAGTACATCGAAGACCGGTCCCGCACGGTGAAGGCATATTCCATCTGCTGGCCCGGCGCCACCACGTGGAGCCCGTTGCCGTCGTTGCGCGAATCCACGCTCAGGCCGTGCCAGTGAATGACCGTGGGCTGATCGATGCGGTTGACCAGCTTCACGCGCATCTGGTCGCCCTGGCGCGCCAGCAGAGCCGGGTTGAGGAAGGTCTTGCCGCCCGATTCCACGGCATAGGCCAGGACAGGCGTGCGCTGCCCTGGCAGCACTTCGATCTCGCTGCGGACCACATGGACTTCCTTGAAGTCCGTCGCAGGCAGCACCCCGAAAAGGCCACTGGTGCCCGGCAAGCGCAAAGGGTTGGAGAAGCCCGTCGTCTGCGCTTCAAGGCCAAGGACCTCGTCGGTGGAAAGGCCCGACGGCGTGGCTGAGGTGGCCCAGGCGCCCGGGTAGGCTGCTGCGGCCCCCAGGGCGCCCATGCCGCCCAGAAACTGCCGCCGTGAATAAATCGACATCACACAATCTCCTGAACTGGATACGAAAACAGGAACAGCGTCAGAACGTCGGAGCGGTCACTGGGCGCCAGGTTTGGCGGGCGATGGCGGCATGCGCTGCATCATCATTTCCATCATGTTCTGCATCATGTCCATGCGCATCTCCATCATTTGATGGCGCTGCGTCAGGTCCGGCGTGGCCGCGCCCGGGGCCCCCATCCCCGGCATGCCCGGCATGCCCGACATGCCCGACATGCCCGACATGCCCGACATGCCCGACATGCCACCCATGGACTTCATGCCCTTCATCATGTCCATGCCCTCCTGCATGGCCTTCATGTGCTCGGCCATCAGCGCCTCGCGTTCGGCCGGTGTCTTGGCGGCTGCCATCCTGGTGCGCAGCGTCTGCATCGTGGTCATGTGCTGCTGCATGTGCTCCTGCATCTGCGGCATCGACGACATGCCCATGGGCATGCCCGCTTGGGGTGTGGCCGGCTGGGTCGCGGTGCTGGTCGCCGAAGTGGACGGGTGGTGCTGGGTGTGGTCGGCTGTTTGCTGCGCTGCGGCCGAGAACGCTGCGCCGGCGACAGCCACGGACAGAAGGGTTCGGATCAAGGCGGACATGTCGGCTTCCTTTCGTGACAGAACGCATGGCGAAATGCCATGGGGTCACTGTAGGAACTGGCCCAGGTCGCCAAGATGACCCGGAGATGACAAAAAAGTCAGGTTCAGCGTTGCGAACGCTGGCTCGCCTGGCGGTTGAGCTCGTCGTGCTGGGACCGGATTTCGGATGGCCACTGGGACTTGATCCAGGACAGCACGGCGACGATGTCGGCGTCGCTGAGGGAGTCGCCGAATGCGGGCATGTTGCTGACGTAGTCCGGCAGACCCGCGGCCTTGGCGACGCCCTCTTTGGTGAGCTGGATCAACACATCGTCGGGGTGGTGCCAGGTATGACCCGTTTCGTCATGGGGCGGCGCAGGCAATCGCCCGTCTGGCCCCCTTTCTCTCCAGTTGGCTTGCCCCTCCAGCTTCACGCCATGGCAACTGGCGCAACTGGCCTGGTAGATCAGCGCACCCTGCTTGAGCATCACCGTGTCATCCGGGCGAAGCAGGCCGACAGGCGATCGCAAAAGGTCGGCAGATCGCCAACCGAAAAAGGCTGCGGCAACCCCTGCCAGGGCAAGGATGGCCGCAGCGAAGCGGAGTGACTTGAAGCGATGAAGGATCACTTCGCCGGCTGGATGTCCGTCACCGTCATCTGACCGTTCTCGTTCGTGGCCATGAACCGGATCTTGGCGCCGACGCTGGTCTTGTCCAGCAAGGCCTTGTCCTTGACCACGAATACCATGGTCATTCCGGGCATCTCCATGTGCTTGATCTCGCCGTGCTTGATGGTGATCTTGCCCGCATCCTTGTCGATCTTGCGTACCTCGCCGTCGGTCATGCCGGGCGCTACCGCCATGCCCATCTTGGCGTGGTCCATGGTCATCTGGGCGAACGCGGGGTTGATGGCGAAGGCCGTGAAGGCCAGTGCGCCCGCACCCAATATCACTCGCAGCTTCATCGTGAATTCCTTTCGTTGAATGGAGATGGCCATAAAAAGGCTCACTTGGCCGCCACCTTGACCTGACCCTTCATGCCTGCGTCGAAATGCCCCACGTGCAGGCATGCGAAATCCACGGTGCCGGCCTTGGTGAACTGCCAGATCACCTCCCCCTGTTTGCCGGGCGCCAGCGAGATCTTGTTGGGCTCATCGTGCTCCATGTCGGGAAACTTCTTCATCACCTCATAGTGCTCCGCCAGCTCCTTGGGCGTGCCCAGGCTGAACTCGTGTTTGACGCTGTCGGTGTTCTTCAGGACGAAGCGGATGGTTTCACCCCGCTTGACCTGGATGTCCGCCGGCTTGAAGCGCATGCCGTTGCTCATGTCGACCTGGATCGTTCGTGTGACCTTGGCGGCGACACCCGGTTTGCCGATGGGGGACTCTTCGTGGTGGCCACCGCTGTGGGTGCCACCAGCGAAAGCCGCGGATGCGACCAGGCTTGCCGCCGCGAAAGCAAAGCCGACACGGGAAGCAGCGTTGAACTGGAGGGATTTCATGGTTGTCCTTGGAGTTTTGGTTGGGGAAACGGTTGAGGAAAAACAGTGATGAGGCGTGCAATGGCCCACTTCAGTGCGACATCAGTGCGACATGCTTCTGGCGTTGGGCTTGATCGCCTGGGCGGTGGCCGGTGTGGAGTCGCTGCTGGCCGCAGGACGCGGTGCCGACGGTGTGGTGCCGGTCCATTCATAGGCCACTGTGCCTTCGGGGAACTTGTACGGTCCCGGGTCCTTGTAGTCGCCCGGCTTCTGGTCCTTGCGGACTTTGAACACGGTGAACATGCCGCCCATCTCCAGCGGACCGAACTGGCCGGTGCCGGTCATCATGGGTGCCGTGTTGTCGGGAATGGGCATCTGCATCTCGCCCATGTCGGCCATGCCGCGCTCGCCCATCAGCATGTAGTCGGGCGCCACCTTCTGGATCTTCTTGACTAGGCCACGGTGGTCCACGCCGATCATGGTGGGCACAGCGTGCCCCATGGCGTTCATGGTGTGGTGGCTCTTGTGGCAGTGCATGGCCCAGTCCCCCTCTTCATCGGCGATCAGCTCGATCTGGCGCATCTGGCCCACGGCCACGTCCGTGGTGACTTCGTACCAGCGGGTGCTCGGCGGCGTCGGGCCCCCGTCCGTCCCGGTGACCAGAAACTCGTGGCCGTGCAGGTGGATCGGGTGGTTGGTCATGGTGAGGTTGCCGACCCGGATGCGCACGCGGTCGTTCAGCCGCACGTTCAGCGTGTCGATGGCCGGGAAGACGCGGCTGTTCCAGCACCAGATGTTGAAGTCGGTCATGGTGTTGACCTTGGGCGTCTTGCTGCCGGGCTCCACATCGAAGGCGTTGAGCAGGAAGCAGAAGTCGCGGTCCACCTCGCTGATGTGCGGATGCTTGTTTTTGGGATGGGTCACCCACATGCCCATCATGCCCATGGCCATCTGCACCATCTCGTCGGCATGCGGGTGGTACATGAAGGTGCCAGGGCGCCGCGCCTCGAACTCGTAGACGAAGGTCTTGCCCACGGGAATGGCGCGCTGGGTCAGGCCGCCCACACCGTCCATGCCGCTGGGCAGGCGCTGGCCGTGCCAGTGGATGGTGGTGTGCTCGGGCAGCTTGTTGGTCACGAAGATGCGCACCCGGTCGCCCTCGACCACCTCGATGGTCGGTCCCGGGCTCTGGCCGTTGTAGCCCCACATGTTGACCTTGAAGCCCGGCGAGACCTCGCGCACCACGGGTTCGGCCACCAGGTGGAATTCCTTGACGCCGTTGTTCATGCGCCAGGGCAAGGTCCAGCCGTTGAGGGTGACCACCGGGTTGTAGGGCCTGCCCGTGCTCGGCACCAGCGGTGGCGCGGTGTCGACCGAGGTCTGGATGACCGGCTCGGGCAGGCCTGCGAGTGCGGAACGGGCCACGGCCAGGCCGGCCACGGAGGCGGCGGCGCCGGCAAAAAACTGTCGTCGGGTGTTGCTGGTTGTCATCTGTATCTGTCCTTTCAATGCGCTGCTGCGGCCGGGGCATCGCCACCGGCGCCACCCAGACTCACAAAACTGTCGGGCTCTCCGCCCTGCAGGACCCACTGCAGATCGGCTTCAGCGAGCCAGAAATCGCGCTTTGCACCGATGGCGTCCACAGTGGCCTGGGACTGGTTGCGCACCTCGTCCAGCAGGTCCCACACGCTCTTGAGCATGCCGTTGTAGTGCAGCACCGTCTCTTCGGTGATGAACTCACGGGTCTTCAGAACGTCCCCCTGACTGTCCTGGGCCAAGGCATGGGCCGCCCAGTAGACATTCATGGCCGCCTTGGACAGCGCACGGTTGCGCAGACTTTCTGCATTGGGCAGCTGGTTGCGAACAGCATCGGCGCGCTTTTGCAAGTCCGTTGCTGTCAGGGGTTGCGCCGGGATGGCAGGCAGTTGGTCCGGCAGCACAAACCCTTCCTGCAGGCCCGTTTGCCCCATCGTTTTGACGAGATTGGCCTGGGCCTGTGCGGCCGCTTGCTGAGCCCGCCGCAGATTCATGCGTGCGTTGGACGCAGCGAGTTGGACGGGGGAGAGTTGCAGCTTGCTCCAGTTGCCCACCGTCACCATGCGCTGCCCCAGTTCATAGGCCGCCTGTGAGGCTTCGAGCATGTCGCGCTGGTGCTTCAGCACCTGTTGGGCGGCTACGGCTTCAATCCAGGCTTTGCGGCCGGCCGCAGCCACCTCCAGCACCTCACCAGCATCCTCGACGCGCCGTTGCAGACTGGGGTCGAGCTCCGTCCAGCGGCCCTCCGCGATCAGTTGTTCGTTCCTAGGACCCAACCGGGCCAACGCACGCGCCAGATCGCGGTGCACCGCCCAGGCCATGCGAACCGCCGCCTCGGCGGTGGGAATGGCCATGCCCGTGGTTCCGCCGGGCGTCGTGGTGGGGGCAACGGTGTTGGCCTGCTCCCACTTGAGCACGTCGGCATGGCCTCGTTTGAGCGCACCTACCGCGTCGTTGGCTCGGCGCCAGTCGGCCTCCTGTTGTGGGCTGGTGGTCTGCGCGGCAAGCGCGAAGGGAATGCTCAAGAGGCTCGCTGCCAGCACATGGTGGCAGGCCCGATTGAGAAATAAAGTTGTCACTGGTGTCACTCCGTTTGATATGGATCAAGCGGGGCGAATTCTGGAGGTGCCAAGCCGACACTCCCCTGTCGGCCAGATTACAAAAATGTCATGTTTGAGTCGACGGGTCTCAAGGCAGGCACACTCGCGGTCAGGAGAACACACGTGAAGATTCTGATTGTTGAAGACGAACCCAAAGCGGGTGACTACCTCAGACAGGGTCTGCGCGAAGCGGGCTATTCGGTGGAACTCGTCACCAACGGCGTGGACGGTCTGCACCATGCCTTGGAAGGCGACCACGACTTGGTGATCCTGGATGTGATGCTGCCGGGCATGGACGGGTGGCAGGTGTTGCGCAACTTGCGCGCCCAGGGGCGCCAGATGCCAGTGCTCTTCCTCACCGCTCGGGACCAGGTCGAGGACCGCGTCAAGGGGCTGGAACTGGGCGCAGACGACTACCTGGTCAAACCGTTTTCGTTCGCCGAACTACTGGCGCGGGTGCGCACCATCCTGCGCCGAGGCCGATCGGGCATGGAGGCCACCACACTGCAGGTGGCCGACTTGGAACTGGACCTGCTGCGCCGACGCGTGAGCCGATCCGGCAAGCGCATCGACCTCACCGCCAAGGAGTTCGGCCTGCTGGAGCTGCTGATGCGTCGGCAGGGCGAGGTGCTGCCCCGCTCCCTGATCGCGTCCCAGGTCTGGGACATGAACTTCGACAGCGACACCAACGTGATCGAGGTCGCCATGCGCCGCCTGCGGGCCAAGGTGGACGACCCGTTCGAGCCGCGGTTGATACAGACCGTTCGTGGCATGGGGTATGTGCTGGAAGCCCCCGAGGGCGCGCGTTGATGCCAGGGCGGCTCTCGCTCACCGCGCGGCTGACCGCGTTCTATACCCTGGTGTCCGCGGCGGTGTTGGTCGGCATGGGCGTCCTGGTGTCGTTGGCCACCGAGCGGCACTTTGTCGAACTGGATCACGACTACCTCAAAGACAAGATCGGTCTGGTCCAGAAGATCGTCCGGGAGTCGCCTTCGCAGGTCGAACTGTCCGGCCGGCTGGATGAGCTGCTGAACAGCCACCATGGGCTTTTTGTCGATCTGCGACAAAGTGATCGGCTGGTGTATGGACAGGAGGCTGCCAGCTTTCCCAAGGGCCTGCCCACCGCGGACTCGGGGGCCGATCCGGTGGACTGGTCAGTGGGGTCTCAAACGCTCAGAGGGCTGTCGGCTCAGGCCGAGGCCCCTGCGCTGCCCGACGTCGCCTCGCAAGCGACGATGCAGCTCAGGATCGCAGTGGACACGGCACACCATGCGCACTTCCTGCAGGCGCTGCGTCATACGCTGATGCTGTACCTGCTGGGCGCCATCCTGGTCAGTGGCCTGCTGGGCTGGTGGGCGGCGCGCCGAGGGCTGGCGCCACTGCGGGTGATGAAGGAGCGCGCCATGACCGTCACGGCTCAGAAGCTGGACCAGCGAATGCCGGTGCAAGCAGTGCCGGCGGAGTTCGCCGACCTGGCGCAGAGCCTGAACAACATGCTGGAGCGCTTGCAGTCCGACTTCGCGCGGCTGCAGGAGTTTTCCAGCGACCTGGCGCACGAACTGCGTACCCCCATCAACAATCTGCTGACCCAGACCCAGGTGTCACTGGCCCAGAAACGAGATGCGAACGCCTATCAAGACATCCTCGCATCCAACGCAGAAGAGTTCCAGCGGCTCGCCCGCATGGTGTCCGACATGCTGTTTCTGGCCAAGACGGAACACGGCATCGAATTGCCCAACCCGGAAGCGATATCGCTGGACCAGGAAACACAGGCGCTGTTCGAGTTCTACGACGCGGTAGCCGATGAAAAGCGCATCCGGCTATCACTCACCGGCCAAGCGGTGGTCATGGGCGACCGGCTGATGTTGCGGCGTGCGATCGGCAACCTGCTGTCCAATGCGCTGCGGCACTCACCGGCTGATGCCGAGGTGGCGGTGCTGATTGAGCAGCAGGGTGCGAACACCACGCTGTGCCTCACCAACCAAGGGGGCACCATTTCGCCCGAGGTGCTGCCGAGGCTGTTCGACCGCTTTTTCCGGGTGGACAAATCACGCAGCCACCCGGACTCCGACGGTGCCGGCCTGGGCTTGTCGATCACCCAGGCCATCATGGTGGCCCATGGCGGTTCCGTGACAGCCAGGTCGAGCAATGGCATCACCACCTTCTGCCTCGTGTTTCCCGGCTCAGTTGCAGGTTGACTGACGCTTGGAATGACCGGTCACATCGATGGCGAACGTTCAACTGGCAAGTTCGAGCGACAGCAGCCAGCCTTGTGCCGACATCGTGTTCGAGAAGTTCAGTTGTGCAGCGGTGCAGCCTGTCACGGCGAAGTTCTGAACGATCGGCATCGGCCACATGGCGGTCTCTCGCCAAGTTTCCCAAGGACGGCCGGATCGCAAGACGGCCAGCGCGCGCTATACGAGCATTCCGCCATGAACTAGACTATTCGACGAATGGCCATTCGCTGGCACAAATGAACACGCAGATTCAGGTTCAATCTCAATCGGAGGCTCCACCGGACGGCTTGCCCGACCTGATCATGGCGTGGGCGCGCGACGCTGAGAATGGCGAGCCGCGTTACATCATGGAGCTGGGCGCTGAGCGCCGCGGCAGCAGATCTGGGTGCGTCTGCCCAAGTTGCCTCGCTCCAGTGACTGC
>JAEUOX010000415.1 GCA_016790475.1 Rhodoferax sp. | reverse complement strand
CGGGTCGTCCGGATGGCCTCCTGCGTCGGCGCGATCAGCACATGGCTCCAGGTGGCGCCGCCCTTCTGCGCCAGGCCGCCCGCATCCTGCGTGACGATGCCCTTGCCCTCCAGATGCGCGGCCACGCCGAGCAGCTGGCCGATCGTGATCACGCCGGTGCCGCCGACCCCCGCGACGACGATGCCCCAGGCGGAGTCCGGCTGCACGGCCACGGCCGCGACCGGCTCCGGCAGCGCCGGCAGATCGAACGGGGACAGCGCCTTGTCGCGCGTCTTCTTGCGCAGCTGCCCGCCCTCCACCGTGACAAAGCTCGGGCAGAAACCCTTCAGGCAGGACAGGTCCTTGTTGCAGGTGGACTGGTTGATCTGGCGCTTGCGGCCGAACTCCGTCTCCAGCGGCTCGACGCTCAGGCAGTTGGACTGCACGCTGCAGTCGCCGCAGCCCTCGCAGACCAGCTCGTTGATGACCACCCGCCTGGCCGGGTCGACCAGGCTGCCGCGCTTGCGCCGACGGCGCTTCTCGGTGGCGCAGGTCTGGTCGTAGATGATGACCGTCGTGCCCTTGATCTCCCGGAACTGGCGCTGGATCGCGTCGAGCTGGTCGCGGTGCTGCACGGCCACACCTTCCACCAGCTTGACGCCCGCGTACTTCTCCGGCTCGTCGGTCACCACGACGATCTGCACCGCGCCTTCGGCCCGCATCGACTGCGCGATCTGCGTCACCGAATGCCCCTCCGGCCGCTCGCCCACCTGCTGGCCGCCGGTCATCGCGACGGCGTCGTTGTACAGGATCTTGTAGGTGATGTTGACGCCGGCCGCGATGCTCTGGCGGATCGCCAGCAGGCCGCTGTGGAAATAGGTGCCGTCACCGACATTCGCGAACATGTGCTGGTCGGTCGTGAAGGGCTGCTGCCCGACCCAGGGCACGCCCTCGCCGCCCATCTGCGTGAAACCCAGCGTGCTGCGGTCCATCCAGATCGCCATGAAATGGCAGCCGATGCCGGCCATCGCGCGGGAGCCCTCCGGCACCTTGGTGCTGGTGTTGTGCGGGCAGCCGGAGCAGAACCAGGGCGCGCGGTCGGCACCCGGGGCCGCACCGGCCTGCAGCACCTGCATCCCGGTCTCCTTCGCCTGCAGGATCGCGAGTTGCGCGTCGATGCGCGCACGCATGTCGCCGTCCACGCCCAGGCGCAGCAGCCGCTGCGCGATCGCCCGCGCAATCATCGCCGGGGACAGATCGGCATTGGCGCGCAGCAGCGTGTTCGCCGCCGGGTTGGGCATCGACCATTCGCCGCCGGAGAAGTCGCCCTCGACCTCCCGGAACTTGCCGTAGACGTTCGGGCGCACATCCGGGCGCCAGTTGTAGAGCTCCTCCTTGAGCTGGTACTCGATGACCTGGCGCTTCTCCTCGACGACCAGGATCTCCTGCAGCCCGGTCGCGAAGGCCCGCGTCAGCTGCGCGTCCAGCGGCCACACCACGCCCACCTTGTGCAGCCGGATGCCGAGCTGGCGGCAGGCGGCATCGTCCAGGCCCAGGTCCAGCAGCGCCTGGCGCGTGTCGTTGTAGGCCTTGCCGCTGGCGATCAGGCCCAGGCGGTCGTTCGGGCCCTCGATGACGGTGCGGTTGAGCTTGTTCGCGCGGATGTAGGCCAGCGCCGCATACCACTTGTAGTCGAACAGCCGCGCCTCCTGGTCGAGCGCGTGGTCCGGCCAGCGGATGTGCACGCCGCCGGGCGGCATCTCGAAGTCGGTGGGCAGCACGATCTGCACCCGGTGCGGGTCGATCTCGGCGGTGGAGCTGGACTCGACGATCTCCTGGATCGTCTTCATGCCGGCCCATACGCCGGAGAAGCGGCTCATCGCGAACGCATGGATGCCCATGTCCAGGATCTCCTGCACGTCGGCCGGGAAGAACACCGGCAGGCCGCAGGCCTTGAAGATGTGGTCGCTCTGGTGCGCCGCCGTGGAGCTCTTCGCGACATGATCGTCGCCGGCCACCGCGATGACGCCGCCCCAGGGCGTGGTGCCGGCCATGTTGGCATGCTTGAACACGTCGGAGCAGCGGTCCACGCCCGGGCCCTTGCCATACCAGATCCCGAACACGCCATCGAAACGGTTCGTGCCGGGCGGTGCGAAGCCCAGCTGCTGCGTGCCCCAGATGGCGGTCGCTGCCAGCTCCTCGTTGACGCCGGGCTGGAACACGATGTTCTGCGCCTTCAGGTACTTGGCCGCCTTGACCAGCGCCTGGTCGTAGCCGCCCAGCGGGGAGCCGCGGTAGCCGCTGATGAAGCCAGCGGTGTTCTTGCCGGCCAGTGCGTCGCGGGTGCGCTGCAGCATCGGCAGACGCACCAGCGCCTGCACGCCGCTCATGAACGCACGGCCGTGGTCCAGCGCGTACTTGTCGTCCAGCGAGACGGTCTCCAGGGCCTTGCGGATGTGCTCGGGCAGCGGTGCATTCATGGCGTACGGATCTCCAGATCGAGGGGGCAGTCCGCCTGGGCGTCGCGGTGCGGGCCGCTGCACAGGCCTTCGGGAGGCACAAAAAAGCAGCGCAAAGTGTATGCCCGTTGCAAAGATATGTCTTTTCTTTCCATGCGCAGATAATGCGGCGCAAAGAAAGAATCTTTCTTTAATCATTCATTCATGGAAACATTTGACAAGTTTGACGTCGCCATCCTGCAGCACTTGCAGATCGACGGGCGCCTGACCAACGCAGAGCTTGCGCAGCGCGTGGGCCTGAGCGCGGCCCCCTGCTGGCGGCGTGTGCGGGCGCTGGAGGACGGCGGCTTCATCACCGGCTACCGGGCCGAGATCAACCGCCGCAAGATCGGCCTGGGCGTGCTGGCCTTCGTGCGGCTGGACGCGGAGCGCAACAATGGCGACGGCACGCGGGCGCTGGAGGAGGCGATCCGCCAGCTGCCGGAGGTGGTGTCCTGCCACTACATCAGCGGCACCGGCACCTTCGAGCTGCAGGTCGTCGCGCAGGATCTGGAGCACTTCTCGCGCTTTGCGCTGGGCAACCTGATCAACCTGCCCAACGTGAAGGATCTGCACACCAGCTTCTCGCTGGGCGAGGTCAAGGCCGGCACGCCGCTGCCGCTGCGGCACCTGGTGCCGGACGCTGCGCGCTGAGCGCCCGGCTCACCGGCGCGGCGACCCGGTCACACCGGCCACAGCACCCACAGCTGCAGCGGCTGCTTGAGCCGCCCGGCCACCTCGCCGGCCTGCGGGCCCCAGCCGACGAAATAGTCGGCGCGCACCGCGCCCAGGATCGCTGTGCCGGTGTCCTGGGCCAGCACCAGCCGCTGCAATTGCACGACCGGACCGCTGGACGCCAGCCAGACCGGTGTCCCATACGGAATGCTGTCGCGGTCCACCGCGATCGAGCGGCCTGGCGTCAGCGCGACGCCCTGGGCCCCGCGCGGGCCGGCCGCCGCCTCCAGGTCCCCCAGCGGCTCCTCGCGGAAGAACACCATGCGCGGATTGCGCCAGATCAGCTCCTGCAGGCGCTGCGGGTTCTGCGCGATCCAGGCCTTGATGCCCGGCCAGGAGGCGTCCCGGACCAGGCCCTGCTCGAGCAGCCAGCGGCCGATCGGCACATAGGGCTGGTCGTTCGTGGCCGCATAGGCCAGGCGCACCATCTGCGAGCCGCCGGCCGCATCGACCAGGCGCAGGCGGCCCGAGCCCTGGATCTGCAGCATCAGCGCGTCGATCGGGTCTGCCAGCCAGGCGATTTCCTGGCCGCGCAAGGCCGCGCGGGCCTCCGGGAGTGTCTCCATCTCCTGGCGCGTGTACCAGGGCTTGCGCGCGGCCAGACCCGGCGGAACGCGGTAGAGCGGCACCTGGAATTCCGCCCGGCGGGTGCGGGAGGCGACCAGCGCGGGCTCGAAATAGCCGGTCAGCAGGCCCTCGGTCGGCGTGCCGATCGGCTCGACCCGGTAGGGCTGCAGCCGGCGCAGCATCCAGCGGCGCTGCTCGTCGGCCGAGGCCAGGCTCAGCAGCCGGATCTCCGGGCACAACGCGGCGAAGGCCGCCCCGGGGCGCTCGCAGGAGCGGATCCAGGCACTCCAGGCTTCGTGCAGCGCGTCCTCGTTCCAGCCCGGCAGTTCGCTCCAGCGTACCGGCACCCAGCGGCTCTTGGCCTGCTGGATCACCGGCGGCAGGGGGCCGCCCTCGTCGGGGACCGGCGCTGCGGCGCTGCCGGGCGCGGGCGATGGCGCCGGCGCGGCCGGTGCCGGCACCGTTGGCTCCGGTGGGGTTGTCGGCGCCGGCCCGACGGCACAGCTCGACACCATCCCTACAATCGCGAGCCCGGCCAGAGTTCGGGCGCCACGCCCCAGGAGTCGATTCATGGTTCTGATTTTGCTCGAAGCCCTGGGCGCCCTGCTGCTGCTGGTCTTCATCGTCTGGTGGACGATGTTCTCGGGCCGGCGCAAGGGCGAACTGCCGGACGCGGACGACAGGCGGCCGCGCGACCCGCCCCGCTGACTCACAGCTGCTGCAGCAGCGTGGCCAGCTCGACGGCCGACTTCACGTCCATCTTGTCGAAGACGCGCGCCCGGTGGACCTCGACCGTGCGCACGCTGATGTCCAGCCGGTCGGCGACCAGCTTGTTGGGCAGCCCCTCGACGACCAGCCGCATCACGGCACGTTCCCGCTCGGTCAGTTCGGCCAGCCGGCGGCGCACCTCGGTCGTACGCCGGAGCTGCTCGAGCTGCGCGGCCGAGGAGGCAATGGCCTGCTCGACCCGGTCGACCAGCGCGTTGTCCGACACCGGTTTCTCGCAGAAATCGAACGCGCCGCGCTTCACGGTCGCCACCGCCGTCGGCAGGTCGGCATGGCCGGTCAGGAAGATCACCGGCACCACCGGCGGCAGGCCCCGCTCCACCAGCCGCTCGAACAGGGCCAGCCCGCTCATTCCGGGCATGCGCACGTCCAGCAGCAGGCAGCAGGGCTGGGTCGGCGTGAAGCCGGCCTGCAGCATCGCGTCGAAGGCCTCGGCGCTGTCGAAGGCCCGGCTGGGCAGATGGCGCGAGCGCAGCAGCCAGGCCAGGCCGTCGCGCACGCTGGCGTCGTCATCGACGATGTACACCAGGGCATCGAGGCTGGGCTGCATGGCGCAATCCTAAGCCACCGGCCCGCCGGGCAGCGTGAACCGGAACACGGTGCCCCCGCCCGGTCGCGCGCCGAATGACAGCTGCCCGCCGTGCTGCTCGACGACGGTGCGGCACAGGCTCAGCCCCAGGCCCATGCCCTCGGCCTTGGTGGTGAAGAACGGCGTGAACAGCCGTTCCGCCACCGCGTCGGGGATGCCGCTGCCGGTATCGCTGACCGAGAACTCCACCCAGACGCCGGTGGCACCGGCCGGCACCGGCGCATCCACCCGGCGCACCTGGAGCTCCAGGTCCCGCGGGCCGGTCTGCGCGCTGTCCATGGCCTGCATCGCGTTGCGGGCCAGGTTCAGCAGCACCTGCTCCACCATCGTGCGGTCGCAATGGACCATCGGCAGGCCGGGCTCCAGCGCAATGCGGATGCGCACCGACAGCTTGCGGGCCTGCAGGCTGACCAGCGGCATCACCGCATCGATCAGGGCATCCGGCGAGGTGGTGTCGCGCGCCTGTTCGCGGCGCCGCACGAAGTCGTGCACGCTCTTGATCACCCGCCCGGCACGCTGCGACTGCTCCGCAATGTGCTGCAGCGCCTGCGTGATCAGGCCCTGCGGCCCGGCGGCCGCGCCCTGCTGGAGCATGTTGATCGACCCGTTGGCATAACTGGCGATCGCTGCCAGCGGCTGGTTCAGCTCGTGGCTCAGCAGCGAGGCCATCTCGCCGACGAGCGCCAGCCGGGCCGTGGCCTGCAGGCGCTCCTGGGACGAGCGCGACAGCTCCTCGACACGGCGCTGCTCGCGCAGATCGACGAAGGCACTCATCCAGCCGGTCTGGCGACCCTGCGCGTCGATCAGCGGCGCCTCGAACACCATGACCGGAAAGCGGGTGCCGTCCCGGTGCATGAATACCGTCTCGAAGCCCTCGCGCGGCGGCGGGATGCCCGACAGGCGCCCGGCCTGGCGCATCCGGTATTCGTCCGCCTGCTCCGGCGGCCAGTAGGGTGGCTGCAGCCGGTCGGACCGCAGCAGGTCCTCCGACGGGAAGCCGACCATCTGGCAGAAGGCCGGGTTCACATAGGTGGTGTGGCCCTGCAGGTCGCGCGCACGCAGGCCGGTGACCAGCGAGTCCTCCATGGCCTTGCGGAAGGCCAGCGCCTCCGCCAGCCCGCGCTCGGCGCGCAGCCGTCGGCGGGTGTCACGCGCCAGCAGCACCAGCACGCAGCCCAGTGCCAGCGTCATGGCCGCGACCATCGCGCTCAGGAAGTTCGGGAACAGGTCCGGGCCGCCGCGCCAGCTGTCCATGCGCAGCACCAGCGTCTCGCCCGGCAGGTCCAGCAGGTGGCTGGCGGAGAACGAGCGCGCGCCGCGCCGCGCATGGCCGTGGTAGGCCAGCCGGGTGCCGTCCGGGTCGGTGAAAGCGACATCGCGGCTGTGCGAGAGCTGGCGCCCGACCATCTCGGTCAATACATCGCCGAGCGCGTAGGTGGCGACCAGGTAGCCGGTCACCGCACCCGCCTGCATCTGCGGAATGCACAGCTCCATGACCTGCAGGCCCAGGCCGTCGGTCTGGGGCACGAAGTAGCTCGGCGCGTAGGCGGGGCCGCTGGCCCGGCGGGCATTGGTGCAGGCCAGCGCCACGTCCGCCTGCGCGTTCGAGCGCCCCAGCCGGTCGAACAGCGGCGGCCGATGCGGCGTGTCTGCATGCTGCAGCGGTGCGATGGCGGAATCGCGCCGCTCGATGCGCAGCAGTTCCCGCTGCGCATGCAGCAGTTCCCGGGCTTCCGTCTCCCAGCGCTGGGGCTGGCCCAGGTTGCGGGTCTGCAGCGCCTCCAGCGACTGCACGTTGCGCAGCAGCCCGGTGCGGATGTCGCTGACCGCCTCGGCGGCATCCCGCTCCAGCACGCCCTGGACCTGGCTGCTTTCGTAGCGGCCCGCCAGCCACATCAGCATGGCCAGCAGTGCGACGATCAGCACCACCAGCAGCGACCAGAGCATCCAGCGGCGCGTGGCCGAGAAGGTGCGTGCGGATCCGACCTGGGCCGGCTCCGCCGCCGCAGCGGCAGGCGGCAGCTCCGGCGCGAGCGGCAGGGGCAGGGCCTCAGCGGTTTTCAACGGGCTTGCCATCGTTGGCCGCCGCCGGCGCCTCCGGCACGGGTGTCGCCACGCCGGTGCGGCGGGACACCTTGCTGACGCGCGGGTCCACCCAGGTGCCGTCGACATGGAACTCCTGCGTGGCGGCCTCCATCAGCGGGCGGCGCAGGAAGATCTGCGCCAGGAAGGAGCCCAGCCCGATCGCCGGATTGATCGCGGTGGCGATCAGCGACGCGGTGCCGGCATTGATCTCCGGCACGACGACGACGCGCAGGTCCTGCGTCTCCTGCAACAGATCGGCCCGCCCGTCCATCAGCACCGCCGCATTGACGCCCTTCATCTGCAGGTTGTTGGACTGTGCGATGCCGCGCTCGATGCGCACGTCGCCGCGCACGAAGTCGAAGGCGAAGCCCTCGGTGAACACGTCGCGGAAATCCAGCGCCAGCCGCCGCGGCAGCGACTGCAGGCTCAGCACGCCCAGCAGCTTGGCCAGTCCCGGATCCGCCTTCAGGAACTGCCCGCCCTCGAAGTTGACGTTGAAGGCACCGCCCAGCGTGGGGTAATCCAGCGTCAGCGGCGAGCCGGCCCAGGCCACCTGGCCTTCCATGACGCCCTTGCCCCGGCGGATGACGTCCTTCATGCCGAAGCGTGCAAGCAGGTCTCCGGAGTTGGCGATCTCCAGCCGGAAGTTCATGACGGTGCGCCGGGCCTCCGCACCGGCGCTGCCGGTCGGCCCGCCGGCACCCTGCGCATTGATCGCAGCCCAGTTGCCGGACGCGCGCAGCACCGCCTCGGGCAGCGTGACGTCGAAGCGGTTGAGCCGCCATTCGCGGGCCAGGCCGTCGCGCGCGGACACTGCGCGGTTGACCGCCTCGATCTCGACCCGGCCGAGCTTGCGCCCGCGCAGCTCCAGCTCGTCGACGACGACATCCAGTGCCGGGATGCTGCTCGGCTGCGCGTCCAGCAGCGCCTCGACGTCGCGGGTGGACGAGGGCGCCAACGTCAGGCGCGCCAGACGGCCATAGACCCGGCCCGCACCGCTGCCGGAGGGCTGGCGGTACTCGACATAACCATTGAGCTCCTCGGCATCCAGGTTGGCGCGCCACAGCAGCCCGTCCCGGGCCCCGCCCAGCACCACCTTGTGCAGCCGCCGGCCACCGAGTGTCAGCTCACCGGCACGCAGCGCCACCACCGTCGGCAGGTAGCCGCGGGCCGGTGCCGCCGGGCCGGCAGCCGGGACGCCGGGGTCGAGTGCCTCCAGGCTGCTGCCGGTGATCTCGGTGAGCAGCCGGGCCCAGACATCGGTGTCGGCACTGCCCAGCTGGATGTTGGCCAGCACGCCTTCCGGGGGCAGCGGGGCGCTCTCGTCCGCGCCCAGCCCGAGCGCAATCGCGCCGCGCAGCACGCGCGGCTCGGCGCCGGAGATGTCCCGCACATAGGTCACCGAGCCGGCGCGCCCGAGGTCGAGCACGAGCTGGTCCTGCAGCCGCACGCGGCCGTTGGCTCCGGGCTGCAGCGACTCGCGCACCAGCGCCGACTCGACGCGCAGCGGCAGCGGCGCGTCGGCCGCCTTGCCCAGCGGCGCCGGGAGGTCCAGCGCCAGGCCGACCAGATTGCTGGACACCGTGATCTCCGGCACCGAGGCCCGCACCGTCAGGTGGGCCACATAGGCCGCCGACCCGCTGGCCCGCTGGGCCACGCGGGTCACCAGCCCGAGCTCGCGGGCCTGGCGCAGCCCCTCGGCCGAGGCGGTTCCCTGCACGCGCACCGCCAGCGTGGGCAGGCTGCGCGCCACGGCCGGGGCGACCGGTGCCACCGGCAGGGAGCCGCCATCGAGCCGGACATCGCCACCGAACAGCCGGCCCTGCACCGCGTTGAGCGTGAATCCGGTCTCGGAGAACGCCACCGTGCCACGGGCGCGGGTCAGCCGCGGGATGTCCGGCCCGATCTCGATGTCATTGCCACCCAGCACCAGACTGCCCTGTACGGTGGACTTGTCCGGGCCGTCCAGCGGCACGCTGAGCCGCAAGCGGCCTTCCACGCTGCCGTTGGCGCTGGCACGGGCAAGTGCATCGCCGGTCAGGCTGCCGAGCGGCGAGCCGTTGACCACGGCCAGCAGGTCGGCCGCCGGCCCGCGCACCTCGCCGCTGGCAACCACGGTGGCGGGCTTCATCAGATCGGCGATGCTCATCTCCGCCCGCGGGATCTGCACCGCGGGTTGCGCCTGCAAGGCACCCCGGGCGCCACGGACCTGCAGCGACTGGCGCTCGAAGATCAGGTCCCCCGACAGCTGGGTCAGCACCGGCCAGGGCAGCGCGTCGGCGCTCTGGTGGCTGCGCGGCACATAGGCCAGCACCCCGTCGCGGATGCTGGCGACGATCGAGAATTCGCCCTGCTTCGGATTCACGAAGGGCATGTCCGACAGGTCGCCGCGGACCTTGAACACGACGCTCGGGGAGCTGCCACCCTGCACCGCATCGCGCACGTAGTCGCGCACGTTCTTGTGCAGCACCAGCGGCAGGTAGCGGTAGACCCGCGTCCCGGTGCCGCGTGACAGCTTGCCCTGCATGTCCAGCACACCAGGATAGCGGGAGCGCGCGCCGGAGCGCTCCGGGTCGCTGGTATGCCACTTGAGCTGGAGCTCGCCCTCGGCGTCCGCATTGGCGAAGCGCATCTGCGGCACCTGGACGGCCAGCTTCTCGCCGTTGCGCTGCCAGGCCAGGTCGGCACTCAGCCGGGTGATCGGTACCACCGGCTCCTCGAACACGCCGGGCAGATCGACGGCACCCTCCTGGACCAGCACGGTGGCCTTGCCGGAGGATTCATTCAGATCGAAGTCGACGGTCGCGCCGCGCAGGCCCGGCGTCCCCACCGCGTGACCTGCTGCAGCCTGCGCGGACTCCTTCGGCAGCGCCTGCACGGCAAGCTGTTCGACGCGCCCCTGGACGTTGTACTTCTGGATCGCCTCCGGCGGGCCGGTCCAGCGCGCCTTCAGCGTCTGGACCAGGCCGCTGGGCGCATGCCGCTGCAGCGCCGCATGCACCGCCGGCCCGAGCGGCAGTCGACTCGCGATCTGGCCCAGCGCCGCAAGATCCAGCCGGTCCGCCGTCAGCTCCCCGTGGGCCGGCCGGCTGGCGTTGCCGGCGGTGTGGACCAGCTGCACATTGCCACCGGGCCAGCGCTGCCCCTCGGCGGTGTCGAAGGCCAGGCCCTGGGTGCCGAATTCGACCGTGTCGCCCGCGATCCGGCCGGTGAGCCTGCCGGACAGTGCCGCCATCTGCAGCGGCTGCAACGCCGGACCGAGGCGGGTCTCCACATCGGCCAGGGCCAGGTCGGCGGTCACGCCGGTGACCGCAGCGCGGCGCACGTCGACCCAGGCGCGCACCGCACCCCGCCCCCGGGTCAGGTCGATTCCCAGATCCGCATGGCGCTGCAGGCGCGACACGTCGACCCGGCTGAAGTTGGCAAAGACCTGGCCGGACCATTCACGCCAGCGGCCGTTGTCCATCGACAGGAAGGGCTGCTCCATCCGGGCCACCAGACCGAAGCGGTCACCCCATTCCGGCGGCGGGGTCGCGTCCAGCCGCAGCTCATGCCGACGCCCCTGGTTGCGCAGCACCAGGTCCAGGTCGCGCAGCGCGAGCGGGGCTTCGCCGCGCAGCTCGTCGGTCCAGACCACCGCGCCGTGGCGGATCACGAACTCCGGCTGCGAGAACAGGCGGTCCAGCACCCGGTCATCGGCCTGCGCGCCCCATGCCGGATCGAGCCCGGCGATCGACCACTTGCCGTCGGCGGCACGGCGCACGTTGAGTGTCGGACGGTCCACATAGAGCTGGTCGAACTTCATCGCCAGCACCGAGCGCGGCGACAGCGACAGCAACACGCGCGGCAGGCGCAGCGCCTCGCGCCCCTGCGGATCGAACAGGCGCACGCTGAGCAGCTCGAAGGCCGGCAGCATGCCGGTGGAGTAGGCGGAGATGCCCTCGATGCGCACATTCATCCCCAGCGCACGTGTGGCGGCGGCCTCCAGCTGCGGGCGAAGCTCGCCGATTCGCGGCACAATGAGCAGATGCAGAGCGCCCCACACCGCAGCAAACAGGAACCATGCCGTCAGCATCAGGCGCAGCGCCCAGCGCGCCACGAAGGCACCGGCCTTCAATAGCAGCGATGGAGCTGGCAACAGTTCGTGCATGGCGCATCCGGGAATCCTTCAAGAATTATGACCCCCAACGGTGAAGCACCCGCGTCCCTGGGGGAGCGGCTGTCTTACCCCCGGTTTGCCCAGCGGATCCGACGCCGATACCCGGCGGAAATGACCCTGCTGCCGGCAGGCCTGCCGGACCGGGAGGCGATCGCGTCGGTCTGCGCCGCGTTGCAGGCCGGCGGCACCCCGCTGGCTGCCGCGCTGCGCATCACCCGCCAGCTGGTGCTGGAGCGGCTGCTGTGCCTGGACTGCGCCGGCGAAGCCTCGATGCCGCAGGTCACCGGCGCGATGACGGCACTGGCGGAGTTCGCGCTGGATGCCGCCTGCACGCATGCGCTGGCGGAGCTCGACGCTCTGCATGGCGTGCCGCGCTCGGAGGCCGGCGAACGCGCCCGCCTGTGGATCATGGGCATGGGCAAGCTCGGCGCGCGCGAGCTCAATGTCTCCAGCGACATCGACCTGATCTATGTGTACGACCAGGACGGTGAGACCGACGGCAATGCCGAGGGCCGCAGCCGGATCTCCAACCAGGAATACTTCAGCAAGGCGGTGCGCAGCATCTACGGCCTGATCGGCGACACCACCGAGCATGGCTTCGTGTTCCGGGTCGACCTGGCGCTGCGGCCCAACGGCAACTCCGGCCCGGCGGCGATCTCGCTGGGCGCGCTGGAAGAGTACTTCCACGTGCAGGGCCGCGAATGGGAACGCTTTGCCTGGCTCAAGAGCCGGGTCGTGGCCCCGCGGGACGGCGTGGCCAGCGGCTCGGTCGGGCAGCTGCGCTCGGTCGTGCTGTCCTTCGTGTTCCGGCGCTACCTGGACTACAACGTCTTCGACGCCCTGCGGGTGCTGCACCGCCAGATCCGCGAGCATGCGGCCCGACGCAGCGCCGGCCACCCGGAGCGCACCAACGACGTCAAGCTGTCGCGCGGCGGCATCCGCGAGATCGAATTCATCGTGCAGTTGCTGCAGGTCGTGCGGGGCGGCCAGTACCCGGAGCTGCGCACCCGCGGCACGCTGGACGCCCTGGGCCGGCTGGCACGGGCCGGGCTGATGTCGCTCGCGACGGCCGATGCGCTGGCGGCCGCCTACGGCTTCCTGCGCCGGCTGGAGCACCGCATCCAGTACCTGGATGACCAGCAGACCCATGTGCTGCCGACCCGCGACGACGACCTGGCCTGGCTTGCGCAGACCATGGAGCACACGCATACCCAGCCCTTCCTGGCCGAGCTGGACCGCCACCGGGAGATGGTGGCCCAGGAGTTCGACGCGCTGCTGGGCGGCGGCAAGCCGGAGTGCAAGACCTGCAACGGCGCGGGGAGCGGCGCGGTGGTGCCGGCGGACTTTGCCGAGTTCCTGGCCGGCCTGCCGCTGGCGCTGCGCGAGCGCGTGGCGGTCTGGCGCGAGCACCCCCGCTTCCTGGCGCTGCGCGACGAATCCCGGCAGCGACTGGTGCGGCTGCTGGCGCGCACCACGGCCTGGATCCGCGAGGGCCAGGTCAGCGAGGAGGCCGGCGTGCGGCTGGCAGACTGGATCGAGCCGCTGCTGCGCCGCGAGAGTTATCTGGCGCTGCTGCTGGAGCGCCCCAACGTGCATCAGCGGCTGCTGCGGCTGCTGGGCAATGCGCGCTGGCCGGCGCGCTACCTGCTGATGCATCCGGGCGTCATCGACGAGCTGGCCAACGACACGATGCTGGGCGAGCGCTTCGATGCCGAGGAGTTCGAGCAGGAGCTGGAGCACCGGCGCGCCGCGCTGGCCGACACCGGCGAGGACGACGACGAGTCGCTGCTGAACCTGCTGCGCCGCGCCCACCATGCGGAGGTGTTCCGCACGCTGGCGCGCGATGTGGAAGGCCGGCTGACGGTCGAGCAGGTGGCCGACGACCTCAGCGCGCTGGCGCAGTCGATCCTGCGCACGACCACCCGCTGGTGCTGGAGCCGCACGCGCAATCGGCACCGGGAGGATCCGCTGTTCGGCATCGTCGCCTACGGCAAGCTGGGCGGCAAGGAGCTCGGCTACGGCAGCGATCTGGACATCGTCTTCGTATTCGACGATCCGGACGAGCGCGCCTACGAGGTGTACTCGGCGCTGGTGCGCAAGCTGATCAACTGGCTCACCGTCAAGACCGGCGAAGGGGACCTCTACGAGATCGACACCGCGCTGCGGCCCAACGGCAACTCCGGGCTGCTGGTCAGTACCTTCGACGCCTATGCCAACTACCAGCAGCAGCGCGGCAGCAACACCGCCTGGACCTGGGAGCACCAGGCCATGACGCGCGCGCGCTTCGTGCAGGGGCCGCCGGGCATGGCGCGCCGCTTCGACCAGGTCCGCCGCGCGGTCGTGACCGCTCCGCGCGATGCAGCCGCGCTGCGCGGCGAGATCATCGGCATGCGCGAGAAGGTCCGCGCAGCCCACCGCGTGCAGCCGGACATGTTCGATGTCAAGCACAGCCCGGGCGGCATGGTGGATGTCGAGTTCGTCGTGCAGTACCTGGTGCTGTCCTGCTCTGCCGCCCAGGAGGGCCTGGTCGCCAACCTGGGCAACATCGCGCTGCTGCAGCATGCGCAGGCGGTCGGCCTGCTGCCCGGCGACATCGGCGAGCAGGCGGCGCATGCCTACCGCGAGCTGCGGCGCGTGCAGCACCACGCCCGTCTCAACGAGGCCCCGACCCAGGTGGGGCAGGACGAGTTGCCCGGCCCGCGGGCGGCGGTGCTGGCGCTGTGGCGGGCGGTGTTCGGCGAGCCCCCGACCGCCTGAGCATCGGGGGCAAAGCCCGGAACAGCCGGGTGTTTGCACCGCTTGCCGGCGGAACACCCACACCGGATGCGGCATAAGCTGCAAGTTGCCGATGCCCTGTGTCCGTGGGCATAATTTCCGCCACCCATGAACCTCGTCCAGGTCACCAACGAATCGATCGTGATCGGCCAGCCGTTGCCGTTCTCGCTGCGCGACGAGGCCGGCATCCTGCTGGCCCGCAAGGGCTATGTGATCGGCTCGCGCGCCGACCTGGAGGCGATGCGCGGGCGCGGCCCGGCCTTCTATGTCGATGTGTCGGAATCCGAGAAGCACCAGAAGGCCTTCGTCAGCAAGCTGATGGAGCTCGTGGCCGACGACCGGCCGCTGGGCAAGATCGCGCAGGCGCGGCTGACCACGCGGGACCTGACCACCAACCCGTCGGGCACTTCCGAGGACGCCCATACCTGGCTGGACCTGCAGGTGCAGGGTACCCGGCTGCTGCGCGACCTGAACACGCAGAACTTCCCGGACGACCTGGAGCGGCTGCAGCAGCAGCTCGACCGGCTGTCGCGGCGCAACCCGGACGGCGCGCTGTTCGCGCTGTTCCACCTGGCCTACAGCGAGGTCGATCTGTACAGCGCGACGCATGCGATGCTGGTCAGCGTGGTCTGCGGCCTGGCGGCCCGCGAGGTGCTGCAATGGCCGGATCGCATGCAGGACACACTGTGCAAGGCCGCACTGACGATGAACATCGGCATGACCAGCCTGCAGGACCGCCTGGCCAGCCAGCGCGAGCCGCCCTCGGCCGAGCAGCGCGACTACATCGCGCAGCACGCCCAGCGCTCGGTGGATCTGCTCAAGAAGATGGGCCAGCACGACCCGGACTGGCTGGAGGCGGTGCGCGACCACCACCGGACCGACGCTGGCAACCTCGCCTCGCGCTCGCCGGGCCAGCGCATCGCGCGCCTGATCCAGCGCGCGGACATCTTCACGGCGCGCCTGGCGCCCCGCGCCTCGCGCCGGCCGGACGCCGCCACCGCCGCGATGCAGGCCTGCTATTTCGACGAGCATCGCCAGATCGATGCGGCTGGCGCCGCGCTGATCAAGGCCGTGGGGGTCTACTCGCCCGGCACGCTGGTGCGGATGGCCAACAACGAGACCGGCGTCGTGGTCCGCCGGGGCGCCAACACCAGCACGCCGCGGGTTGCGGTGCTGGTCAACCGGGACGGCTTCGCGACCGGCGAGCATGTCGTGCGCGACACCAGCCTGCGCGAATTCAGGATCATCGCGGGCGTGCCGCCCCACGAGTGCAAGGTGAAGATCAACCTGTCGCGCCTGCTGGCGCTGACCAGCGGCCCGGCGTCAAGCCGCGCGTGGTGAGGCCGGCTCCGCAACTGCGCCGGCGAGTTCGCGCGCGAGTTCCTTGCGGTACTTGTTGAGTTCCTGCACCGTCCCGAAGCTGCGCTCCAGCAGCAGGCTCAGGTTGTGCAGGATGCGGTCCACCACCTTGGTTTCCCAGGCGGCGTCGAACTTGATCTGCTGATCCAGCCAGTGCTCCAGCCAGGCCGGATCGGGCATGCGGCTCTGGATCGTGTCGCGCGGGAACAGCGCCTTGTTGACATGCAGATTCGTCGGGTGCAGGGCCTGCGCGGTGCGCCGCGCGCTGGCCATCAGCACGCCGACCTTCGCGAAGGCGCTCTTGGCTTCGAGGCCGAAGCGGCCGATGGCCTGCTTCATGTACTTCAGGTAGGCCCCGCCATGGCGGGCCTCATCCTGGCTCAGCCGGGTGTAGATGGCCTTGATCACCGGTTCGGTATGCCACTGGCTGGCGCGCCGGTACCAGTGGTTGAGCCGGATCTCGCCGCAGAAATGCAGCATCAGCGTCTCCAGCGCCGGGGCCGGGTCGAACTCGAAACGGACCTCGTGCAGTTCTTCCTCGCTGGGCTGCAGGTCGGGCCGGAAACGGCGCAGATACTCCATCAGCACGAGCGAGTGCTTCTGCTCCTCGAAGAACCAGATCGACATGAATGCCGAGAAATCGCTGTCGTGCCGGTTGTCGCGCAGGAACATTTCGGTCGCCGGCAGGGCTGCCCACTCGGTGATCGCATTGAGCTTGATGGTCTGTGCCTGCTCATCGGAGAGTTTCGAGGCATCGAAGCTGTCCCAGGGGATGTCCCGGGCCATGTCCCAGCGGACGGACTCCAGTTGCTTGAATAGTTCAGGATACAGCATGGTGTGCTTTCGAGGAACGGTCTCGCCGGACCGTGGCACAGGGCGCGATTCTAGTGCGGGCGGCCGTTCCCCCCGGCCGGCACCGGGATCGCAATCCCTGCAAAGACCCTGGAAAACTGATCAGTCACGAAATTACCAGTCTGTCTACAATGCCACGTCATGACTGCCCACGCCCTACCTTCACCGTCCGCCGCCGTGCACCGGCCGGCCCTGCCGCGCGCCCTTGACGACGGGACGCCGGCGCAACCCGGGCGGGCGGCGAAATGAAGGTCGCAGTCATCGGCTCCGGCATCTCCGGCCTGGCGGCGGCCTACCGGGTGGCGCCGCATGCGCAGGTCACGCTGTTCGAGGCCGGGGACTACTTTGGCGGCCATACCCACACGGTGGACGTCCGCCTGCCGACGGCGCAAGGCCCCGTGACGCACGGCGTGGACACCGGCTTCCTGGTCTTCAACGAGCGTACCTACCCGACGCTGATCGCGCTGTTCCAGGAACTCGGTGTGCAGACAACGCGCTCCGACATGTCGTTCTCGGTGCAGGCGCGTGCGGCGCGGCCGGGCCGCACGTTGGAGTGGAGCGGCTCGAACCTGGGCACGGTGTTCGCGCAGCGCAGCAACCTGCTGCGCCCGCAGTTCCTCGGCATGCTGCGCGACCTGCTGCGCTTCAACCGCCTGACCACGCGCATCGCGCAGGCCGGCACCGAGGCCGCCCTGCAGCAGCCGCTGGGCGCCTTCCTGCGCGAGAACCGCTTCGGCGATGCGTTCCGCGACTGGTACTTCCTGCCGATGATGGCCTGCATCTGGAGCTGCCCGACGGCCCAGATGCTGCAGTTCCCGGTGGCGACCATGATCCGCTTCTGCCACAACCACGGCCTGCTGCAGATCGCCGACCGCCCGCAGTGGTGGACCGTGCGCGGCGGCGCCCGGCAGTATGTCGAGAAGATCCTGGCGGGCATCGACGACCGCCACCTGCGCACACCGGTGCGATCGGTGCGGCGCATCCCCCAGGCGCAGGGCGGCGGCGTGCGGGTGAGCACCGAGGCCGGCTCCGCCCGCTTCGACCGGGTCGTGATCGCGACCCACTCCGACCAGGCGCTGGCCCTGCTGGCCGAGCCGACGCCGGCCGAACAGGCCACCCTGGGCGCCATCCGCTACCACCGCAACCGCGCGGTGCTGCATACCGACACGACGATGCTGCCGACCCGGCGTGCCGCCTGGGCCGCCTGGAACTACGAGAGCAGCCCGCCGGACGCGGCACTCGACGAGGAGCGCAGCCAGGTCTGCCTGCACTACCTGATCAACCTGCTGCAGCCGGTGCCCTGGGAGCAGCCGGTGGTGGTGTCGCTGAACCCGCTGCGCCCGATTCGGGAGGCATGCGTGCTGGGCAGTTATGACTACGCCCACCCGGTGTTCGACCTGGCCGCGATCCGGGCGCAACAGGCCATGCCGGCACTGCAGGGCGTGGGCGGCATCTATTACAGCGGCGCCTGGATGGGCTACGGCTTCCATGAGGACGGCGTGCGCGCCGGCATGGCCGCCGCAACGGAGCTGCTGCGCAGCCGGCAGATGGAACCGCTGGCGGAGGCGATGGCATGAGAGCACCGCCGGGCCGCCCCAAGGTGCCCCGTACCGCAGCCCGCAGGGCGAAGGGGGTCCAGTGAGCGCCGGCGCGGTGCCGCTGATCGGTTTCGGCAGCGTGCGCCATGCGCGGCTGCGGCCCGCGCGCAACGACTTCCGCTACCCGACCTACTTCCTGCTGCTGCCGATGCGCGCGATGCAGCAGGCGCAGTCGCCGGCCGCGCGCAGCCCGCTGGCCTGCAACCGTGCCGCCGCACTGAGCTTCCATGACCGGGACCACGGCGACGGGCGCGGCCCCGAGGCAGGCGGTGCGCTGGCCTGGCTGGACGAGCTCCTGCAGCGCGAGGGCATCACCGACGCCACCGGTGAAGTGTGGCTGCACTGTTATCCGCGCGTGTTCGGGTTCACATTCAAGCCGGTGAGCTTCTGGTATTGCCACCGCGCTGCGGACGACGAGGGCGGCGCCCTGCGGGCGATCGTTGCCGAGGTGAACAACACCTTCGGCGAGCGCCACTGCTACTTGCTGGACAACCCGCGCTTCGGGGCCGAGCTCAGCGCCCGCAAGGTGTTCCATGTGTCGCCGTTCCTGAATGTGGAGGGGCAGTACCGATTCCGCTTCCTGCGCGCCTGGCAACGGGGCGTGGAGCGCACGGTCGCCCGCGTCGACTACGACGATGCGCTGGGCCCGGTGCTGCAGACCAGCGTGAGTGGCACGCTGGAGCCCGTCAGCCCGGCGTCGATCCGCAAGGCGCTGTGGCGCTATCCGGCGATGACGCTCGGCGTCGTGCTGCACATCCACCTGCAGGCCGCCCGTCTGTGGCTCAAGCGGGTGCACTTCTTCCGCAAGCCGGCCCTGCCGGAACACTTCCTGACCCGCTGACCCCCCGATCCACCCTTCCAGCCCCGCCCACCGCCATGAACACGACCACCGCCCCGATCCGGCCGGAACTTGCCCGCGCACCCGCCGCCGCCCGCACGGCCCTGCAGTTGCTCAGCCGCCTGCGCCAGGGCCAGCTCATGGTGCAGTTGCCCGACGGCTCGGTGCAGGTGTTCGGCGAAGCCGCCGCCGGCCCGGCAGCACAGCGGCTGAGCGCGACGCTGTCGTTGCGCAACTGGAACGTCTGCGCTGCAGCACTGAAGTCCGGCGACATCGGCTTTGCCGAGACCTACATCGCCGGCGACTGGACCACACCCAACCTGACCGACCTGCTCAAGCTGTTCATCGCGAACCGGCGCGAGATCGAGGACGTCATCTACGGCACCTGGGCCGGGCAGGCGCTGTACCGGATCAAGCACTGGCTGCACCGCAACACCCGGGCCAACAGCCAGAAGAACATCCACGCGCACTACGACCTCGGCAACCCGTTCTACGCCCTGTGGCTGGACGAGACGATGAACTACTCGTCCGCCTGGTTCAACGGCGACCTGCAGCAGCCGATGGCCCAGGCGCAGAACGCGAAGGTGCGCCGCGCGATCCGCATGGCCCGGGTGCAGCCGGGCGACCGGGTGCTGGAGATCGGCTGTGGCTGGGGTGCGCTGGCCGAGATGGTGACCACCGAATTCGGCGCCTCGCTGACCGGTGTGACGCTCAGCACCGAACAGCTGGCCTTCGCGCAGCAGCGCATGCAGCGCCTGGGCGTGGCCACCGGCAGCGGCCGCACGGCGGACCTGCGCCTGCAGGACTACCGCGACATCGACGACGGACCGTACGACGCGGTCTGCTCGATCGAGATGGTCGAGGCGGTCGGCCAAGCCTATTGGCCGACGTATTTCCAGAGCATCGCGCGCCTGCTGAAGCCGGGCGGTCGCGCCTGCATCCAGAGCATCGTCATCGACGACCGGCTGTTCAAACGCTACATCGCGTCGACGGATTTCATCCAGCAGTACATCTTCCCGGGCGGCTGCCTGCCCTGTCCCAGCGAGTTCCGGCGCGCCGCACAGGCCGCCGGCCTGGCCGTGGAGGACGAGTTCGCGTTCGGCGCCGACTATGCGGAAACGCTGCGGCGCTGGCGCCAGGCCTTCCTGCGGCGGCGCCAGGAGGTGCTGACACTCGGGTTCGACCAGCGCTTCCTGCACATCTGGGAGTTCTATCTGGCCTACTGCGAAGCCGCGTTCGACATGGGCAACATCGATCTGGTCCAGTACACGCTGGCGAAGGCCGCTCGATGAGCACCGCCGGGCCGCCCCCCGGTGCGCCAAGGGCCAGCTCGCCCAGCCGGCTCGCGCTCGGCCTGCTGCTGGCCGGCGCCGCCGTCGTGGCCACCGCACGGTCGCTGCCCCAGGAGGTGGCGAGCACGATCCCGGATGCGCAGCTGGGCGGTTCCTCGCGCCTCACCTATCTCGGCTTCCAGGTCTATGACGCCAGCCTGTGGGTCGGGCCGTCGTTCTCGGTGGCGGATTTTGCGCAACACCCGTTTGCCCTGGAGCTGACCTACCTGCGGGAGTTCACCGGTGCCGCGATCGCTCAGCGTTCCGTCGCCGAGATCCGCCGCCAGGGGCCGGTGGACGAGGAGCGGCTGGCCGCCTGGAAGCAGCGCATGCAGGAGGTGTTCCCGAATGTGCGCCGGGGCGACCGGCTCACCGGTGTGCACCAGCCCGGCACGGGCGCGGTGTTCCTGCTCAATGGCCGCCCGCTGGCGACGATTGCGGACGAGGAGTTCGCGCGTCGCTTCTTCGGTATCTGGCTGTCGCCCCAGACCTCCGACACGCGGCTGCGCAAGGCACTGATCTCGCAGCTGGCGACCCGCTGATGGCCTCTGCCGCCACCGATCCGCCGCAGGTGCTGCCGCTGGCGCAGGGATGGCGCTACGGGCTGCTGGGCCTGCCGCTGGCCTTCGTCGCACTGCCGCTGTACGTGGTGCTGCCCAACCACTATGCCCGCGAGTTCGGCGTGCCGCTGGCCGCGCTGGGGGGCGTGTTGCTGGCGGCCCGCCTGCTGGACGCCTGCATCGACCCGGTGATCGGGCGCGCCTGCGACCGGCTGTTTGCCCGCTCGGCCGATGCGGTGCTGCGGGCCGGGGCCACCGCGGCGGTGCTGCTGGCGGCCGGATTCGGCCTGCTCTTCTTTCCGGCGGTGCAGGGCACGGCCGCGCTGCTGACCTGGGTCGCCGGCGTGCTGGTCCTCACCTATGCCGCCTACAGCCTGCTGAGCGTCGCGCACCAGTCCTGGGGCGCGATGCTGGGTGGCACGGAGGCTTACCGCAGCCGCGTGGTCGCCTGGCGCGAGGGGCTCGGGCTGGCCGGCGTGGTGCTGGCCTCGATGCTGCCGGCGCTGGCCGGGATGGGCGC
>JAEUOX010000410.1 GCA_016790475.1 Rhodoferax sp. | reverse complement strand
TTCACACCGCTGGCGGCACCGTCGTTCTGCTGACCATCCTGGTTATTGTCCAGCCAGACATAGTCGCCCAGGCTGGCTTTTTGCGGAGGCAGCACCACGCCCGCGTCGATGGTCTGGTTCGACTGGCCCGCCGCCAGCGTGACGATCTGGCTGAAACCGGCGCCGTTTGCATCACTGTCCAGTGCATCCTGGGTGTTGCCGTTGGCGTCCTGGGACGTGAACTGGTAACTCGGCGCAATGAACTTGACCTGGTAGTTCCCGGCGGCCAGACCGGTGAACTGGTAATAGCCGGACTCGACCGCGGCAGTGCTGAGGTCGTCACCCGTGGTGGTGGTCGCCAGCAGCGTGCCGTTGCCGTCATAGAGTTCGACGACCACATTGTTGACGCCCGCCTCGTTGGCATCCTGGATGCCGTCCGCATCGCTGTCGAGCCACACGTAGTTGCCCAGCTTTGCCTTCTGCAACTGGATGATCAGCGGCTGGGCTTCCTGGACGGTGTCGACGATCGCCGTGAAAAAAGTGTTCTCCGGGGTACCGGTGGCCCCATTGGCAGCGGCATTCTGCGCACTGCTGACCAGGAAATTGACGTCGGCGATGCTCACGACCTGTCGGTTGTTGTCGTTCAGGAACAACTGCAGACCCGCACCATTGATCTGGGCGTCGGTGAAGCCTACGAGTTTCCAGATCGCGGTCTGTACCTCGCCAAAGTTGAACTGGTTGCCGTACTTCGGATCCGACGTGAAGTTCTGCGCCAGCAGCCAGTTCACCGCGTCCAGTTGCGCGCGCGTCAGGTCTTCGAAGTCGATCGTCACGATCGGCTCGGTGCCATTGCCAGGAACCACAAAGGAATTGGGGTAACTGTTCGGCGACAGGAAGATGTCGATGAGCGGGTTCAGGCAGTAGGCGTCATACACGCCATTCACGACCACGGGATCCGTGCTGTTGCTGACGATCAGATCCAGGAAACTCGGGGCCCCCAGGTCGGGCTGCTGGCCATAGGCGTCGCCTGCGACATTGGTGGCGGAAGAGGTGACACGGAAGGTGAATGTGCTCATGATGGTGTGGGTGTTGGGGTACGTGGACGGGCCGTCAGATCAGTCACAAGACGTCAAGGCAATCGACGATGGGCCATGGGGACCGAACTGCCGACAACCGGCACGTCGATCGGGTACCGGAGCAATCAGGGTTGACAAGCCAGGTGGCAAGGTCAGGGCGGGTGGGTGTCGGTGGCGGGGCCGCAGATCGAACCCCGCCACCGACAGGACTGGAAGAATTACTTCTTGCCCTTGCGCGTCACGTAGACCAGCGCACCGATCGCAACACCGACCAGGGCCATCGAGCCCGGCTCCGGCACATTGAGAACCGGCGCCGCGAGGGCCGACCCCATGCCTGCGACCATCGCAGCACCAACCGCCAACACAAACTGAAAAGACGATTTCACTTTCTTCTCCTGTTGAAACAAGAACTTACCGGTACGAACATGCCAGAGCAGGGCTCGGACGCCACCTCTAAGCAATAAACGAACCAGAGAAGAAAGTCGTTTTGGATCAAAACCTTACATCAAACATGTCGCGAATATGCGACATTCGTGTAAGAGATTTCGACAAACTGTACGACCAGATTCCATCCATCGACATCAGATGGGAAATAATCCCATCCAACGAGACACCGGTGGATCCACCGGCTCAGCGGCGCTTGCGTACGCTCGTGCCGAGAGCGGCCTTGTTGCGTTCGATGCGCTCGTCGCGCCGCGCGTTCTCCCGCTCCATCGCCTTGCGCTTGGTATAGCCACTGGAATCTGCCCAGGACCACCAGGCCACTGCCAGCGCAAAGGGCGCCAGCACGATCCACCAGCTCCAGGCCGCCACCGGCCCGTATTCCAGATACTTCATTGCGAGAAGAACAAGCCCCAGACCCAGAAAGTACATTGCCGCGCTCCTGCATTCGGACACATCTATCCACCAGGGCGGTCAACCGCCCTCACTACAATGCCGTTGAAGCAATGTAACCGAAGCATGAGGATCACGATGAAATCTGTCCACTTTGCCAGCCTGGCCATGGTCATCGGTCTGGGCGCGAGCCTGCCGGCATCGGCCGATCAGGCGCTGGCGACTGCCAAGAACTGCATGACCTGCCATGCGGTCGACAAGAAGGTCGTCGGCCCCGGCTACAAGGAGGTCGCCGCGCGGTATGCGGGCCAGAAGGACGCGGTCGACAAGCTGGCCAGCAAGATCCTGAAGGGTGGCTCCGGCGTGTTCGGCGTGGTCCCGATGCCCGCCAACACCCAGGTCAGCGAGGCGGAAGCCAAGAAGCTTGCGGCCTGGGTGCTCAGCCTGAAGTAACCCTCCGAATACTTTCCCCGCAATGCAAAAGACCCGCCTCGGCGGGTCTTTTGCATGGTACGTGTCGTCCCGCCGTCACCAGGCCTGGCCGAGCTGGTCCAGGATCGCGGGATTCTCCAGCGTCGAGGTGTCCTGCGTGACAGTCTCCCCCTTGGCGATCGAGCGCAACAGGCGGCGCATGATCTTGCCGGAACGGGTCTTCGGCAGGTTTTCCGCGAAGCGGATTTCCTTGGGCTTGGCAATCGGGCCGATTTCCTTGGCCACCCAATCGCGCAGTTCCTTGGCCATCGCCTTGGCGGCATCACCGGTCGGACGCTGGCCCTTCAGCACCACGAAGGCACAGACCGCCTCGCCGGTGAGGTCGTCCGGGCGCCCCACCACGGCAGCCTCTGCCACCAGCGCGGTATGCGACACCAGCGCCGATTCGATCTCCATCGTGCCGAGTCGGTGCCCGGAGACATTCAGCACGTCGTCGATGCGCCCGGTGATACGGAAGTAGCCGCGGTCGGCGCTTCGCACCGCACCATCGCCGGCCAGATAGAGCCTGCCGCCCATCTCTTCGGGGAAGTAGGACTTCTTGAATCGCTCGGGATCGTTCCAGATCGTGCGGATCATCGACGGCCAGGGGCGCTTGACCACCAGGATGCCGCCGGTACCGTTCGGGATGTCATGCCCCGCCTCGTCCACGATCGCCGCCATGATGCCGGGCAGCGGCAAGGTGCAGCTTCCCGGTACCAGCGGCGTCGCACCCGGCAGCGGTGTGATCATGTGGCCGCCGGTTTCGGTCTGCCAGAAGGTGTCGACGATCGGGCAGCGCTCGCCGCCGACGTTCTTGTAGTACCACATCCAGGCTTCCGGGTTGATCGGCTCGCCAACCGAGCCGAGGATGCGCAGTGTCTTCAGGTTGGAGCGATCCGGATGCACCTTGGGATCGCCCTCGGCGGCCTTGATCAGCGAGCGGATCGCGGTCGGTGCGGTGTAGAAGATCGTGCACTGGTGGCGCTCGATCATCTGCCAGAAGCGCCCGGCGTTCGGGTAGGTGGGAATGCCTTCGAAGATGATCTGGGTGGCGCCGGCCGCGAGCGGGCCGTAGGCGACATAGGTATGGCCGGTGATCCAGCCAATGTCGGCCGTGCACCAGAAGACGTCCGAGGGCTGCAGATCGAAGGTCCAGTCCATCGTGAGCCGGGCCCACAACAGGTATCCGCCGGTCGAGTGCTGCACGCCCTTGGGCTTGCCGGTCGATCCGGACGTGTAGAGCACGAAAAGAGGATGCTCCGCGCCCACCGGTTCCGCCGCACATTCGCTGGACTTGCCGGCGAGCACTTCCGTGAAGGTCTTGTCGCGGCCGGCCACCATGTTGCAGGCGGTGGGGGTGCGCTGGTAGACGAACACCGTGCGGATCGACTCGCATCCCCCCATGGCCAGGCCCTCGTCGACGATGGCCTTGAGCGGCAGCTCGCGCCCGCCACGCATCTGGTAGTTGGCGGTGATCACGGCGACGGCCCCGGCGTCAATGATGCGCTCCTGCAGGGCCTTGGCGGAGAAGCCGCCGAAAACCACGCTGTGCGTCGCGCCGATCCGGGCGCAGGCCTGCATCGCCACCACCCCCTCGAGCGTCATCGGCATGTAGATCAGCACCCGGTCACCCTTGCGGATGCCCTCCGCCTTCAGCGCGTTGGCGAACTGGCTGACCTTGCCCAGCAGTTCGCGGTAGGTGGTCCGGGTGACGTTGCCGTCGTCCGACTCGAAGATCACCGCGGTCTTGTTCTCGACCGGGGTGCCCATGTGCTTGTCCAGGCAGTTCGCGCTGGCGTTGAGTTCGCCGTCGTCAAACCACCGGAAGAAAGGCGCGTTGGACTCGTCCAGTGTCCGGGTGAATGGCTTGGTCCAGACCAGATTGTTGCGCGCCAGGCCCGCCCAGAAGCCTTCGAAGTCCCGGCTGGCTTCGGCGCACATCGCCTCGTAGGCCGGCATTCCGGAAATGCGGGCTGCCAGGACGGTGGCTTCGCTCGGAGGGAACACACGGTTCTCGACCAGAACAGACTCAATCGCGCTCATTGACTTGTCTCCTCGACTTGGTTGGACAAAAACTACTCGCCCGTACTGTCCGCGGCAGCACTTACAAGGTACTGACGGAATGCGCCCGGCAGACCGCCCCCTACAATTATTGCCCCATCTCTTCCCTGCCCCAGCCCCATGAACGAGTCCAAAACCAATTCCAACGCTCGCCTGGGCCTGTTGCCGTCCTTCATCTTCTCCAGCCGCTGGCTGCAGTTGCCCCTGTATCTCGGATTGGTCGCCGCGCAGGCGGTCTACGTGTTTCATTTCTGGGTCGAACTGGTGCACCTGCTCGAGGCGGTGTTCGGCAGCCAGGCGGCACTGCAGGCGCTGGTCACCAGCATCGGCTACAAGTCGGATGTGCAGATCACGGCACTGAACGAGACCATCATCATGCTGGTGGTGCTGGCCCTGATTGACGTCGTGATGATCTCCAACCTGCTGATCATGGTCATCGTGGGCGGCTATGAAACCTTCGTCAGCCGCATGAACCTGGAAGAACATCCTGACCAGCCGGAGTGGCTGAGCCATGTGAATGCCTCGGTCCTGAAGGTCAAGCTGGCGACCGCCATCATCGGCATCTCGTCCATCCACCTGCTGAAGACCTTCATCAACGCCGCCAACTACGACGTGAAGGTGCTGATGTGGCAGACCATCATCCATCTGGTGTTTCTGCTGTCGGCGCTGGCAATCGCACTGACCGACCGGCTCATGGCGCCAGCCGCCCACGGCCCGGCAGGATCGGGGCACTGAGCATGCGGTGCGGCGTCACTGGCCTGACTCGGGCGCGTGGGCCGGTTGCGCGGCTCGCGACGGGGGCCTGCCTGCTATTGGCCGGAGTGCCCTCCCTGGCGGCGGAGCTGGATGGCGGCCAGCTCCACGCGGCCTGGGGCCTGCCCTTTGCGGGGCTGCTGTTGTCGATCGCGTTGATGCCGCTGGTGGTGCCCCTGTTCTGGCATCACCACTTTGGCAAGGTGGCCCTGGCCTGGTCCCTGGCGTTCCTGCTGCCGTTCGCGATCGCGTTCGGGCCGGCCGCCGCTGGCGCGAGCCTGGCGCATGCCGCCATTGCAGAGTACCTGCCCTTCATCATCTTGCTGACAGCACTGTTCACCGTCGCCGGCGGGATCTACATCCGGGGCAACCTGCACGGAGCCCCCGGCATGAACACCGCCCTGCTGGCCATCGGTGCGGTGCTGGCCAGCTTCATGGGTACCACCGGCGCGTCGATGCTGATGATCCGGCCGATGATCCGTGCCAACGACAACCGCAGGCACAAGGTGCACCTGGTCGTCTTTTTCATCTTCATCGTTTCCAATGCCGGCGGCTCCTTGACGCCCCTGGGTGATCCGCCGCTGTTCCTGGGTTTTCTGAAGGGTGTCGACTTCTTCTGGACGATCCAGCACCTGTTTCCGGAAACCTTGTTCCTGATCGGATCCCTGCTGCTGCTTTTCTATGCCCTGGATTGGTGGTTCTACCACCACAAGGAGGAAGTGCTGCCTGTCGACCCGACGCCGGACACCCCCGCGATCGGCTTCGACGGTGCAGCTAACTTCTGGCTGCTCGGGGCCATCATCGGCCTGGTCCTGATGAGCGGATTCTGGAAATCCGATGTCGTGTTCCAGATCCTGGGCAACCCGGTGACGCTCCCGGGCTTGCTGCGGGACCTCGGTCTGATCGTCATCACGTTCATCTCGCTGCGCCTGACCCCAGCGCAGGTCCATGAAGACAACCAGTTCTCCTGGGCGCCGATGCAGGAGGTTGCCAAACTGTTCGCCGGGATCTTCCTGACCATCGTGCCGGTCATCGCGATGCTGAAGGCCGGCCTGGCGGGCCCGTTCGCTGCGGTGGTCGCTGCGGTCACACGGCCGGATGGCATACCGGATCCGGCGATGTACTTCTGGGCGACCGGTGCGCTGAGTTCCTTTCTGGACAACGCGCCGACCTACCTGGTGTTCTTCAACACGGCAGGGGGCGATCCGGCCACACTGATGGGGCCGCTGGCCTCCACACTGGCCGCCATCTCCGCTGGCGCGGTCTTCATGGGTGCCAACTCCTACATCGGCAACGCCCCGAACATGATGGTGAAGGCGATCGCCGAGGACCGGGGCATCCGCATGCCCAGCTTCTTTGGCTACATGGCCTGGTCCGCAGGCATCCTGATTCCCTTGTTCCTGCTGATGACCTTGATCTGGTTCCGCTGATCGACACCACCCGCGTGCGTGCGCAGGCGCCCGCCGACACGGTTGCCCCCCAATGACGCGTCGGTACACTTGAATTTTCGCGACCCGTTTTCCCTGAGGACTCCCATGACGACCACCACCATCCGCCAGGCCGACCTGATCGAATCGATCGCCGCGGCACTCCAGTTCATCAGCTACTACCACCCTGCCGACTACATCGCCCACCTGGCCCGGGCCTACGAGCGGGAACAGAGTCCGGCGGCCAAGGACGCCATTGCGCAGATCCTGACCAACTCCCGGATGAGCGCCGAAGGCCACCGCCCGATCTGCCAGGACACCGGCATCGTGAATGTGTTCCTGAAGATCGGCATGGATGTCCGCTTCGAGGGTTTTGCCGGCACGCTGGAGGATGCCGTCAACGAAGGTGTGCGGCAAGGCTACAACCACCCGGACAACACGCTGCGCGCCTCCGTCGTGGCGGATCCGCAATTCGAGCGCAAGAACACCCGGGACAACACGCCGGCCGTCATCCATGTCGAACTGGTTGCCGGGAACAAGGTCGACATCACGGTCGCCGCCAAGGGCGGTGGCTCGGAGAACAAGTCCAAGATGGTGATGCTCAACCCGTCGGATTCCGTCGTGGACTGGGTGCTGAGGACCGTCCCCACGATGGGCGCCGGCTGGTGCCCGCCCGGCATGCTGGGCATCGGCATCGGCGGCACGGCCGAGAAGGCCGTGCTGCTGGCAAAGCAGGCGCTGATGGAAGACATCGACATGTACGAGCTGCTCCAGCGGGGCCCGAAGAACAAGCTCGAGGAACTGCGCATCGAACTCTACGAAAAGGTCAACGCGCTCGGGATCGGCGCCCAGGGACTGGGCGGGCTCACGACGGTGCTGGACATCAAGATCAACATGTACCCGACGCATGCCGCCGGCAAGCCGGTCGCCATGATTCCGAATTGCGCCGCGACGCGCCATGCCCACTTCGTCATGGATGGCAGCGGCCCTGTCTACATGGCGGCCCCCTCGCTGGACCTCTGGCCCAACGTCCAATGGGCCCCTGACTACCAGCGCAGCCGCAAGGTCAACCTGGATGCCCTCACCCGGGACGAGATTGCCACCTGGAAGGCGGGCGACACGCTGCTGCTGAGCGGCAAGATGCTGACCGGCCGCGATGCGGCGCACAAGCGCATCCAGGACATGCTGGCGAAGGGCGAGCCCTTGCCGGTCGACTTCACGAACCGGACGATCTATTACGTCGGGCCGGTGGATCCGGTGCGCGGTGAAGCCGTGGGACCGGCGGGCCCGACGACCGCCACCCGGATGGACAAGTTCACCGACATGATGCTCGACAAGACCGGGCTCATCACGATGATCGGCAAGGCCGAGCGGGGGCCGGCCGCCATCGAAGCGATTCGCAAGCACCGGAGCGCCTACCTGATGGCGGTCGGCGGGGCTGCCTACCTGGTCAGCAAGGCCATCAAGACGGCGCGGGTCGTCGGATTTGCGGACCTGGGCATGGAGGCGATCTATGAGTTCGATGTGGTCGACATGCCGGTCACCGTGGCGGTCGACTCGCAGGGGACCAGCGCGCACATCACCGGCCCGGCCGAGTGGGAGAAGAAGATCGCCACCGGCCAGTTCCGCAACATATCGGTCCGCAGCGCCTGACGCCGCCACCGCGGGCTGCGCCATGCGCAGCCCGCAGTCTGGTCAGCCGCGCGCCAGCAAGGACTGCCCAAGCGCGAAGACGGAGTTCGGCGCCTTCGCATGCAGTGCCTCCGGCTGCGGCTTCTTGAAAACGCCCGGCTTCACGGGGCGCCGCTCCTCGATGGCGACACCCTTGGCCTGCTGATCGCTGACCAGCTTCTGCAGCGTGATCGACTGCATGTAGTCGACGATGCGCGAATTCAACGCGTCCCAGAGGTCCTGCGTCATGTCCTTGCCCAGGACTTCCTGGTCACCAGGCTGGCCGCGGCCGTCCCCAGCCCGCTTTCCGTCGACGGCCCGGATGATGTCCGCCACGGTGATACTTGCGGCACTCTCCCCGAGGCTGTAGCCACCGCCCGGCCCCCGGGTGCTCTCGACCAGCCCATGCTGGCGCAGCTTGCTGAACATCTGCTCCAGATAAGACAGCGAAATCTGCTGGCGGGCAGCGATATCCGAGAGCGGCACGGGTCCCTGGCGCTGGTACAGAGCGACCTCGATCATCGCGGTTACGGCAAAACGTCCCTTGGTACTCAATCGCATGCTGATTCCTCCTGTCGGCGTCACCCACTGTGACCAGCCGAACTCTACGGATATTCATACTTCGCGTAAATTCGAATTTGTAACTATTAAACTTCGCTTTTATCGAACAATGAACTTCAAGCACCTCCACTACTTCTGGGTCACCGCGAAGGCCGGCGGCATCATGCGGGCCGGGGAACAACTCCACACCACGCCACAGACCCTGTCGGGTCAGATCAAGCTGCTGGAGGAGTGGCTCGGCAGGCGACTGTTTCGCAAGAACGGTCGGCACATCGAGCTGACCGAAGACGGCCGCCTGGCACTGGGCTATGCCGACCAGATCTTCGCGCTCGGTGCGGAGCTGGAAAATGCGGTGCGCCAGGCGCGGGACGGCAAGACCGTGCTGGAGTTCCGCGTCGGGGTCGCGGACTCCGTCGCGAAATCGCTGGCCTACCGGCTGCTGGAGCCGGCGCTGTCCGTCGCGGAGCCCGTGCGGCTCATCTGCAGCGAAGGCAAGTTTCCGGACCTGCTGTCGCAGTTGGCACTGCATCGTTTGGACCTGGTCCTTGC
>JAEUOX010000397.1 GCA_016790475.1 Rhodoferax sp. | reverse complement strand
GCAGGCCGGCGCCGGCCGGGTGCGGGCCGGCACGACCGCCGCTGTTGTCGAGGATCTCGGCGACACGCTGCGCTTCCTGATCGTCGGCGACTCCGGCATCCGCCTGAACGGCAGCGAGACCTTCCGCTTCCACAAGGACGTCGATGTGCTCTACACGGCCGGGCGCGTGGCGGTGTTCCGCCGCCTGCAGGCCCGGGGTCTCAACGGCGATGCACTGGAGGCGGCGACCCGCCAGCTGGTGTTCCGGGGCCTGGGGCAGGCCGGACAGTCCCTGCTGGACGCCGAAGACATCGCGCAGGTGCTGGCGCAGACCCGCGCGGCCTGCAGCGGCCGGCTGCAGCCCGATGCGCTGGTGCTGGTGGAGGAGATGATGCAGTCCGGCATCGCCGGTGGCCAGTACCGCTTCGGCAACCTGGCCGGGCATTCGCTGGGCTATGGCGTGCTGGATGGCACCGAGACACGCGGCCCGGACGTTGCCTGCTTCACACGGCCGCGCGCCAGTGTGCGCAGCATCGAGCTGTTCACCGACGGCTACCTGACCTGTCCGGCCGGAACCCGGCTGCAGGACTGGGAGGCGGAGTTCGCGCGCGTGGAAGCGCTGGACCCGGCCAAGTCCGGCGCGTTCCCGGGCGTCAAGGGATCGACGTCAGCCTTCTTCAGCGACGACCGGACCGTCGTGGCGGCTCACTGCATCGCGCCCGACAGCAGCACCCGCTGACCGGGCACGCCGGCGCGGACGGCCGCGATCAGGCTGGCGGCGACCCGCTGCGCTGCAATGGGACGGTAATGCGCAGGGATCAGCGGACCCAGCACGCGGGACAGCTGCAGACCGATGCGCTCGCCCGGCCGCTGGGGCTGGCCCAACGGGCCGCGGTCACCAACCAGCAGGGACGGCCGGGCGACGACCAGGCGCTCGAAGCCGATGCCCGCCAGGGCCTGTTCCGTCTCGCCCTTGGTCCGGTTGTAGAACACCCGGGAACCGGCATCCGCGCCCATCGCGCTGACGACACCCAGCGCCCTCGCGCCCGCCGCATGGGCCGCTCGTGCGACCGCGAGCACCGCGTCGTGGTCGACGGTACGAAAGGCGGCCTGGCTGCCGGCCACCCGGATCGTCGTACCCAGTGCGATATAGACCTCGTCGACCCGCGGCAGTGCCGGCAGGCGGGCGAAGTCCACCACATGCGCGACCCAGCGCGGATCATCCTGCGGCGGCGCGCGGCGCCCCAGCAGATGGATCGCGCGGTTGTGCCTATCGGCCGACAGGGCCGCGAGAAGCTCCCGGCCCACGAGGCCCGTAGCCCCCGCCACCAGCACCACCCGATCCGCCGCCGGAACGTCCGCCACCGCCATATCCACCTCCTGCGCCATTGCGCCGGTTGCCACCGAAGCCGCCGCCGCGTCGCCCGCCGCGCTCGGCCATCATGTCCACGCTGGTGCGCATCGGGTCCGGCTCGCGGGCCGGGCCCGGGCGCGGCGTGACATTGCCACCGCCCCGCAGCGGATCCGGCTGGCGCGAGGGCGCCTGCGCATGGCGGGCCGGTGCGGCATGGCCGCTGGCCGGGCGCGGGGCGTTGCCGCCGCGGCCCTGGCCGTTGCCGCCGCCGCGCGGGCCACCGCCCGCGGCGCCCTTGTTGTCGCGGATGCGCTGCATCATCTCGGTGCGGGCCGCCTTGGCGGCCGCCATCATCACGTCGCGGCTGGGCGGCTTGCCGGCACCGCCCCAGATCGTCTGGCGGCCCATCGCGATCGGTTCGGCGTGTTCGCCGGGTTCCGGCCCGAAGCCGTCGATCACCTGCACCTCGATCTTCTGCTTCGTGAAGCGCTCGATCTCCTGCATGAAGCCTTCCTCGTCCAGGCAGACCAGGCTCACCGCGGCGCCGTCGGCGCCGGCCCGGCCGGTGCGGCCGATGCGGTGCACATAGTCTTCCGGCACGTTCGGGATCTCGTAGTTCACGACATGCGGCAGGTCGTCGATGTCGATGCCGCGCGCGGCGATGTCGGTGGCCACCAAGGCCCGGATCTCGCCGCTCTTGAAGCCGCCCAGCGCCTGCGTGCGCGCGGACTGGCTCTTGTTGCCGTGCAGCGCCATCGCGTGGATGCCGTTCTTGGTCAGGAACTCGGCGACATTGTTGGCGCCGAACTTGGTGCGGGTGAACACCAGCACCTGGCTCCAGTTGTGCTGCTGGATGATGTGCGCCAGCAGCGCCTTCTTCTTGCCGCGGCCCACCGGGTGGATCGTCTGCGTGATGCGCTGCACCGTGGTGTTGCGCGGCGTGACCTGCACGCTCTGCGGGTTGCGCAGCAGCGTGGCGGCGAGTTCACGGATCTCGTCGCTGAAGGTGGCCGAGAACAGCAGGCTCTGCTTCTCGCGCGGCACGGCGGCCAGCACCTTGCGCACGTCGTGGATGAAGCCCATGTCCAGCATGCGGTCGGCTTCATCGAGCACCAGGATCTGCACCTGGCCCAGGTCCAGCGCGCCCTGGCCGAGCAGGTCCAGCAGGCGGCCCGGCGTGGCCACCAGGATGTCGACGCCGCTGCGCACGCGGCTGATCTGCGGGTTCATGCCCACGCCGCCGAAGATCACGGTGGAGGACAGCTGCAGGAACTTGCCGTAGTTCTGTACCGACTCCTCGACCTGGGCGGCCAGCTCGCGGGTCGGGGTCAGCACCAGGGCCCGGGTGCCCACGCCGCCGAACCTGTTGCGGGCGCTGCGGCTCATGCTGAGGCGGTGCAGCATCGGCAGCACGAAGGCGGCGGTCTTGCCGGTGCCGGTCTGTGCGCCGCCCAGCAGGTCATGGCCTTCCAGCACCAGCGGAATCGCCTGGGCCTGGATCGCGGTGGGAGTTTCGTAACCCTGCTCGCGCACGGCCTTGACAATGGCCGGGGCCAGTTTCAGTTCTTCAAAGTTCATAGTGAGGCGCCCGTCCTGGGCGCTTGGCGTGTCGACCCGTCCCGGCGTTGTGGCGCCGGTCCAGTGCAAGGTCAACAGGATTCATCAAACGGGACGCTGGCGCGTCGCGCCGGTCCCCAGCAGATGCTGAGATTGCAGGCGTCTGGAGGCCTGCAACTGCGCGGATTGTCGCACGGAAGCACGGCAGGCCCGCAAAGGCGGCAATCTGCCACAAACCGGCGGCAGGCCGGTGCTGGCACAAGGTGGCCCAGTTGGGTCACAATGCATCAGCGCCGCCGCCGGCCGTTCCCTGGGTTCGATGCGGTGGCCGCAACCAACCGGAATCGGGCGGCCTGAACAAGCGATGAGCAAGTATGTGTTGCGTCGAATCGGCGTTGCGAGCAACGCGGCCGCGACACGCCCGTCGCTGTCGGACTGCATCGAGCTCGTGCTGGACCAGTCCGACACGCTGGTCGGCGATGTGCTGGATGCGCTCAAGGAGCCGGTGCTGCGGCCCTTGAAGGCCGACGCGCCCGACCCGGTCGACCCGGGGGTGCGCTACGCGGTGACCCATCTGCTGGACGAGATCGCGCTGGTGCGCTCGAGCTTTGGCGATGCGCTGCGCCGGCTGGTCTACCACAGCGGCTCCCAGGATTTCGGCGACGCGCCGATGTCGCGCCTGGAAGACATCCATGTCTTCGATGTGCATGCCTTGGAGGCCCACATCGAGCAGGCCCTGGCCCGGCGGGAGGTCAACCGGGCGGTCGACGACGTGCTGCCGCTGTTCAATGCCCAGGTCAGTGCGCTGCTCGGCTGGACGTCCGTCCAGCCCGCGATGAACCCGCTCAAGCCCGAGGCCTTCGTGCGGGCCCTGCAGGAGATGCTCGCGGTATGCGTCGCCGACGAGGCCGTGCGCGGCGTGCTGCTGCGCCCGGCGGCGCAGGCGATGGGCCATGGCATGGCGCTGCTGTACCGCCAGACCTGCGACTGGCTGCGCTCCCAGGGCGTGGCACCGGTCAGCGCGGCGGATGCCCGGGCCGCGCGGGGCGCCCGGCCTCCGGGCCGCAAGGCCGAGACCGAGCTGGACCGCACGCTCGAGATCCTGGACAAGCTGCGTGCGCTGCTGGGCGTCGAGGCCCAGCCCGGCGGCGGTGGCATGCAGGATTTCATCCATACCGTGCCCGCGGCGCTGGTGGCCCTGCAGGACCTGAAGATGGAGGAATCCATGTTCCAGCGCCTGAAGCGCCAGGCGCTGCCGGTCATCACCGCCCCCGTCCGGCCGCCCGAGGAGCAGGACATGCTGCGCCCTGAGCCGGTGCTGGCCCAGGCACGCAACCGGCAGATCGGCCGCCAGCTGGGCGAGGAGGTCGTGCGGCTGATGTTCGACCAGCTCGGCCAGGACGAGCGCATTCCGGTGCCGGTGCGGCTGCAGTTGCGCCCGCTCGAGCCGGCCATGCTGCGTCTGTCCCAGTCGGACCCGCGCTTCTTCCTGGACCGGGCCCACCCGGCGCGCAGCTTCATGGACCGCGTCGTGCAGTGCGGCATCGGGCTGGTGCGCGACGACGACGACGCGGTGCAGGGCTTCTCCTCCTGCGTCGCGCAGGCGGTGGCCACGCTGCTGCGCGGGCGCATCGACGCCGAGGCCTTCGAGCGGGCCTGGGAGTTCGTGCTGCGCAGCTGGGGCGATTTCGAGCAGCAGCGCCGCGCGCAGCGGGAGGCCGCGGAGCGCGCCCGGGACCATGCGGCGCGGCGCGACGAGCTCGCGGCGCGCCTGTCGACCGTGCTGTCCGAGCGGCTGCGGCAGGCCGGCCTGCCGGCGCTGGTGGCCGGTTTCCTGCGCGGCCCCTGGACCCAGGTGCTGGCCGAGGCGCGCCTGCGCAGCACCCCGGAGGACCCGGATCCGCGCGCCTACATGGCGCTGGTCGACGACCTGGTCTGGAGCGTGCAGCGCCCGACCGACGCGCGCGACTACGCGCGCCTGATCAAGCTGATTCCGCGTCTGCTGGCCCGCATCAACGAGGGCCTGGTGCTGATCGACTACCCGCAGGAGCCGCTGTCGATCTTCCTCGACGAGCTGATCGCCTTGCACGAGCGCGTGCTGGGCGAACACCGGGCGGCGATGGCCGCGGCCCGGGCGGCCCAGGCCACGCCGGTGCCGCCTGCCGGCGCCGATCTGGCCGCGCCGGCGCCGGGCCTCGCTGCCGAGGCGGCCGACCCGCCGCCGGAAGCGCTGGCGGAGTCGGATTCCGCGCTGGATGTGCTGCCGGCCCCGGAGACGCCCGATACCGCCGTGGAGGCCGGCGAATGGGCCGATCTGCTGCTGGGCGGCGTCTGGGTGCGGGCCCGGCTGACCTGGATCAGCCCGAACCGATCGCTGTTCATGTTCGTGTCCGGCGCGGGGCTGGCCCACGCGATGACCCGGCGCATGATGGACCGCCTGCAGGCCCAGGGCCGTTTGCGGCTGGGCTTCAAGCCGCCGGAGTTCGACCTGCAGATCGACACCGTGCATGGCCTGCTGACACCCCAGTCCGATCCGGACTGACCGGCGCCGAGCGCCGATAATGCGGGACTTTCCCGCTTTTTCCCTGCAATTTTCGACAAAGGCAATGCTTTAAATCATGGCGCAATACGTTTTCACGATGAACCGCGTGGGCAAGATCGTTCCGCCCAAGCGCCATATCCTCAAGGACATCTCGCTGAGCTTCTTCCCCGGCGCCAAGATCGGCGTGCTGGGCACCAACGGCTCGGGCAAGTCCACGCTGCTGAAGATCATGGCCGGCCTGGACAAGGAGATCGAGGGCGAGGCCACCCCAATGCCCAACCTGAACATCGGCTACCTGCCGCAGGAGCCGCAGCTCGACCCGAACCAGACGGTGCGCGAGAGCGTCGAGGCCGGCATGGGCGCGGTGTTCACCGCCAAGGCCCGGCTGGAGGAGATCTATGCCGCCTATGGCGAGGCGGACGCCGACTTCGACAAGCTGGCCGCCGAGCAGGCCGAGCTGGAGGCCATCATCGGCACCGCCGGCACGGATTCCGAGCACCAGCTCGAGATCGCCGCCGACGCGCTGCGCCTGCCCCCCTGGGAGGCCCAGATCGGCGTGCTGTCCGGCGGCGAGAAGCGCCGCGTCGCACTGTGCCGGCTGCTGTTGTCCAAGCCCGACATGCTGCTGCTGGACGAGCCCACCAACCACCTGGACGCCGAATCGGTCGACTGGCTGGAGCAGTTCCTGCAGCGCTACCCCGGCACCGTCGTGGCGATCACGCATGACCGCTACTTCCTGGACAACGCCGCCGAGTGGATCCTGGAGCTCGACCGCGGCTCCGGCATCCCGTACAAGGGCAACTACAGCTCCTGGCTGGAGCAGAAGCAGCAGCGCCTGGTGCAGGAGCAGAAGGGCGAGGAAGCCCGCGCCAAGGCCCTGAAAAAGGAACTGGAATGGTCGCGCCAGAACCCGAAGGCGCGCCAGGCCAAGAGCAAGGCCCGCCTGGCCCGCTTCGAGGAGCTGTCCGACTTCGAATACCAGAAGCGCAACGAGACCAACGAGATCTTCATCCCGGTGGCCGACCGTCTGGGCAACGAGGTGATCGAGTTCGTCAACGTCAGCAAGTCCTTCGGCGACCGGCTTCTGATCGACAACCTGAGCTTCAAGGTGCCGGCCGGCGCGATCGTCGGCATCATCGGCCCGAACGGCGCCGGCAAGTCGACGCTGTTCCGGATGATCTCGGGCCAGCAGAAGCCCGACAGTGGCGAGGTCAAGATCGGCGCCACCGTCAAGATGGCCTTCGTGGACCAGAACCGCGACGACCTGTCCAACGAGAAGACCGTCTGGGAAGACGTGTCGGGCGGCCTGGACATCCTGAACGTCGGCAAGTTCCAGATGGCCAGCCGCGCCTACTGCGGCCGCTTCAACTTCAACGGCGCCGACCAGCAGAAGCGCGTCGGCATGTTGTCCGGCGGTGAGCGCGGCCGCCTGCACCTGGCCAAGACGCTGATCGCCGGCGGCAATGTGCTGATGCTGGACGAGCCCTCCAACGACCTGGACGTCGAAACCCTGCGCGCGCTGGAAGACGCGCTGCTGGAGTTCGCCGGCTCGCTGATGGTGATCAGCCACGACCGCTGGTTCCTGGACCGCATCGCGACGCACATCCTGGCCTGCGAGGGCGACAGCCAGTGGACCTTCTTCAACGGCAACTACCAGGAATACGAGGCCGACAAGAAGCGCCGCCTCGGCGAGGAGGCGGCCAAGCCCAAGCGCATGCGCTTCAAGGCGCTGAAGTAGGCTTCCCCGCACGAAGGCGATCCGGATGAAAGTCACCGAACCCGAACACGCGCAGCAGTACGCGGATCTGTTCGAGGCGACCATCCGGCAGGCGGTGGGCGGGGCGCGCTCGCTGATGGCGCGCCTGGTCGCCCATGTCCGCGGCGCGCTGCGCAGCCAGGAGGACGAATCCCGGGACCGCCGCGAGCGCGATCGCCTGATGCACTCGCGCCGGCAGCTCAACCAGTTCGAGACCGCGCTGTGCGAGCGCTTCGAGGAGGAGCTGCGCAATGCCTTCAACCGGCTGTCCTCGGTGGAGCGCCCGACGGCGGCGGCATCCGCGCTGTCGTTCGACCGGGTCGGTGGCCTGGATGCCGCGGAGGTGCGCCAGCATATCGAGACGGCGCGTGCGCAGCATGCGGTGCAGGCCGCCGCGGACGCTGCGCTGGACGAGCTCAACCACCTGATCTGCGCGCTGCTGGACCTGCCGGACGTGCGCCTGGAGCGCAATCCGCTGCGCCCGGCGGTGTATGTGGATGCGGTGACCGCGACGCTGTCGCATGTGCCGGTGCCGCCGGCCAACCGGCAGTCCTGGATGTCGATGATGTGCGCAGCGCTGGGCCATGAGCTGGATCTGTACTACCACGACCTGTGCGCCGACCTGCGGGACAAGGGCGTCGGTGCGGCGGGCACGCTGCTGGCACGCAATGCGGGGAAGGCGGCGCGTGACAGCGGCATGCTGACATTGGAGAAGCTGCGCGACCTGCTGGCCGATGCACCGCGCCCTGCGGGGGCGGACAGCACGCTGGGCTTTGCACCGGCGGAGTCGGCCGGCGATGGCCAGAGCGTCTTCGCCGCACCGCAGGACCTGCCCAGCGCCTTCAGCCCGACGGTCCCGGCGGCCTTCGAGGCCCTGCGCGACATGCGCCAGGTGGGCCAGGTGGCGCGCCGGCTGCAGGCCCGTTCGCAGGCTGCGGCCACGCCGCAGGCGTCGGGCGCTGCCGCCGAAGACCCGCGCCAGGCGCTGCGGGAGCGTCTGCGCGCCGCTGCCCAGGGCCTGGAGCAGCTGCTCGGGCTGGAGGTCGTCGAGATGATGGTGGACAACATCACGCGCGATGGCCGGCTGCTCGGGCCGATCCAGCACATCGTCGCGCAGCTGGAGCCCGCGCTTCTGCAGCTGGCACTGGTGGACCCGCGCTTCTTCAGCCACAAGCAGCACCCGGCGCGCCGCCTGCTGCACGAGATCACGCACCGCAGCATCGCGTTCGAGTCGGTCGATTCGCGCGGCTTCAGCGGCTTCATGGAGCCGCTGCAGGAAGCGGTCGCTCCGCTGGCGGCCCAGCCGATCGATACCGCGGAGCCCTTCGACCGCGCGCTGAGCCAGCTGGTCGAATTCTGGGACGCACCCGGTGGTGTCGAACGCCGCCGGCTGGACCGCGCGGTGGAGGCGCTGAAAGAGGCGGAGCAGCGCAACACGCTGGCCGCCACGATCGTGGCCGATCTGCAGTCGCGGCCGGATCTGCCGCAGCTGGCGCCGGCCGTGCAGGTGTTCCTGTGCGGACCGTGGGCCCAGGTGCTGGCGCAGGCGCGCATCCGCGATCGCAGCGGCGCGGTGGATCCGGATGGCTACGGCCAGGCCGCGGAGGACCTGATCGAGCTGGCGTTGCCCACGCCCGGTGCGCGCCAGCAGGCTGCCCTGGCGCAGCGCCTGCCGGCCTTGCGCCATCGGCTGCAGGACGGGCTGGCCAGCATCGCCTACCCCGAGGCCGGCAGCGCGGAGTTCTTCCAGGTCCTCACCCAGCTTCACCAGAACGGCGCCGCGGGCGCGTCTGCGGCCGCGGACCCGGCCTTCCAGGCCACCACGGTGATGCCACCGCGCGACTCGGTCTGGCTGGCGCCGACCGAGGCGCTGGCCTCGGGCTTCATCGATCTCGAGACGCTCGGGCGCACGCCGAAGGCGCCGGTCTCGCCGGACACCTTCCAGCCCGGCATGTGGGTGATGCTGCTGGCCGAGGACGGCTGGACGCGCACGCGGCTCGTCTGGACCAGCCCCGGTACCACGCTTCTTCTGTTCTCCGACGCACTGGGCTACATGCAGTCGCTGACGCGGCGCGCTTGCGACAGCATGCTGGCCGAGGGGCAGATGCGCATCCTGTCGGAAGACCCGGTCGCGGACGCGCTGGATGCGGTGGCCCAGAGCGCAATCCGCAACAGCGTGGACATCAGGTTCTGAGCAACTTTCTGCGCACCAGCTCGATATGGTTGCGCAGCGCGTACAGCTCGTCGGTATGCGACAGCGGCACCACCACCTGACCGACCCGCGCCTCCAGCGCATCCAGCTCCCGCAGCAGGCTGTCGGGTGACATGTCCGGCCCGGCCTGGGCGGCCTGCGCCTCGATGGCACGCAGCTGCGCATACCAGCGGAACACGCGCGAGCGGATCCGGAACTCGTAGAGCGGCGGCACGACGCGCGACAGCGGCAGCAGCAGGGCCAGGATGATGCCCAGCGACAGCCACATGCGCTCCAGCAGGTTCGCCAGCGAGAACGGCAGGTAGCGCTGCAGCAGCGGCACGCCGCTGCGGATCGTGCGCTCCGCCTCGCGCGCCAGCGGGTACTCCGCGCTGGCCGCGATCGGGTACTCGTTCGGGCGGCTGAACCAGCCGGCATGGCCGTGCAACTGCAGCGAGGCCTGCGAGAACAGCTGCAGGATGGCCGGGTGCGTCTGCGGCCGCGCCAGCAGCGTCGTCGTGGACGCGACCAGCCGCTGGTCCTGGGCCGGCACGTCCGCCGCCAGATCGACCACGCCGCGCGGCAGCGTGACGGCCGACAGGAAGGGCAGGCGCCGCGAATAGGCCTCGTTCTGCGCGAAGTCCAGCAGCCGCACGCCGGGTGTCTGCAGCAGCATCTGCACCATCAGCGACTCGGGCGCGGATGCGAAGACCAGCGCATCGATCTCGCCGCCCAGGAAGGCGACTGCGGCCGCCGTCTGGTCCAGTTGCGTGAGCTTCAGGTTCGCCGCGTCCAGCCGGTTGAGCTCGAACAGCGCCTGCATCAGCCGGGGCACGCCGCTGCCGGCCGTCCCGACGTTGACGCGCAGGCCCTGCAGCGCGGTGATGCTGCGCAAGGTGTCCGAACCCGTGGCCTGCTTGGCGGCTTCGCTGCGGTAGAACAGCCACACCGGCTCCATGAACAGCTGGCCCAGCGACACCGGCGGGTCGCTGCCTTCGGTTTCACCGCGTGCCGCGCTGCCCCCCTGCACGAAGCCGAGGTCGGCCCGGCCCTCCTGCAGCAGCCGCAGGTTGTCCGACGAACCCTCGCTGGCGAGCAGCACCACGTCGATGCCCTGCGCGGCCAGTGCCTTGCGGTAGCGCTGGCCGAACTCCGCATAGGCGCTCTGCGCCGGGCCGGTGGCCAGCGTCACGCGCCGCGGCGGGTTCGGGTCCAGCCACCCGTAGGCCAGCGCCAGCAGCAGCAGCGTCAGCAGCACCAGCGGGCCGGCAGAGACCAGCAGGTCCCGCAGGGACAGCAGGCGCAGGCGCAGCGATTCGGGCATCGGGCGCGGGGGCGTCAGCGCGGGCCGTCTGCGCCGGACAGGTCGCAGGCCGCCGGCCAGTGGTCCGCACCGGCAGTGACGCCGCGGGCGGCCTGGACGGCGCGCACGACGGCCCGCGCGGTCACCTCTGCCGCCAGCGTGGCCAGGCGCATCATGCCCAGGCTGTGCGTGACGCGGCCGGTGCCCAGCGCGAACACCGTGTCGCCGTCGGACATCGTGTGCACCGGATTGATCGCGCGGGCCAGCCCGTCATGCGCCACCTGGGCCAGCCGGTTCGCCTGGGCCTTGGTCAGCACCGCGTCAGTGGCCACCACCCCCAAGGTCGTGTTGGTGCCGGCCAGCAGCGGGTTGGGTTGTTCGCCAGCCAGGATCGCGTCGCGGATGTGCAGCAGCCGTCGGCCGTCGGCCGTGCGGGCGCCCGCAATCGCCCGGCCGGTGGACGGGTCGACCACGTCGCCAAGCGCATTGACAGCCACCAGCGCGCCGACCGTGACGCCTTCCAGCGTGATCGCCGCGCTGCCGATGCCACCCTTCATCGCCCGGGCGATGCCGAACAGCTTTCCGACCAGCGCGCCGGCCCCGGCCCCGACATTGCCCTGGGCCACCGGATCCCGGCTGGCCTGCTGGCAGGCGGCGTAGCCGGCCTGCGCGTCCGGGCGGATGCGCCAGTCGCCGACCGGCAGGTCGAACAGCACCGCGCCGGGCACGATCGGTACCAGCCCGTAGGGCACCCGGTAGCCGTAGCCGTGTTCCTCGAGCCAGCGCATCACGCCGGCTGCGGCATCCAGGCCCCACGCACTGCCGCCGGACAGCAACACCGCATGCACCTGCTCCACCAGGTTGGAGGGATGCAGCAGATCGGTCTCGCGCGTGCCGGGTGCCGCACCGCGCACATCGACGCCGCCGACGGCACCCTCCGGCGTCAGCACCACGGTGCAGCCGGTCGGACGGCGCGGGTCGGTGAAGTGGCCGACCTGCAGGCCCTGCACCAGGGTGATGGAGTCGGTCG
>JAEUOX010000394.1 GCA_016790475.1 Rhodoferax sp. | reverse complement strand
GGCGGCGTTGCTACCATTGGCATCTGACGACAACCGCACCCGGGAGAACCCTCATGAACACCCTCCGCAACCTTTGCCGCATCTGGATGCTGGCGCTGGCCGGCCTGCTGCCGGCCGCCGCCGCGCTGGCCCAGGTACCGGCCATCACCAGCCTGACGGTCGACCAGGTCACCGAGCTCGTGCCCGGCACCGAGCTGATCTTCCGGGCCAACGGCACGCCGAACGGCGTGCTGCGCCTGAAGGTGGACGGCGTGGCCAGCCTGATCGAGTTGCCGCAGGCCCGGGCCGGCGTGTACGAGGGGGCCTACACCGTCAGCATCCGCGACAAGCTCAAGCCCGAAAGCAAGGTCAGCGCCACGCTGACGGTCGGCGACCGGCAGATCACCGCGGTGATGACGCAGCACCTGCTGACGCCGGAGGCCCAGGCCAAGGCGGCGGCCGCTGCGAACCCGAGCGTCGCGATCAGCCGCTTCGAGACCGGCAACTCCGGCGCGCTGGCCGGAGGCCACGAGGTCAGCTTCACCGTCAACGGCACGCCGGGTGCCAAGGCCAGCGTGTCGCTGGACGGCGGCAAGACGCAGATCGCGCTGGCCGAGGACAAGCCCGGCGTCTACACCGGCAACTACACGATCAAGACGCGCGACCACTTCACCGATGCCTCCCAGGTCCGCGCCACGCTGGAACTCGGCACGCGCAAGACATCGCTGGTCAAGCCCCTGATGGCCGGTGCCACCGTCATGAACACCGCCGCTGTCAACGCCGCACCGGCTGCGGCCGCCGCGGTAGCCGGCTGTGTGGGCTGTGGCATCGTGCAGGCGGTCAACACCGTCAAGGTGAAGGGCAAGCCGAACTATGTCGGCGTGATCGCCGGTGGCGTGGCCGGCGGCGTGCTGGGCAACCAGGTCGGCAAGGGCGACGGCAACACCGCCGCGACCGTCATCGGTGCCGTCGGCGGCGCGATGGCCGGCCGCGAGATCGAGAAGCGCATGCGCTCCAGCACGGTGTATGACGTCGTCGTGAAGATGGACGACGGCAGCAGCAAGACGGTGCGCTACGAAGCGCAGCCGGCCTTCACTGTCGGGAGCAAAGTGAAGCTGTCAGGCAACGTGCTGACCGCCGTCAACTGAGGCGAACGCCCGGCCGGTGCGCGGCAGCTCATTGCTGCTGTTGCTGCCCGGCCGAGCCGGCGGTGCGCCAGCGCAGCGCGCGCCGCGTCAGCAGGTTCAGCAGCCAGTCGATCAGCAGCGCCATCACCAGCAGTGCGGCAATCGCCGCGAATGTGCCGTAGGTCGCAAACTGCGACGCGCTCTTGGACAGCAGGAAGCCGACGCCCTCGTCGGCGGCCAGCATCTCCGCCACGACGACGCCGACCAGGGCATACGGCACCGAGATCTTCAGGCCGGCCGCCACCCAGACCAGCGCGGACGGGATCACGACCCGCAGCGCCAGCTGCATCCGGCTCGCGCCCATGATGCGCACCGCCGCCAGCAGCTCGTTGCTGACCTCGCGCACACCGAAGTAGGTGTTGTAGTACACCAGAAAGAACACGATCGTCGCGGCGAACACCACGCGGAACTCCATGCCCAGGCCGAACCACATCAGGAACAGCGGCGCCAGCGCCAGCCGCGGCAGCGTGTAGAACGCGGTCACGTAGGGCTCGAGCACCTCGCCGACACGCCGCCAGGTGGCGGTGATGTAGCCCAGCAGCATGCCGCCGATCGCACCGGCGGCAAAACCCATCAGCGTGGCCTTCAGCGTGACCCAGATGTTGCGCAGGTAGGTGCCGTCGACCGTCCACTCCCACATCGTCTGCGCGATGCGCGAGGGCTTGCTGACCAGCAGCGCCGAGATCCAGCGCTCGGAGGCATATTCCCACAGGCCGAGCAGCACGACGGCGATCGCGATCTGCCAGGCCAGGTTCTCCAGGCGGATGCGTTGCCGGCTCTTGCGCACCGGGGCGCGGGCCAGATGGTCGGGCGTGTCAGCGGCACGCGGTGCGGTGGATGACGTCATTCAGGCCCTCGCGGCAGCATGTTGTTCGGCGTCCGCGATGCGCAGCAGTTCGCGCACATGGGACTCCAGCGCGGCGTATTCGCCGGTCTTGCGGATCTCGTCGAGCCGGCGCTCCTTGCCCCAGGGGATCCGGGTCTCCTCCAGCACCCGCAGCGGCCGGCCGCCGAGCACCAGCACGCGGTCGGCCAGCAGGATGCTCTCGGAGATGTCGTGCGTGACGAACAGCACGCTCTCCTGCAAGCGGTTCACGGTGGTGAGCAGCTCCTGGTGCATCGTCTCGCGCAGCTGCGCGTCCAGCGCGCCGAAGGGCTCGTCCATCAGCAGCATCGGCGGCCCGTAGATCAGGCTGCGGGCCAGCAGCGCGCGCCGCTTCATGCCGCCGGACAGCTCCGACGGGTACTTGTCACGCGCCTGCGTCAGGTTCACCAGCTTCAGCGCCCGCTCCAGGCTGTCCATGCGCTCCTGCAGCGGCGTGCCGCGCAGTTCCAGCGGCAGCAGGATGTTCTTGGCGACGGTGTTCCAGGGCAGCAGCGTGTCGCCCTGCGTCATGTAGCCGACGTTGCGGTTGATGCCGTGCAGGTAGGCACCGTTGAATCGGACCGCACCGGCCAGCGGCAGCAGCAGGCCGGCCGCCAGGTTCAGCAGCGTCGACTTGCCGCAACCGCTGGGGCCGAGCAGCGCGACGAACTCGCCGGCCGCGACCTGCATGTCGAAGCCCTGGAGGATCGGCGCCTCCTGGTGAAAGCCGAAGTCGATGCGTTGGAGTTCCAGCAGCATGCAGGGGATCCGGGTTGTGGCGCGATGACACGCCGTGTTGGTGGTGTGCACGGGGCCTGGATGCGGCATCCTGGTGGGTCTGCCGGCCCCGTTTCCGAAGGTCGGCAATGATACCGAGAACGGTGCGCCTGCGCGATCGGCGGGCAACGGTTTTTCGACCTTGTTTCCCAATGGGAAACACCCCCAAACCATGGGTGCAAACACACCAGGTGCTGGTATGCTTCGCGCGTTCACGCAGGGCCTGCAGGCGCTGCATGGCTACGTCCCACCCCGACCCCAAGGAGACTTCCTCGATGACGCACCGGCCCTCTCTCTCCCGCACGCGCAAGCTGCTTGGCGCCCTGGCCCTCGGCAGCCTTTTCTTCGGGGGCGCCGCCCTCGCGCAGACCACCGTCAAGTACGGTGTCGCCGCGGTGTCGGTGAGTTATGCGTCCACGCTGATCGGCGTCGCCGCGCCGGAGGTGTTTGCCAAGCACGGCATCAAGCTGGAGATCACCGATTTCCGCGGCAACTCGAACAACTGCGTGGCCGCCGTGCTGTCCGGCGCGGTGGACGTCTGCCAGGTCGGCGCCAGCACCGTCAGTGACGCGGTCGCCGAAGGCGGCGATTTCAAGATCCTGGCCGTGACGACCGGCCCGCTGAGCGAGTTCGTCATGAGCTCCAAGGCGATCGCCAAGATGAACGGCGTCACCGCCGCCAGCCCGGTGGACGACAAGCTGCGCGCGATGAAGGGCCTGCGCATCGTCACCACCGGCCCCGGCGCACCGCACTACCTCGCGCTGGACGCCTCGCTGCGGCGCGTCGGCATGACGATCGCCGACCTGAAGTTCCGCACGCTGACCGACACCGTCGCGATGATCGAGGGCATCCGCAACGACCAGATCGACGGCGCGATGTGGACGGTCGGCGTGCTGTCGCCGGTCATCGCGGACAAGTCGGGCGTGCGCTGGATCAACCTGGCCGCCGGTGACATCCCGGAGATCAGCCCGGTCCCGTATGTGGTCACGATGGGGCTGAATTCCTGGATCTCGAAGAACGGCCCGACCGTCACCCGCCTGCGCGCCGCGCTGAACGAGGCGGTGGACCTGATGAACAAGGAACCGGCCAAGTACTCCGCGCTGATCAAGGCCAAGTATTTCCCGCAGCTCGACCAGGGCGCCTGGGACGAAGGCTTCCGGCTGACGCTGCCGGTGTTCTTCAAGGGCTCGACGATCCCGAAGGCCGGCTGGGACTACCTGCTGAAGCTGCAGGCTGCCACCAGCAACAAGGACTACAGCAAGGCGTCCTACGAGAAGATCCTGATCCCCGAAGCACAGGTCCGCTGATCAGGGCGGCGTCTGCCCGGCCAGGCCCGGCAGGCACTGCTGCACATGGCGCACCATCGTCTCGCAGGCGATGCTCTGCGCCCCCTCGGACACCAGCATGCCGGTCGGGTCGAAGGGCATGTCCAGCTCCAGCGGCAGCACCTGCAGCAGGCCGCGCTCGACCCAGGGGCTTACCACGCCCAGCGGCACCAGCGTGACCAGCGGCGCGCTGTCCAAAAGCGTCCAGGTCAGCGACGAAATGCGCGTCAGCACGCCGCAGGTCTGCGGGTCCCAGCCAGCCTGCGCCATCAGGGCTTCCTGGCGCTTGTGCGCGGCAGAGCTCAGCGCGTTCGGCAGCCAGGTCACGTCCTTCAGATCCTGCAGGCGCACCAGGCGCTTGCGGCGCAGCGGATGCTGGTTGCCGCACACGACGACGAAACGGTCCGGCACACAGGGAAGGAAGCGCCAGCCCTGCGGCAGCAGCGCCGGCTGCCGGCAGCAGACGATGTCGGTGGTGCCGCTGGCGATCCGCTCGGTGATCGCCGGCGTGTCGAGCTCCTCCACCTGGACCTGGATGTCCGGGTGCGCGCGCGCGAAGCCGGGCAGCACCTTGGACAGGATCGCGCTGACACCGGCCGCGGTGGCGCCGATGCGCACCACGCCCTCGCCGCGGTGCAGCCGCGCGGCCACCATCTCCGCGCCGGACTGCAGGTCCGCCAGCATGTGGCGCGCCAGCGGAAGCAGGTCCTGCGCCATCGCGGTGGGCGTGACGCCACGCGCATGCCGCAGGAACAGCGGCGTCTCGATCAGCCGCTCCATCTCGGCCAGCAGCATCGTCACGGCCGGCTGCGTCATGCCGATGGCCAGCGCGGTGCGGCGCACATTGCCCAGGTCGGCCAGCGTTACCAGGGCCTGGATGTGCCGGATGCGGAAACGCGCCAGCAGGCGGTTCAGGATCACCGAGGAGCGGGGTTTCACGGTATTTGGATTTCTTATCAGTTGCTGACAAATTTGATGCACGTATTATCACGAGGGCCTCTACGATGGTGTGCCCTTCCTTCGACAATCCATCCCGCCATGAACCAGCCCGCGATCCCCCGTGCCGAATTCCTCTACCAGGCCGACGTCGACATCGCCGAGCGCCGCAGCCTGGGCGCCAGCGCGCTGGGCGAGCGCTTCATCGTCGACATCCTCGGCGGCACGTTCGAGGGACCGGGCCTGCGGGGCCGGGTGCTGCCCGGCGGCGCGGACCGCCAGTTGCTGCGGCCCGACGGCGTCAAGGAACTGTGCGCGATCTACGAGATGCAGACCGACGACGGCACCGTGCTGTCCATCGACAATCGGGTGGTCGTCGACGAGCCAGTGCAGTCGCAGCGCTATGCCCGCTCGGTGGTACGCATCGCGGCGCCGGCCGGCCGGTATGAATGGCTGAACCGCCGCCTGTTCGTCGGCACGGTGGACTCGCTGCGGCCGCAGCGGCAGGCGGTGGCGATCCGGGTGTTTCTGCTGGACTGAGCTCAGCCTGCCCAACCCTGCCACACCATCCCCACCGCCCCCAGCATCAGTGCCAGCCCCATCGCCTGGCACACCCGCACCTGCGCGGACTTGCTTTCACGCAGCAGTGCGCCCGCCCGCCCGGCCCCCAGCACCAGCGCTCCATAAACCGCCACCTGCGTGCAGGCAATGATGGTGCCCATCCACCAGGCCTGCGCCGTCATCGAGCCATGCTCCGGACGGGCGAACTGCGGGTAAACCGCCGCCATGAACAGGTACGCCTTCGGGTTCAGCAGGCAGGTCAGCAGACCGTGCCGGAACCGGGTCCCGGCCCGGCGGGGATCGCTGACAGGCACCTCGCCGAGCGCCGCTGCCCCGCGCAACAGGGACAGGCCGATCCAGGCCAGGTAGGCGGCGCCGACGAGCAGCATGGCCCTGAAAAGGCCGGGCGCGTGCTGCAGCGCCAAGGCTACGCCGAGTGCCGCCATCGTGGTATGTACCGCTCCACCCGCCACGATGCCGGCCAGCGCCGCGAAACCGCCACGGCGGCCATCCACCAGCGTGCTGCCCAGCACGAAGGCCATGTCCATGCCCGGCAGCGCGATGATGCCCAGCACCAGCAGGAAGAAGAGCCAGAGCTGCGTGCTGCCGGTCAGTGTGAGCCATTCCATGTCTGATCGCCTTTCCTTGATTGCAAGGCGTGCATGGTGCACCCCGAACCCTGACAAGGCGTGTCAGGGTTTCAAAGCCGCATGCAAGAATGGGGCGTGAAAGCCAGTCGCCTTCTCTCGCTGCTGATGTTGCTGCAATCGCGCGGCCGGTGCACGGCGCCGGAGCTCGCCGCTGCGCTGGAGGTATCGCAGCGCACGATCCTGCGCGACATCGATCAGCTCTCCGGTGCCGGCGTGCCGGTGTGGGGCGAGCCCGGGCGCCATGGCGGGTTCCAGCTGCGCGCCGGCTGGAGCACCTCACTCACCGGAGTCACCGAGCCGGAATCGCGTGCGTTGCTGCTGGCTGGCCTGCCGACGGCGGCCACTGCACTCGGCCTGGGTGCACCCGCGGCATCCGTGCGGCACAAGCTGCTGGCAGCACTGCCACCGGAATGGCGCATGCCGGCCGAGCAGGTGGCGCAACGCCTGCATGTGGATCCCCACGACTGGTACCGCAGCCCCGACACGCCAGCCTTCCTGCAGCCGGTCGCGGAGGCGGTCTGGAACAGCCATGCACTGACCGTGACCTATTCCGCCTGGCGCGGCGCCAGCGACAGGGTGATCGAACCCCTGGGGCTGGTCACCAAGGCAGGCACCTGGTATGCGGTCGCACGCACCCGGGGCACGGACAACGTCCGCACCTACCGCCTGGCCTCCATCCGCTCGCTGCGCGCCCTGCCTGGCCCTTTCCGGCGACCGCGCAACTTCGACCTGGCGGCGTACTGGCTTGCGGCGCGGGAACGTTTCGAAGCGCAACTGCGTCCACTGGAGGCCCGGGTCGCGCTCTCGCCGCGCGGGATGCGCTGGCTGGAGAACACCCGCGCGGCCTGGCGCGCGGACCCGCGCTCCTGCCGGGTGCCTGTGCCCGCTGGCTGGACGGCCGTGCTGCTGCCCATCGAGAGCATCGAGCAGGGGACGCGCCATCTGCTGGGCTGGGGAACGCAGGCCCTGGTGCGGGGCCCTGCGCCACTGCGGCGCGCAATGCGGGAGGCGCTGGCACAGATGCAGGCCGGCTATGTCGATTGATCGATGTCACCGACGCTTGCGTGGGGCCTTCGGCCGGGTCCTGGCTGCAGCCGGGTCCGCCGGACCGGACGCCACGGTTTCCAGCCGCTGCAGGGTCTGAACCTGCGACAGGAACCTGCGCAGGTACTCCGGCGACAGCGCGCGCATCAGCGCCAGCGAACGCAGCACGAGACGGTGCGAGTTCAGCGGGCCGGCGTTGTCCGGGCCGTGTGCGACGGCCGCGTCCACCGTGTCGACGGCCGCGATGCGGCTCCAGCTGTCGCGGAAGGCGCGCAGGCTGCGCAATTCGCCGGCATCGGCGTCGTCCGGGGGCAGCACCTCCGTACCGCGCACCTGGCCGCTTGCCGCGCGCGCATGCCGGTTCAGGGCGGCCAAAGCCGCGAGGCCCGGCGCAGGCGCCGGCTCCCGCCGCGCCTGCAGCGGCCCGGCCGTCTCGCAGGCGCGCTGCAAGGCGTCGAATGCGGCGTCCCAGCGCGGCTGCAGCAGGTTCTGCTGGGCGACGGGCACCGCGGCGATGCCCCGCGCCAGCACCTCCAGGAAATGCAGCCGCACCGGATCGACCTGCGCGGCCCCGGCCTGCCGCAAGGTCTGCAGCCGATCCTCCAGGCCGGCCCTGGCCGCTTCCGGAGCCACCGGATCAGCCATTGCCACCGGACCTGGGCACCGGTGCCTTCGGCACCGGTGCCATCTCGACGCGCCGGTTCAGCGCGCGCCCTTTCTCGTCGGCGTTCGACGCCACCGGCTGCTCCGCGCCAAAGGCCGCGCTGAAGACGCGCGAGGACGGCATGCCTTCCTCGATCAGCACCCGCGTCACGGTCAGCGCGCGCTGGGCCGACAGCTCCAGGTTGTCGGCAAAGCGCTGGCTGCCGCTCTGGACCTGACGGTCGTCGGTGAAGCCGCTGACCATCAGCATCTCGTCGCGCTCGCCGAGGTAGACCTTCAGCGGCGGCACCAGGCTCTTGAGCAGCAGCCGGCCGTCCGGGCGCAGCTGGTCGGAGCTCAGCGCGAACAGCACGCTGCCGCTGATGCCGATGCGCCCGTTCTGCAGCGTCACGCGGCCGGTCTGCAGCGGGATCGCCAGCGCCTTCTCCAGGGCCATGCGGCGCTGCTCCTCCTGCTGGCGCTTGCGGATCTCGGACTCCAGGCTGGCCACCAGATCCATCTGCACGACCAGCACGCCGACCAGGATCAGCACGAAGGCGCCCAGCAGGCCGGCCATCAGGTCCCCGAAGACCGCCCAGACCGGCGCGGTCTGGGCCATGCCGCCGTCCTGCTCGTCGGCGTCCACCATCAGGCGGCTCCCGCCTTGGCCGCCGGCGCGCCGGCGCCGCGCAGCCCCTCGACGATGCCCTGCTGCGACGCGATGCTCAGGTCGATCACCTCGCGGGCCTGGGCCACGTAGTAGGCCAGCTGCTCGTCGCTGCGCGCCATCGCCTGCTGCAGGCCGGCATCGATGCGCTGCAGCGCCTCCATCAGCTGCTGGCTGCTGGCGCTGAACAGCTGGACGCCATGGCCGAAGGCCTGGCCCAGGCTGGCCAGCTCGACTGCGCTCCCGCCGAGTTGCGCCGCCAGATCCTGTGTGTGCGTCTGCTCGGTGGCCAGTGCGCGGGCCAGCTCGGCCCCGGTGCGCTGCAGCGTCTCGCCGGCGGTGGCCACCAGCGTGTCGATCGCCTGGCGCTGCTGCTCGGTGTGGTCCTGCAGCCCCTGCAGCAGTACGCCGAGCTGCTGCGCCAGGCCGGTGCGCTCCTCCAGCGAGCGGTTGTCGCGCTCGGCCAGACGGCTCATCTCCTGCCGCAGCTCGGTGATCACGCCGGCAGCGGCCTGCGGCACCTCGGCCGCCGTCTGCAGCAGCCGGGTCAGCGGCGCCTCCAGCGCGGCACCCAGCGTGGCCAGATGGCTGCCCAGTGCGGCCTGCAGCTCGCCCAGGCGGGCCACCGCCGCGTCCGCCCGCGCGGCCTCGTCGGCGCGCAGCGCGGCCAGCTGCTGCAGCACCGACTGGGCCTGCGCCGATGCCTCGGTGCGCAGCGCCTCCAGGCGCTGCAGTGCGGCTTCGCCGCGGGCGGCTTCGTCGGCCCGCAGGCCGCCGATCTCGGCGCGCCACAAAGCGGCAAGCTGCTCCATGCGCTCGGCCTGCTGGGCCGCCCACCGCGCCTCGGCTTCCGTGCGGGTCGCCACCAGCGTCTCGGAGCGCTGCACCAGCTGGGCCACCGCCTCCAGCGCCGCGCCGGTCTGCTGCTGCGTGTGGCTGATGATGGCGCGGGCGGATTGCTCCAGCACGCCGGCCGCCGCCTGCTGCTGCGCCAGCGACTGGGCCCCGGCCTGCTGCCACTCGGCCTGCAGCGTGGCGGCCATGCCGGTCAGTGCGCCGTGCAGGGCCTGCTGACGCGCGTCGTCGGCCGCAGCCTGCGCCGCCTGGCGGGCGTCCAGGGCCGCCTGTGTATCGGCCAGCCAGGTGCCGGCGCGGGTCTCGAAGCGGCTGGTGAACTGGCCCAGCGCCTGCTCCAGCCGGGCGACCTGCGCCTCGCCAGTGCGCGCCTGCTCGGCCAGGCTGGCCTGCCAGGTGGCGGCCACGGTCGCTGCGGTGCTGCCGAATTGCGCGCCCAGGCCTTGCAGCTGCGCCTCGGTCGCCGCTGTGGCGCGCTCCTGCAGCAGCCGGGACTCCTGCGCCACCTGCTGCATCGCCTGCGTCACGACCGGCGTCAGGCTCTCGCCGGCCGCACGGGCTCCCGC
>JAEUOX010000379.1 GCA_016790475.1 Rhodoferax sp. | reverse complement strand
CAACGGCGGGGCCGGCGCCTGGGTGGCGCTCGGGGCCTCGCTGGGTGCCGGTGGCATCAGTGGCACCGGGCTGGCCGATCAGGTTCGTCTGGTCAACACCGCGGCCGGCCTGGTCGCGGTCTGGCTGGACGACAGCAGCGGCACGAACCAGGTCTATGCCCGCCGCTTCGACGGCAGCACCTGGGCGGTGCTGGGCGCGGCCAGCGGCGCCGGCATCTCGGCGGCGCCAGCAGATGCCGACGACCTGGCGGTGGCGACCGACGGAACCCGGATCGCGGTGGCCTGGGCCCGGCTGTCCGGGGACGACCACCAGATCTATGTGCGCCAGTTCAACGGCAGCATCTGGCAGGACCTGCCCGGCGCCAGTGGTGCCCAGGGCCTGTCGGCCAGCACGGGGGACCACCGAGCCCCGGCGCTGTCCTATGTGGACGGGACGCTGGTGGTGGCCTGGCAGCGCATGCTGGACGGCTACCAGAACCTGCAGGGCCGCAGTTTCGACGGCGCCGCCTGGACGGATCTGGGCGCCCTCACGGCGCACGGCCCGGCGACCGACAACGCCACGATCGCGCGCGATGCCCGGCTGGCCTCCGGCGGCGGCCGGTTGTGGCTGTTCTGGACCGACGAGGACACCCGGCGTTCGGACCAGCCGCAGGCCCTCTATGCCAAGGTCTGGAACGGCAGCGGGTTTGTCGCGCGGGTCGCGGCCGATGCCGAGGGCGACGGCCTCAGCGAGTCCGGCGGGCGCCTGTCCGGTGTCGCGGTGGGCGTCAGTGCCACCGGCACGCCGCTGGTGGCCTGGAGCGAGGCCGACCGCGGCTTCAGCGGCGACCCGGCGCTGCCGGCGATTTACCTGCGCACCGGCATGCCGGTGAGCGGCAATGTGTACTCGGCGGCCAACAACACCGAACTGCAGAACATCCTGGCGGGCGTCGACCTGGATGCCGGTGACGTGATCCAGCTGGGTGCCGGCAGCTTCGAAGGCTTCACGGTCAGCGCCGGCAATGCCGGGGTCACGATCGTCGGCGCCGCCGGACAGGCGACCCAGATCAACGGCGCGGTCGTGATCGGTGCGACCGATGTCGCGCTGCAGGGCCTGGTGTTCAATGCGAATGTCAGCACCAGCAGCGCGTCCGACCGCTTCACGCTGCGCGACAGCCGCTTCCTGGCGGGCAAGCTGGTGCTCGGCGGCGGGCAGGATCTGCGCATCGTGCACAACCGCTTCGGCAGTTCCGGCCTGCAGGTGACAGCCGCCAGCGGCGGGGCCGTGTCCTGGAACGACCTGGCGGGCATGCTGGACATCGACGCCGCGTTTGCCGGGCGCATCGACCACAACGACATCCATGGCGCCAGCATCGGCGTGGACTACGGCGCCGCGGCCGACCTGCGCGACAACCGCATCTGGGGCAACACCACCGGCATCCGGACCACGGTCGCCGGAAGCACGCAGGGCCTGGGCTTCACCCCCGGCGCCGGCAGCAACGAGATCTACGCCAACAGCACCGGCATCCAGGCGGTCGGCGCGCAGTTCCAGAACCAGTGGGTGCGCAACAACAGCACCGGCGTCACCGGCACCGGCATCGTGGGTGGCAGCTCGCTGGATCTGGCCAACCGCATCGAGGCCAACCAGCAGGGCATCGCGAACTTCAACGGCACGGTGCAGTACAGCCGCATCGCCGGCAACACCACCGGCATCGCGGCGACCAACGGCCTGCTGGTGGCGCACAACCTGGTCTACCGCAATACCGGGGTGGGCCTGCTGGTATCGGGCGTGTCGGATGTGCGCATCTACCAGAACACCTTCTACGCGCCCGCCGGCGACAACATCCGCGTGCAGTCCGCGGCCAGCAATGTCGAGGTGCGCGGCAACATCCTGTGGGCGCGTGCGGGCTATGACCTGTTCGTGGCCAACGATTCGCAGACCGGTTTCTTCAGCGACTACAACAACCTCTACGCCGACCAGGGAGGCCGCATCGGCTACTGGACGCGTGACTTCACCGATGTGCTGGACTGGCAGGCCGACATCGCCCGCTTCGACCTGCACTCGATCGGCGCCACCGTCGTCAACCCGCTGTGGGCGAAGCCCCAGTTCCTGGACACCGATCGCAATGACTTCCGGCTGTTTGCCGCCACGGCCGGCCTGCGTTTCACGAGCCCGGATGTCGAGGGGGCCGATGCGCGGCTGGACCAGGCCGTGCCGCCGCACTACCTGAACCTGCTGGCCAACTCCGGCTTCGAGGCCGGTCTGACCGGCTGGAGCGCGAACGCCGGTGCGGGCGTCAAGACTGGCAGCCCGGCCGCCTTCGAGGGCAGCCAGTACTTCAGTGCCGGCAACGTCGAGGAGGGGCAGGTCCAGCAGACGGTGGACCTGCTGGCGGCCGGCTTCACGGCCGCCCAGCTCGATGCGGGCGATCTGGACATGGTGTTCGGCGGGCGTACCCGCAGCGCTGCCGAGAGCCCGGTGGACCGCGGCGCGTTGACGCTGCAGTTCTTCGATGCGACAAGCGCCCCGATTGCTCTGGGCAGCGGCGGCAGCACCGTCAGCGCGACGGCGCTCAACGCGTCGGACCGCTGGGAGCTGATCGGCGGCCGAACGCTGGTGCCGGCCGGCGCGCGCTATGCGGTACTGCGCTTCACCGCCGACCGCGACAGCGGCACCAGCAACGACGCCTGGCTGGACAAGGCCTTCCTGTACGCCGTGTCGGAGGCCTATGTGCCCGACCTGGGTGCCTACGGCCACGCCACGCACGAGGCGCCGGCCAGTGCCGACACACGCATCCTGCTGCGATTCCCCGACATGTACACCGACTGGGAGCGCCTGGAGCCCTTGACGATCCGCTGGGAGACGGTCAACAACACGACCCGCTCGCCAGTGCGCATCGACCTGATCCAGGACGGCCCCGCGGGCCCGGCCTTTGTGCTCAACATCGCCAGCGGCACCGCCGACGACGGCGAGTTCATCTGGATCCCGGGCAACAGTGGCATCGGCTTCGGCACCCACGGGCTGCGCATCCAGGTGTCGCTGGTACACGACGCGACGGTGCTGGACCGCAGCCAGGAGAGCTTTTCGGTGCCGGAGGACGGCGCCACCTACTATGTGGACGACGCCAGCAATGCCGGCGACGAGTACACGCCCGGGGCCACCGGCGCCAACCGCAACACCGGCAAGACGCCGGAGGCACCCAAGCCCAATCCGGTCAACGTGCTGCGTGAGTACACGCTGGACAGCTTCTCCAGCCTGCTGATCGACACCGGCAACTATCCGATGATCTATTCCGTGCTGCTGTCGGGCAGCGTGGACACCGGGCTGGGGCTGGACGAGGGCTTCCTGCTCACCGGCCCGACGAACACCGCGGTCGCCGCGACGCTGTTCCCGGCCATCGCCGGCGACCGCAGCCGTGCGCTGATCGAGCTCAACGACGCCGACTTCATGACGGTGCGGCACCTGTCACTGCGCGACGCCGACCGTGGCCTGTACGTGCGCAATGGCTCCGACGCCTTCGAGGCCTCCTGGATCACCGCCTGGGGCCACGACCAGGACGGCATCGCGATCGACAGCGCATCGGCCTTTGGCGCGCTCGACCACCTGACCGCCTACGGCAACACCCGCTACGGCATGCTGATCGACGGCGACTTCGCCAGCATCACGAACAGCCTGGCCTACGGGAACGGCAACATCGGCATCTACGTGACGGCCGCGGTCGACCTGTTCACCGACAACCTGGCCCGCGACAACACCTCGAACTGGGGCATCTACCTGAGCGCGCCGGGCAACAGCCTGATCCTGCGCAACGAATCCCATGGCAACCGCTATGGCATGTTCGTCAGCAACAGCAGCGGCACGGCCTGGGTCGGCAGCCTGGATCTGGCGGCTGGCGACGGGAACCGTGTCCACGACAACCTGGGCGCCGGCCTGTCGGTCCAGAATGGTGGCGTGCATGCGGCCGGCAATACCGTGTACGGGCATACCGCGAGCGGCCAGATCGGCCTGTCGGTCAGCAGCGGCGCGCAGGCCAGCAGCAATCTTGTCTACGACAACACGATCGGCATCGACGCGTTCGGGTCGACGATCAGCAACAACCGGGTCTACCACAACACCGGCACCGGCATCCAGGCCTCGCAGAGCAGTCTGCTGGGCAACGTCGTGTACTCGAATGCCCGGGGCATCACCTGGAATGGCGGGGGCGCCTATGTGCTGCGCAACAACCTGGTGTATGGCAACAGCCAGAGCGGCATTGCAATCACCGGCAACACCCTGCAGGTGATCAACAACACCGTGGTGCAGGACGCCGGCAATGCGATCGGCATCGACAACGCGTCCAACATCAAGCTGTTCAACAACATCCTGTGGTCCGGCGCGAGTTTCGCGTTGTCGGTGTCGTCCAACAGCCAGGTTGGCTTCGAGTCCGACTACAACCTGTTCTACACCACCGGCCTGGCGGCGGTCGGCCAGTGGCAGGGCACGTCGCGCAACAGCCTCAGCGCCTGGCGTGTGGCCAGCTTCACCGACGCCAACAGCCTGTTCGCCGACCCGCAGTTCGTGGACCGCGACGGCGCCGATGGCGTGGTCGGTTTTGTCTCTGCGCTGCAGGACGGGCGCGACGATGACCTGCACCTGGGCAGCCTCTATGGCAGCAGTCACGGCGGCTCGCTGGCGCCGGTGCGGGACGGGGTGTCGGGCCTGCCGGTGGCAGCCGCCATCAGCGTCGTGTCCGACGGCGTGCAGTCGGTGGGAATCGACCGCGGCCGTGCCAGTGACAGCTCTGCGCTGGAGCCCCAGCCCAATGGCGGCTTCATCAACATCGGCGCCTATGGCGGCACGGCGCAGGCCTCGCGCAGCCCGTCGCAGTACATCACGGTGTTTGCGGCCAATGGCGGCGAGAGCGTGCCTCAGGAAAGCACCTACGACATCCGCTGGCGCGCCCATGGCTTCACCGGCAATGTCGACATCGAGGTGTCGGCGGATGCCGGCGGCAGCTGGACGCTGCTGGCCGACAGCGAGCTCAACGACGGCAGTTATGCCTGGGTGGTCAACCCGGCACAGTTTGCAGTGGGCAGCCGCTATCTGGTGCGGGTGACGGCCGAGGTCGACCCGGCCATCACCGACGTGTCCGACCGGGTCTTCACGGTCACCGAACCGATCAACCTCTATTACGTGAACCTGGCCGGCGACGCCGACTTCACCGACAACGAGTACACGGTGGCGGCCGGCAGCGACCTCAACGATGGCCTGTCGGCGGCCACGCCGATGGCGTCGATCCGCGCGGTGCTGGAGCGCTACGACCTGGATGCGGGCGACGTGATCCTGGTGGACACCGGCCGCTACCTGCTGACGACCAACATCAGCCTGATCGCCCAGGACAGCGGCGTGGTGATCCGCGGCGCGATGGCCGCGGGTCACACGACCCTGCTCGACCGGGGCAACACGACGAGTTCGTCCCACATCTTCCAGTTTGCCGGCGCCGACAACGTCACGCTGGACCATCTGTCGATGACCGGCGCCTACCACGCGGTGCTGCTGGCCAGCGGCGTGGACTCCGACAACATCACCGTCAGCAACAGCGAGATCTACCGCAATGCCTCCGATGGTCTGAATGTGCAGACCGGCAACGAGGGCTTCCTGTTGGTGGGCAGCAACGTGCGCGAGAACGCGAGCAGCGGCATCACGCTGAATGCGCTGCGCGGCGCGATCACCGGCAATGCGCTGTGGGGCAACGGCCAGTGGGGTATCAGCGCGTCGGCGAGCGGAGCGACCAATCGGTCCGACTGGATGGTGGTGAGCGGCAACCGATCGTTCGACAACGCGAACGGGATCTACGGGTGGACGAACGTGGAGGTTCGCGAGAACGAG
>JAEUOX010000368.1 GCA_016790475.1 Rhodoferax sp. | reverse complement strand
GCATGGGCTTTCGCCCGATCTCGCGGCATCGCTCGCGCGAGGTGCTGCTGTACCGCCAGGGCGACATCAACATCATCGTGAACGCGCACGCCCATGGCGCGGCCCTGACGGAAACCCCGGTCATCGCCGCGATCGCGCTGCGCGTGCGGGATGCGGCCGCCGCCTACCAGCGCGCGCTGGAGCTCGGCGCCTGGGCCGTGCCGGCGAAGGTCGAGGTCATGGAGCTCAACATCCCGTCGGTGCATGGCGCCGGCACGAGCCGTATCTACTTCGTGGACCGCTACAAGGAGTTCTCGATCTACGACGTGGACTTCACGCGCATCCCGACGGTGGACCCGCACCCGCCGTCGCTGGCCGGCCTGCACTTCTTCGGCATCGTGCAGTACATCGGCAACGACCGCACCGAGGACTGGACCGAGTTCTACAGCGCGCTGTTCGGCTTCTCGGCGCTGCCGCCCGAGCAGCGCTTCGGCATCCTGCCCAAGGGGCGGATCCTGCGCAGCCCCTGCGGCAGCTTCCATCTGCAGCTGATCGAGCCGGAGCCCGGCGTGCTGGACGTGGAGGACGATGAATGCCTGCAGCGCGTCGGCCTGGGCACGCCGGATGTGCCGGCCACCGTGGCGGTGCTGCGCGAGCGCGGCGTGGAGTTCGTCGCGTCCAAGGGCGTGCAGTTCGACAGCCGCGGCGCGCTGACCCGCACCGCGCTGGGCAGCGTGATGTTTGAGCTGGTGCACCACGTGAAGGCCTGAGGTCATGAGCCAGTTCGAAGGCAACATGGACGATTTCGGGATGGACACCATCTCGCTGGCCGGGCCGCTGGAGGCCAAGCTGCAGGCCATCCGCGAGGCCGGCTTCTCGCAGGTGATGCTGGCTGCGCGCGATCTGGTCGGGCACCCGCAGGGCTGGCGTGCCGCGGTGGCCGCCGTCAAGGCCAGCGGGCTGCGCGTGACTGGCTTCCAGGTGCTGCGCGATTTCGAGGGCCTGAGCGGCCACCTGCACGAGTACAAGATCGACATCGCCAAGGCCATGCTGGAGATGTGCCATGCGCTGGGCTGCCGCATCCTGCTGGCCTGCTCCAGCACCTCGGTGCATGCGACCGGCGACGCCGACGCGCTGGTGCGCGATCTGCGCAAGCTGGCGATGCTGGCGATCCCGATGAACATCCGCGTGGCCTACGAGGCGCTGTCCTGGGGCCGCACGGTCAACGAGTTTCCGCAGGCCTGGGAGCTGATCGCCCGCGCCGACATGCCCAACCTCGGCCTGGGCTTCGACTCCTTCCACATGCTGGCCACCAAGACACCGCTGGACGACCTGGAGCTGGTCGACCCGGCCAAGATCTTCCTGGTGCAGCTGGCCGACTTCATGTGGAACGAGATCAAGTCGGTGGAGGAGCGCATCACCACCGCGCGCCAGTTCCGCGTGTTTCCGGGCGAGGGCGTGCACAGCGCGGAGGTGGCGGCGTTGACGCTGAAGCTGCACCAGATGGGTTACCGCGGCGACTACAGCTTCGAGGTCTTCAACGACGACTACCAGCAGCTGCCGCTGGACCTGGTCGCCCGCCGCGCGCGGGCCTCGGCACTGTGGCTGGGCGAGAGCGTGCTGCGTCGCTCGGTGCCGCTGCCCAACAAGATGACGTTGCGCCGCTGAGCGATGGCCGTCGGCGATCTGCCCCAATGGTTGCCGGTGCCTGCCGGCTGGGTGCGGATGGGTGCTGCGGCCTCTGCGGCTGCGCCCGCGATTCCGCCAGAGCGGCACCGGCTGCCGGCCTTCTGGATCACCCGCACGCCGGTGACGAATGCGCAGTACGCGCGCTGGTGCGCCACCACCGGCCGGGCCGCCCCGCCGCACTGGCCTGGCGGCACACCGACCCCGGCACAGCAGCAGCACCCGGTGACCTATGTCGACTGGTCGGCTGCCTCGGCCTACGCGCAGGATGCCGGTGCCCGGCTGCCGAGCGAGCTGGAATGGGAGCGTGCCGCCCGCGGTGAGGATGGCCGCGCCTACCCCTGGGGCGCGCACCCGCCGACCGCGCGGCATGCGAACTTCGGCGGCCAG
>JAEUOX010000335.1 GCA_016790475.1 Rhodoferax sp. | reverse complement strand
GTCGTGCGCTGGCGCCCTTGCGCGACGAGGGCGTGCTGATCGTCGGCAGCGGCCTGAGCTACCACAACCTGGGCCGCTTCGGCCCCCCGGGACGTGCACCGTCCGAGGCCTTCGACGCCTGGCTGCAGAGCACGCTGGTCGGCAGCGCACCAGCCGAGCGCGAGGCACGGCTGCTGCAATGGAGCAGCGCGCCGGCCGCCCGCATCGCCCATCCCCGTGAAGATCACCTGATCCCGCTGATGGTCGCGCTGGGCGCCGCCACCGAGGACCCGGCGGCCTGCGTGTACCACCAGCAGAACATCTTCGGCGGCGTCACGGCATCCAGCTTCCGGTTCGGCTGATCGCCGTCGGGCCGCACGGTGCTTGCCCGCGCCACGCGGGCAGCCGCCTGTTGCGTTGCATCAAGGCGCTGCGGCCCGGGCCGTAGCAGCATGGTGTTCCCTGCCAAGGAGAACCGCCATGTCCTCGCCCCTTTCGCCATCTGCCCGGCGCGGCTGGGCTGCCGCTGCCATGGTATTCGGCCTGATGACGCTGCTCAGCGGTGGCCGCGCACTGTTCGGCTCCGCCAAAGCCCAGGCCGACGCCGGCCAGATCGTGCCCTGGGTGCTGTGGTTCAACTTCATCGCCGGAGCCGCCTACGTCGCGGCCGGCGCCGGCCTGTGGCAGGGTGCCGCACCCTGGCCCCGGCGCCTTGCCACCGGCATCGCCGCCGCAACGGCTGCCGTCGGTCTGGCGTTTGCAGCGCACGTCGCTACGGGTGGCGCGTATGAGATGCGTACGGTCGGCGCCATGGTGCTGCGGGTCGGATTCTGGGGCGTGCTGGCCGTCGTGCTGTGGCGGCATGCGCAGCCACGCCTCGACTGACGGCGAGGAAGTGTCCCTGCCGTGGCCTCACCGGTCCGCCCGACACGCAGCCCCTCAGTGCGCGCTCGCCCCGATCTTCGCGTCCGGCTTGACCTTGTAGAGCAGCTCCAGCATCGCCGCCTCGATCCGGTGCAGCGCCTCCGGCGTCTGCCCCTCGAAGCGCAGCACGATCACCGGCGTCGTGTTCGACGCGCGCATCAGCCCGAAGCCGTCCGGCCAGTCGATGCGCAGGCCGTCGATCGTGTTGGCCTTGGCCGGCGCCGGGAAGTTCGCCAGCCCGACGGCCTGCGCGATCACGCGGGCCGGTTCGCCCTCGGCGCAGGCCACGTTGAGCTCCGGCGTGGAGTGGCTGGTCGGCAAAGCGTCGAGCACGGTATTCGCGTCCGGCGACTTGCTGACGATCTCCAGCAGCCGGCAGCCGGCGTAGGTGCCGTCGTCGAAGCCGAACCAGCGCTCCTTGAAGAAGATGTGGCCGCTCATCTCGCCACCCAGCGGGGAGTCGACCTCCTTCATGCGCGCCTTGATCAGCGAATGGCCGGTCTTGTACATCAGCGGCACGCCGCCGGCCGCCTCGATGGCCGGCGCCAGCTGCTGCGAGCACTTGACGTCGAACAGGATCGTGCCGCCGGGCACGCGCGACAGCACGTCGCGCGCGAACAGCACCATCTGGCGGTCCGGGTAGATGTTGTTGCCCTGCTTCGTGACGATGCCCAGCCGGTCGCCGTCGCCATCGAAGGCCAGGCCGAGCTCGGCGTCGGAGTTCTTCAGCGCGATCATCAGGTCGCGCAGATTCTCGGGCTTGCTCGGATCAGGGTGGTGGTTCGGGAAGTTGCCGTCGACCTCGCTGAACAGCTCGACCACGTCGCAGCCGATCGCACGGAAGATCGCCGGTGCCGATGCCCCGGCGATGCCGTTGCCGCAGTCGACGACGATCTTCATCTTGCGCTTGAGCTGAATGTCCGAGACGATGCGCGCGGTGTACGGGGCCAGCACGTTCAGGTTGCGCACCGAGCCGCCCGGCGCCAGGATCCAGGATTCGGCCTCCATGATCTGCCGCAGGTTCTGGATGTCGGCGCCGTAGATCGCCCGGCCGCCCATCACCATCTTGAAGCCGTTGTAGTCCTTCGGGTTGTGGCTGCCGGTCACCTGGATGCCGCTGTTGCAGGCCGTGCTCGCGGCGAAATACAGCATCGGCGTCGTGACCATGCCGACGTCGATCACCTGGATGCCCACTGCCACCAGGCCGCGCACCAGCGCCGCGCTCAGGGACGGGCCGCTCAGGCGGCCGTCGCGGCCCACCGCCACGACCGTCTCGCCCTGCGCCAGCGCCACGGTGCCGAAGGCCTTGCCGATGCCCTCCGCGACGGCCTCGGTGACGGTGACGGGCACGATGCCGCGGATGTCATAGGCCTTGAAAATCGACGCATCAAGCTGCATGGCAAAGTCCCTGTGGAGGTGTGAAAGTCGGCTGGAAATTGTACGTTCGGGCCCTGTCGGCTCAGACCGGTGCAGCGTCAAGCAGTTGCCGGTATAGCGCCATGTACTGGCGTGCCGGCGGCCCCCAGGAGAAGTCCTGGGCCATGCCGCGCAGCATCAGCGCGCGCCAGGCCGCGCCATCGCGGTAGCAGGCCACGGCGCGCGTCATCGCGTCGGCCATCGCGGCGCCGGTGGCATCGTCGAACACGATGCCGGTGGACGCCTCGCCCTCGACCAGGTCCAGCACGGTGTCCGCCAGGCCGCCGACCCGGCGCACCACCGGCACCGTGCCGTAGCGCAGCGCATACAGCTGCGTCAGCCCGCAGGGCTCGAAGCGCGAGGGCACCAGCATCGCGTCCGCACCGGCGACCATCTGGTGCGCGAAGGCCTCATCGTAGGCCAGCCGCACCGCGACGCGGCGCGGGTAATGCGCGGCGGCACCCAGCAGCGCGCGCTCCAGCGCCGGGTCGCCACTGCCCTGCACCGCCAGCTGGGCGCCATGGGCCAGCAGCTCCGGCAAGGCGCTCAGCACGAGATCCAACCCCTTTTGCGCGGTCAGCCGGCTGACCGCGACGAACAGCGGCGCATGCGCGTCCTGCGGCAGGCCGAGCGCCTGCTGCAATGCGGCCTTGCAGCGCGCCTTGCCGGACAGATCCTCCGCCGAGAACGGTGCGGCGATCGCGCTGTCGGTGCGCGGGTCCCAGACCGCACCGTCCACGCCATTCAGGATGCCGCTGACGTCTGCGTCGCGCGCGCGCACCAGTCCGTCGAGCCCGCAGCCGAACTCCTCGCGCGCGATCTCGCGGGCGTAGGTCGGGCTCACGGTCGTCACGCGCGATGCATATACCAGGCCTGCCTTCATGCAGGACAGCTGGCCATGGAACTCCAGTCCACTGCTGCCCATGAAGCGCGCCGGCAGCCCCAGCAGCGCAAAGTCGGCCGCGTCGAACAGGCCCTGGTAGGCCAGGTTGTGCACCGTGTAGACACTGCGCACCGGCGTGGCCGGCTGGGCCGCCAGATAGGCGCAGGCGGTGGCGGCGTGCCAGTCGTGCGCATGCAGCACCTGCGGCTGCCAGGCCGGGTCCAGTTCGCCGGAGGCCAGATGGGCGCCGACCCAGCCCAGCAACCCGAAGCGCTGCAGGTTGTCCGACCACTCGCGGCCGTCCGGGCCCAGGTACGGGTTGCCGCTGCGGCCGTACATCAGCGGGGCTTCGACGACATAGGCAACCAGACCGCTGCCCTGCAGCCGGCCGCGGCACAGCCGGATCCGGGCGGCACCGAACATCGCACCGATGTCGGCCACCACCTCGGCCTCCTGCAACGCGGCCTGCACGGCCGGGAAGCCGGGCAGCAGCAGCCGCACGTCCGCCCCCTCGGCCACCAGGGCCTGCGGCAGCGCCCCGACCACATCGGCCAGGCCGCCGGTCTTGACCCAGGGATAGATTTCTGCGGCGGCGTGCAGGACCCTCATGCGCGGATCTTGGCCAGCATTTCGGCGGTGACCAGGCAGATGCCGTTCGGGCTGCGGTGAAAGCGCGCGGCGTCCTGCGCCGGATCCTCGCCGATGACCATGCCGTCGGGAATGCTGCAACCCCGGTCCACCACGGTGCGGGTGAGCCGGACATGGCGCCCCACGCGGACCTCCGGCAGCAGCACCGACCAGTTCACATCGGACCAGGAGTGCACCCGCACGCTGGAAAACAGCACCGAGCGGAACACCCGGCCCGACACGATGCAGCCGCCCGACACCATCGACTCGATCGCCATGCCGCGCCGATCGTCCTGGTTGTGCACGAACTTGGCCGGCGGCAGCTGCGCCTGGTAGGTCCAGATCGGCCAGCGGCGGTCGTACAGGTCCAGCTTCGGCTCGGTGGCGGTCAGGTCGATGTTGGCGTCCCAGTAGGCGTCGATGGTGCCGACGTCGCGCCAGTAGGACTCGCCCGAGCCGCTGTTGGGCACGCAGCTCAGGTCGAACGGGTGGGCGGCCGCGCAGCCGTTGCGTACCGCGCGCGGGATGATGTCCTTGCCGAAGTCGTGGCTGGAGTCCGGGTCGGCCATGTCGCGCGCGAGTTCGGCATACAGGTAGTCCGCGTTGAAGATGTAGATGCCCATGCTGGCCAGGGACTGGTCCGGGTGGCCGGGCATGGCCGGCGGGTCGGCCGGCTTCTCGACGAAGTCGGTGATCATGCTCTGGTCATCGACGGCCATCACGCCGAACGCTTTCGCGTCCTCGCGCGGCACCGCGATGCAGGCCACGGTGCAGGGCCGGCCCTTGCGGACATGGTCGGCCAGCATCAGCGCATAGTTCATCTTGTAGATGTGGTCGCCGGCCAGCACGACGATGTAGTCCGCGCCGTAGCTCTCCAGGATGTCGTGGTTCTGGTGCACGGCATCTGCCGTGCCGCGGTACCAGCTCTCGTCGTCGTTGCGCTGCTGGGCCGGCATCAGGTCGACGAACTCGTTCATCTCGGTCTTCAGGAAGGCCCAGCCCCGCTGCAGGTGGCGCAGCAGGCTGTGCGACTTGTACTGCGTGATCACGCCGATGCGCCGGATGCCGGAGTTCAGGCAATTGGACAGTGCGAAGTCGACGATGCGGAACTTGCCGCCGAAGTACACCGCCGGCTTGGCGCGCCGGTCCGTCAGGTTCATCAGGCGGCTGCCTCTGCCACCCGCCAGCACCAGTGCCACCGCACGTTTGGGCAGGTCCAGTCCGTGGGCCAGGTCGTTCGATGTCATCGTGTCTCCCAGAGGATGCCGCGCAAGGGGCGCTGCAGCATCTTAATCCCGCCGGGTCCGGCTCGGTTACCTGCGGGTTACCGCATGCCAAAATGGACCGGAACCCCCGCCTATGCGGCCGATTCCGCCCCAGAAGGATGTCCCGTGACCCAGAGCCCGCCTCCAGCACCCGCGCCTCTTTCCGACGCCATCGACCGGCACCTGCTGCAGACGGTGGCCGTCGACCCGCAGCGCGCGACCCGCACCCAGCTGATGCAGGCGCTGGCGCAGGTGGCGCGCAGCGAGCTGTCCCGGCGCTGGGTCCGCACGCAGACCGCCGAGCGCGATGCGCAGGCCCGCCGTGTCGTCTACCTGTCGATGGAGTTCCTGATCGGCCGCACGCTGTCCAATGCGCTGGCCGCGCTGGACCTCACCACGCCTGCCAGCGAGGGGGTGGCGCACTATGCCCGTACGCTGGAAGACCTGGTCGATTGCGAGCCGGATGCGGCACTGGGCAATGGCGGCCTGGGCCGGCTGGCCGCCTGCTTCCTGGATTCGATGGCCACCGTCGGCCTGCCCTCCTTCGGCTACGGCATCCGTTATGAATACGGCATGTTCGCGCAGGAGATCCAGGACGGCAGCCAGATGGAATACCCCGATCCCTGGCTCAAGGACGGCACGCCCTGGGAGTTCCCGCGGGCCGACATCGCCTGGCCGGTGCGCTTCGGCGGCTGGGTCGAGCATGTGGACAACCAGCCGGTCTGGCGCCATGCGGCTGCCGTCGAGGCCAAGGCCTACGACATGGTGGTGCCGGGCCATGGCCGCGACACCGTCAGCACGCTGCGGCTCTGGAAGGCGGTCGCCCCGGCGCACATCGACCTGGGCGCCTTCAACACCGGCGACTACGCCCGCGCCGCCGGCGCCAAGAACGACTACGAGAACATCTCCTGGGTGCTGTACCCGAACGACAGCACGCCGGCCGGCCGCGAGCTGCGCCTGAAGCAGGAGTACTTCTTCGTGGCCGCATCGATCCAGGACCTGATCGCGCGCCACCTGGACGAGAACCCCGGCCTGGACAACCTGGCCGACAAGGTCGCGATCCACCTGAACGACACCCACCCCGCCATCGGCGTGGCCGAGCTGATGCGGGTGCTGTGCGACGAGCACCGCATGCCCTGGGAAGCCGCCTGGGCGCAATGCACGCGCATCTTCTCCTACACGAACCACACGCTGATGCCCGAGGCGCTGGAGACCTGGTCGGTCGGGCTGATGCAGCATGTGCTGCCGCGCCACCTGGAGATCATCTTCCGGATCAACAAGGAGTTCCTGGATGCAGCCGCCCGCCACCGCCCGGGCGACAACGACTTCCTGGCCCGGCTGTCGCTGATCGACGAGCACGGCGAGCGCCGGGTGCGCATGGCCCACCTGTCGATCGTGGGCAGCCACAAGGTCAATGGCGTTTCCGCGTTGCACTCGAACCTGCTGGTCGAGACGATCTTTGCCGACTTCGCCGCGCTGTGGCCGGAGCGCTTCACGAACATGACCAACGGCGTGACGCCACGGCGCTGGCTCGCGCAGGCCAACCCCGGGCTGGCCAGCCTGCTGGACGACACGCTGGGCCGCGGCTGGCGGCTCGACCTGGACCAGCTGCAGCGGCTGCGCAGCCTGCGCAACGATGCGGCGCTGGTGCAGCGCTTCGCGGCCGTCAAGCATGCCAACAAGCAGCGGCTGGCTGCGTTCATCCAGCGCAGCACCGGCATCACGGTCAACCCGCACAGCCTGTTCGACGTGCAGGTCAAGCGCATCCATGAATACAAGCGCCAGCTGCTCAACGTGCTGCATGTCGTGGCGCGCTACCAGGCGATCCTGGCCGACCCGCAGGCCGGCTGGGTGCCCCGCACCGTGATCTTTGCCGGAAAGGCGGCCTCCAGCTACCACACGGCGAAATCCATCATCCGGCTGATCCATGACGTCGGCGCCGTGGTCAATGCGGACCCGCGCGTCGGCGATCTGCTGAAGGTGGTTTTCATCCCGAACTACGGCGTCTCGGTGGCCGAGATGATCATGCCCGGCGCCGATCTCTCCGAGCAGATCTCCACCGCCGGCACCGAGGCCTCCGGCACCGGCAACATGAAGCTGGCGCTCAATGGCGCGCTGACGATCGGCACCGACGACGGCGCCAACATCGAGATCCGCCAGAACGTCGGCGACGACAACATCTTCATCTTCGGCCTGCGCACGCCGGAGGTACGGGCGCTGCGCCACCAGGGCTACCACCCGATGCGCTACTACGAGACGGTGCCCGGCCTGCGCGAGGTGCTCGACGCGATTGCCGGCGAGGTGTTCTCGCCGGGTGAGCCGGGGCGCTACCGGGGTCTGGTCGACGGCCTGCTGTGGGGCGGCGACCACTACCTGCTGCTGGCCGACTTTGCTGCCTACCGGGACGCCCAGGCGCAGGTGGACGCGCTGTACCGGCGCCCGGCCGAATGGAAGGCGCGCGCGATCGCCAACGTGGCCGGCATGGGCCCGTTCTCGGCCGACCGCACGATCCGCGCCTATGCGCGCGAGATCTGGCACCTCACTCCCGATCCGGTCGCCGGCGCCTGAGCCCCTGCCCGCGGTGCCGCCATGCTGAACCCCGACGACATCGCCCGGATCTGCACCGGCCACCACGGCGACCCGTTCGCGATCCTCGGGCCGCACCGCCACAGCACCGGCCGCACCTCGGTGCGCGCCTTCCTGCCCGGGGCCGCCCAGGTGCTGGTCGTCGCGACGCCGACGCAGCGCGTACTGGCCACGTTGGCGCTGCGCCACCCGGCCGGCTTCTTCGAGCGGGTGCTGAGCTCGGCGCTGCGCAGCCGCTACCAGCTGCATGTGCGCTGGCAGGACGACAGCGTCTCGGTGCTGGAGGACCCCTACCGCTTCGGCCCGGTGCTCGGCGAGCTGGACGTCTGGCTGCTGTCCGAGGGCACGCACCTGCGGCCTTTCGAGGTGCTGGGTGCGCAGCCCTGCACGGTCGACGACGTGGCCGGCACCCGCTTCGCGGTCTGGGCGCCGAATGCATCGCGCGTCAGCGTCGTCGGCGACTTCAACCTGTGGGACGGCCGGCGCCATCCGATGCGCCTGCGCCGGGAGTGCGGCGTCTGGGAGATCTTCCTGCCGGGCGTGGCCGCGGGCGCCCACTACAAGTACGAACTGTGCGACGCACAGGGGCAGCTGCTGCCGCAGCGCGCCGACCCCTATGCGCTGCGCGCCGAGCTGCGCCCGGCCACCGCCAGTCGCGTTGCTGCACTGCCCCCTCTCGTGCCCCCCGATCCGGCGCGCCGCGCCGCGAACGCGCTGGATGCGCCGATGAGCATCTACGAGGTGCACCTGGGCTCCTGGCGCCGCCACGGCCACGACCCCCGGGCCTGGCTGGATTGGGACGCGCTGGCAGACACGCTGGTGCCCTACGCGCAGGACATGGGCTTCACGCACCTGGAGCTGCTGCCGATCAGCGAGCATCCGTTCGACGGCTCCTGGGGCTACCAGCCGGTGGGCCTGTACGCGCCGACCGCCCGCTTCGGACCGCCCGAGGGATTCGGCCGCTTCATGCAGCGCTGCCGGGCGGCCGGCCTCGGCGTCTTCCTGGACTGGGTGCCGGCGCATTTCCCGACCGACGCGCATGGCCTGGGCCGCTTCGACGGCACCCACCTGTATGAATACGCCGACCCGCGCGAAGGCTTCCACAACGACTGGAACACGCTGATCTACAACCTGGGCCGCACCGAGGTCCGCAACTTCCTGGTCGGCAACGCGCTGTACTGGCTGGAGCGCTTCGGCGTGGACGGTCTGCGCGTCGACGCGGTCGCCTCGATGCTGTACCGCGACTACAGCCGCAAGGCGGGCGAATGGATCCCGAACGTCCATGGCGGGCGCGAGAACCTGGAGGCGATCGCCTTCCTGAAGCGCCTCAACGAAGTCATCGGCGAGCAGCGGCCGCAGGCCGTCACGCTGGCCGAGGAGTCCACCGCGTTCCCGGCCGTTTCGCGGCCGACCTATGCGGGCGGCCTGGGCTTCCACTACAAGTGGAACATGGGCTGGATGCACGACACGCTGCAGTACATGCAGCGCGACCCGATCCACCGGCAGTACCACCATGGCGAGATGACCTTCGCGCCGGTGTATGCGTTCAGCGAGAACTTCGTGCTGCCGCTCTCGCACGACGAGGTCGTGCACGGCAAGGGCTCGCTGCTGGGCAAGATGCCGGGCGACCGCTGGCAGCAGTTCGCGAACCTGCGGGCCTACTACGGCTTCATGTTCGCGCACCCGGGCAAGAAGCTGCTGTTCATGGGCTGCGAGTTCGCGCAGCAGCGCGAGTGGAACCACGACCAGAGCCTGGACTGGCACCTGCTGGACGACCCGCTGCACGCCGGCGTGCAGCGCCTGGTGCGCGACCTGAACCAGCTGCTGCGCCAGACGCCGGCGCTGCACCAGCTCGACTTCGTTCCGGCCGGCTTCGAGTGGATCGACCACCAGGACGCCGGCCGTTCGGTGCTGAGCTTCCTGCGCCGCGGCAACGACCCGCAGGCCTGCGTCATCGCGGTCTGCAACTTCACGCCGACGCCGCATCCGGGCTTCCGGCTCGGCGTGCCGCAGCCCGGCGCCTACCGCGAATGCCTGAACACCGACTCGCAGCATTACGGCGGCAGCAATGTCGGCACGCCCTACGCGCTGGCGCAGGCCGAGCCGGTGCCGTGGAACGGCCGCGACTGGTCGATCTGCATCCACCTGCCGCCGCTGGCCACCGTGTTCCTGGCATGGACACCCTGAAGCGCCCGCACACGCCGCGGCTGCGGACCCCGCGCAGCGAGCTGCAACCCGGCCGGCCCTGGCCGCTGGGCGCCCACTGGGACGGCCACGGCGTCAACTTCGCGGTGCTCTCCGGCTCGGCGCAGCGCATCGAGCTGTGCCTGTTCGACGCACGCGGCGACCATGAGACCCGCCGCATCGAGCTGCCCGGGCGCACCCAGGACGTCTGGCATGGCTACCTGCCGCACGCCCGACCCGGGCAGGTCTACGGCTTTCGCGCGCACGGCCCCTGGCGGCCGGACCGCGGCCAGGTGTTCGACCCGGCCAAGCTGCTGCTCGACCCCTGGGCGCGCGAGGTGGTCGGCCAGTTCATCTGGCACGACGAGCAGTTCGGTGCAGACCGGCGCTTCCCGCTGAACCGCGACGGGCGGGACAACACCGCCTATGCCTTGAAGAGCCGGGTGGTGGCCGACGACTTCGACTGGGGCGGGGACCGCGCACCGCACACGCCGCTGGACCAGACCGTGCTGTACGAGCTGCATGTGAAGGGCTTCTCGCGGCTGCAGGCAGCGGTGCCCGACGCGCTGCGCGGCAGCTTTGCCGGGCTGGCGCATCCCGCCTCGGTCGCCCACCTGCGCCAGCTCGGTGTCACCGCCGTGAGCCTGATGCCGGTGCACTATGCGATCGACGAGGAGCGGCTGGTGCAGATGGGCCTGCACAACTACTGGGGATACAACCCGATCGCGTTCTTCTGCCCGGATCCGGCGCTGGCCAGCGTGGCCGACGGCCGGGGCGTGCGCGACGAGTTCCGCCAGATGGTGCGCACGCTGCATGCGGCCGGCATCGAAGTGCTGCTGGATGTGGTCTACAACCACACCGCCGAGAGCGGCGAGGACGGCCCGACGATCAGCTTCCGTGGCCTGGACAACGCCGGCTACTACCGGCTGAGCGGCACGCCGGTGCACTACGAGAACCACAGCGGCTGCGGCAACACGCTGGACATCCGCCGCCCGCAGGTGCTGCGCCTGGTGATGGACAGCCTGCGCTACTGGGTCACCGAGATGCATGTGGACGGCTTCCGCTTCGACCTGGCGCCGGTGCTGGGCCGGGGCGACCATGGCTTCGACCGCCAGGGCGCCTTCTTCGCCGCCGTCGCGCAGGACCCGGTGCTGTCCACCGTCAAGATGATCGCCGAGCCCTGGGACATCGGCCCCGGCGGCTACCAGGTCGGCGGCTTCCCGAACGGCTGGCTGGAATGGAACGACAAGTTCCGCGACACGCTGCGTGCCTTCTGGCTGGGCAGTACCACCCGCGGCGAGTTCGCGCAGCGGCTGTGCGGCTCCAGCGATCTGTTCCAGGCCCGCCAGCGCGCCCCGGCCGAATCGGTGAACTATGTGGTCTCGCACGACGGCTTCACGCTGCGCGACCTGGTCAGCTACAACGAGCGCCACAACCTGGCCAACGGCGAGGACAACCGCGACGGCCACCAGCACAACCTCAGCAACAACTGCGGCGAGGAAGGCCCCAGCAGCGACCCGGCCGTGCTGCAGCTGCGCGCGCGGCTGCAGCGGGCCCTGCTCAGCTGCACGCTGCTGGCGCAGGGCACACCGATGCTGTGCGCCGGCGCCGAGCTCGGCCACACACAGGGCGGCAACAACAACCCCTACTGCCAGGACAACCCGACTACCTGGATCGCCTGGCCGGAGGCCGATGCCGACCTGCAGGCCTTCACGGCCCGGGTGATCGCGCTGCGCCAGCAGGCGCTGCCCTTCGCGAACCACTGGTACACCGGCCTGCCGGACGCGCTGGGCCTGCATGACCTGGCCTGGATGGAGCCGGACGGCACCCCGCTGCAGGGCGAGGCCTGGCGCAATCCGTC
>JAEUOX010000334.1 GCA_016790475.1 Rhodoferax sp. | reverse complement strand
GGGGTCTGAGCGTCCCCGGTTCCGCGGGGCGGCTCAGCGCCGGCGCCAGGCCTGCGTGCTGCGGTCCAGACGCCGGGTCAGCAGCAGGTGCAGCACCTTGACGCCGGCCGAGGTGGCAACGATCGTGATCGCCATCGCGGCGGCGGCGGCCGTGAAGCCGGATTCGTCCATGTTGATGATCGACACCGAGGCCAGCTTGGTGTCGGTCGAGTACAGGAAGATCACTGCCGACACGGTCGTCATCGCATTGACGAACAGGTAGATGCTGATGTCCAGCACGGCGGGCAGGCACACCGGCACGGTGACGCGGGCCATGGTCCGGAACAGCGACACCTTCAGCGAGGCCGACACCGCCTCGAACTCCGCGTCGAGTTGCTTGAGGGCGGTGGTCGCCGTCAGATGGCTGACCGTGTAGAAGTGCGTGATCGAGTTCACGACCAGGATCGCCATCGTGGCGTAGATGAAGCCGAACGGATTGCCTTTCGCATTGAAGAAGAAGATGTAGGCCAAGCCCAGCACCAGGCCGGGCACCGCCATCGGCAGCATCGCCATGAACTGCGCCAGCGTGCGGCCGAACGCGAAGGCGCGCGTCTTCTCCAGCAGGTAGGCGCCCAGGAAGATGACCACCGTGCCGATCAGGGCCGTCCAGCCGGCCAGCTTCAACGAGTTCCAGTAGGCCGCCCAGCCGTTGCTGTCGAACTCGCCGAAGGCGTAGTTATTCAGCGTCAGGGCGAGGTTGTAGGGCCAGCGGGTGATCACCGAGGCCCAGGCCGACATGGCCAGCAGCCCGAAGATCAGGCCCCCGACCACCGCGCAGAACGCGAAAAGTCCCCAGTCGCGGCGCGGCGCGGGCCGGGGCACCAGCGGCACCGCCCGGGCGGACAGCAGCGCGACCTGGCGCCGCTGCAGGATGCGGTCTGCGATGAAGGCCGCCACCGCCGGGATCAGCAGCACGAAGCCGACCACTGCGCCCATCTCGAAGTTCTGCTGGCCGATGACCTGCTTGAAGATGTCGGTGGCCAGCACGTTGAAGCGCCCGCCGATCACCTTGGCAATGCCGAAGTCGGTGATCACCAGCGTGAACACGACGAAGCCGGCGCTGATGACGCCGTACTTCGCACCCGGCAGCGTCACCGTGAAGAAGATCCGGGTCTTCGACGCACCCAGCGCATCGGCCGCCTCGTACAGCCGGGAGTCGGCCATCGACAGCGCGGCGATCAGGATCATCAGCGCATGCGGGAAGCAGTAGAACACCTGTGAGATCACGATGCCGATCGGGCCGTAGATCGAGGCGCCGAACAGCCAGTCCTTCAGGAAGCCCTGGTTGCCGAACAGGTAGATCAGCGAGATCGCCGGCAGCAGCGAAGGCGCCAGGATCGGGATCAGCGCCAGCGCCTGGAACAGGCCCTTCCAGCGCATGCAACTGCGCTGCAGCGCGAACGCATAGGTGAAGGCCAGCGGCAGCACGATGGCCGTGGTCAGCAGCGCGACGAACAGGCTGTTGCCGACCGACGCGAACAGCGCCGGTGTCGAGAAGTACTGCACGTAGTTCGCCAGGCCGACGAACTCGCCGTTCTGGTTCTGGAAGCTCTTGGACAGCAGCCACCACAGCGGCAGGATCAGCGTGACCATCAGCCACAGGATCAGCAGGCCGATGCCTGCGCGCATCAGCAGGTCGTCGCGGTCCAGCTGGCGGCGGATCGGTGCGCCGGCCACCGCGGCGGAAGTCTGGCCGGTGCTCACTGGTAGACCTGCGCGCTGCGCGCTACGGTGCTGAGCACCTTGGGGCGGCCCGGCGGTGCTCACGGCTGCTGCGGCGCGCCGGGGAACACCCGGATGCGCTCGGGCGGCAAGGCGATCAGCAGGTCCATGCCTTCGGTGATGGACAGGTCACGCACCACGTTGATCGAGAAATCGGCCACCAGCGCCGGCTTGCCGGTGTCGCCCTCGACGGCGAGGTCGACGCGACAGAACGCACCGAGGAACTCGATCTCGGCGACACGCACCCGCAGGCAGTTCGGCATGGTCGGCTGCACGTTGCGCACGACGACGTCTTCCGGGCGGATCGCCAGCGTGACGTTCTGGCCCGGTCCGGGCTGGATGTCGATGTCGCAGGCCAGGTCGATCGCGCCGAAGCGCACGCAGCCGGGCCGCAGCACGATCGCGGACAGGAAGTTGGTCGTGCCGACGAAATCCGCGACGAAGGCGCTGGCCGGCTTGCGGTAGACCTCGACCGGCGTGCCGACCTGCTCGATGACGCCGTTGTTCATGACCACGATGCGGTCGGCCATCGTCAGGGCCTCTTCCTGGTCGTGCGTCACCATGATGGTGGTCACGCCCAGGCGCTGATGCAGGCGCCGGATCTCGATGCGCAGGTAGGCGCGCACCCGGGCATCCAGCGCGCTGAGCGGCTCGTCAAGCAGCAGCAGCCCGGGCGACAGCGCCAGCGCGCGGGCCAGCGCGACGCGCTGCTGCATGCCGCCGGACAGCTGCGCCGGGTACTTCGGCCCGGAGTCGGGCAGGCCGACGAGCTTGAGCAGCTCATCGACCCGGGTGTTGATCTCGACCTTGGGCATGCCCCGGCTGACCAGACCGTAGCCGACATTCGCCGAGACCGTCAGGTTCGGGAACAGCGCGTAGCTCTGGAACACGATGCCGAAGTCGCGATGCGAGGCCGGCAGGTTGGAGATCTCGCGCCCGTCCTGGAAGATGCGGCCGGAGGTCTGGATGTCCAACCCGGCGATCGCACGCAGCAGCGTCGTCTTGCCGCAGCCGGAGGGCCCGAGGAAGCAGACGAACTCGCCGCGGAAGATGTCCAGCGAGATATCCTTCAGTGCGGAGAATGCGCCAAACTGCTTCTTGAGCTGCTCGATGCGCAGATAGGGCGGTGCGTCCGCCATATGTTTTTGTTCTTGCATGGTTCACCCCGCGCACGGGGCCCGACCGGGCCCCGTGACGCGCATCCACTCCGCAAAGGAAAGAGAAACGATTACTTCGGTGCCGACTTGCCGTCGTAGCGCTTGGTCCACTCGGCCAGGATGCGGGCGCGCTCGGCGCCCATCTTGGACAGGTCGATCTTGACCATGGCCGAATCCGCGCTCGGCGGATAGTTCGGCGGCGCCGGGTTCATGCCGGGGTAGCCGACGATCGCGTAGTACTTGCCGTACAGCTCATAGGCCTGTTTGCTGACGGCGAAGTCCGCCACCTTCTGGGCCGCGGCGAGATTCTTCGTGCCCTTGATGATCGCCGTGGCTTCCATGTCCCACGGTGCGCCTTCCTTGGCCAGGATGATGTCGATCGGCGCACCACCGGTCTTCTCCTTGGCGCCGCGCATGTCGAAGCCGATGCCGATCGCGCGCTCGCCCTTGGCGGCCTGCACGCAGGGTGCGGAGCCGGAATGGGTGTAGACCGCGATGTTGTTGTGCAGCTTGTCCATGAACTCCCAGGCGGCCTTCTCGCCCATGATCTGGATCCAGGCGTAGACGGCCTGGTAGCCGGTGCCGGACGAGGCCGGGTTGGGCATCACGATGGAGTCCTTGTAGACCGGGTTGGCCAGGTCTGCCCAGGAGGTAGGCTTGGGAAGGTTCTTCTTCGGACCTTCGACGGTGTTGTAGCACATGACCGCCAGCCAGGCGTCCATGCCGGTCCAGGTGGTCGGGTTGGCGGTGCTGCGGAACACCGGCTTGATCTGGTCCACGCCCTTGGGCGAGTAGGGCTGCAACATGCCCATGGAATCAAACAGGGCGACGCTGGAAGCGCCCAGGCCCCAGATCACGTCCGCACGCGGGTTGTCCTTCTCGGCCAGCACGCGGGCGGTGATGACGCCGGTGGAGTCCCGCACCCAGGCGATCTCGACGTCCGGGTTCGCGGCTTCGAAGGCCTGCTTGTACGGGCCCACCTGGTCGCTTTCCAGCGCGGTGTAGACGGTCACGCGGGTCTTCTGCGCGAAGGCCGGAACGGCCAGCAGTGCGGAAGCCGCAAGTGCTGCGACGCCCAGAATCAGGCCTCGGACAGTGGGTTTGAACATGACAAGGACTCCTTAGTGTCAAGAAGAAAGTGAATTCCCGGGCCGGCCGGTACCGTGGCGATCCGAAGCACAGGCTTCTAGCAAGAGTCGTGCACACATTGCCGACACGCCTGTTGTTTCAGTATGTCACAGGAATATGACTGTGCCATGGCGCGCCAGCATACGCCGACCGGCCCGAATCGACGCCCGGACTTTCCCGTAGGTCAGGCCCCGCGCTGGGGCACGGCATGGGCCTGCACCAGACAGGACTGGAACAGCCGCGTCGCGCGGGCCGGTGCCGGCGAGCGGCGCAGGATGCCCAGGAAGCTGCAGGTGTACTGCAGCACGGCCGGGTTCAGCGCCCGCATCAGGCCCTGCGCGACGAAACCGGCGGCGTAGTGGTCCGGCAGGAAGCCCAGGAAGTGTCCGGACAGGATCAGGTGCGCGATCGCCTCCTGGTCGAAGCCGGTCGCCTTGCGCGGCAGGCGCTTCTGCAGACTCAGGTCCATGTTCGGCGAGTGGTAGCCCAACCCGGCGAACTGCTGCCGCGCCAGGCCGTCCCAGCCCAGATCCGCGTCGGGCGTGGCGAACAGCGGGTGCTGCGCACCGGCATACAGGTACATGGTCTCGTCGAACAGCGGGTCATAGGTCAGGCTGGCGGAGCGCCGGTGGCCGGGAATCACGCCCACCTGGAAGCGGCCGTCGATGACGCCGCGCTCGATCGCATTGATCGGCGCCACATGCACATGCAGCTCGACTTCCGGCGCCTGCGCGCAAAACTGCGCGATCGCCGGGCCGATGCGCGCCGCCGGGTTGCTGGCCGTCTTGTCGAACACCGCGACCGTCAGCTGGCCGCCCATGCGTCGGTGGATCTCGTCGACGCTGGAGCGGAACGCGTCGGTCGAGGCCAGCAGCCGCAGCGTCTCGGCGTAGATCTGTTCTCCTTCGGGCGTCAGCGAGAAGCCGGCGCGGCCCCGCCGGCACAGCGTCAGGCCGAGGCGGACCTCCAGATCCTTCACATGCCGGCTCACCGTCGAGGTGCCGATATTGAGCTCCAGCTCGGCCGCGGCCATGCCGCCGCAGTCCACGACGGTCTTGAACACCCGCAGAAGGCGCAGGTCCATGTCGCCGAGCTGCCCGAGCGGGCCGGCGCTGCGCGGGCCGATTACTTGCATAAATTGGCAACTGAATGGTGATGATTCGCCATTCCCAAGAGTAACAGAGGACGCCACAATGCGCGTCTTGTCCCGTTTCCCCGCAACTTGACGGAGCCCCCGATGAACCTGAACGACGCCCAGCACCTGCAGCCCGCCACGCCGACCCGCACTGACGCCGCCTGGCTCGATGCCCACTGGATGCCCTACACCGGCAACCGCAACTTCAAGGCGAACCCGCGCATGATGGTCAGCGCCCAGGGGGCCTACTACACGATGGCCGACGGCCGGCGCATCCTGGACGGCCTGTCCGGCCTGTGGTGCTGCGGTCTGGGCCACGGCCGCCCCGAGATCACCGAGGCAGTCAGCCGGCAGATCGGGCAGCTGGACTACTCGCCCGGCTTCCAGTACGGCCATCCGCTGTCCTTCGAGCTGGCCAACAAGATCAAGGAGCTCACGCCTGCGGGGCTGGACTATGTGTTCTTCACCGGCTCCGGCTCGGAGTGCGCCGACACCTCGCTGAAGATGGCGCGGGCCTACTGGCGCACCAAGGGGCAGGCCAGCAAGACGCGCTTCATCGGCCGCGAGAAGGGCTACCACGGCGTGAACTTCGGCGGCATCTCGGTGGGCGGCATCGTCGCCAACCGCAAGGCCTTCGGCCAGGCGATGGAGGCGGACCACCTGCCCCACACCCAGCTCGCCAGCAACGCCTTCTCCCGCGGCATGCCGCAGAAGGGCGCCGAACTGGCCGACGAACTGCTGCGCCTGATCGCGCTGCATGACGCGTCCAACATTGCGGCGGTGATCGTCGAGCCCTTCTCCGGCTCGGCCGGCGTCGTGATCCCGCCGGTCGGCTACCTGCAGCGGCTGCGCGAGATCTGCACCGCGCACAACATCCTGCTGATCTTTGACGAGGTCATCACCGGCTTCGGCCGCTGCGGCGCCTTCACCGGCGCCGAGGCTTTCGGCGTGACGCCGGACATCCTGAATGCCGCCAAGCAGATCACCAACGGCAGTCAGCCGCTGGGCGCCGTCGTCGCCACCAAGGAGATCTACGACACCTTCATGGCCGCCGGCGGTCCGGACTACATGCTGGAATTCGCCCACGGCTACACCTACTCGGCGCACCCGGTGGCCTGCGCCGCCGGCATCGCGGCGCTGGACGTGCTGGTCAAGGAAGACATGATCAACCGCGTCAAGGCCATCGCGCCCTACTTCGAGCAGGCGGTGCACAGCCTCAAGGGCAGCAAGCATGTCACGGACATCCGCAACTACGGCCTGGCGGCCGGCTTCACGATCGACGCGATGCCCGGCGAGCCGGCCCGCCGGCCCTACGAGATCGCGATGAAGTGCCTGGAGAAGGGCTTCTATGTGCGTTACGGCGGCGACACGATCCAGCTGGCGCCGCCCTTCATCATCGAGAAGTCCGAGATCGACAGCCTGATCAACGCGCTGGGCGACGCACTGCGCGAACAGCCCTGAGCCTTCCCCCTCCACGGAAATTGCGACCACCATGTACCAAGACCCCTTTCTGCCCAGCGCGGGCACCAGCACCAGCCTGCCGACCGTCGGCCACCTGATCGACGGCAAGCTCGTCGCCGGCGGCAGCCGCTCCCAGGACGTGTTCAACCCGGCCACCGGCCGCGCCGAGAAGCGCGTGCTGCTGGCCGACGCCACGACGATCGAGCAGGCGATCGCGTCGGCGCAGGCCGCCTACCCGGCCTGGCGCGCCACGCCGCCGCTCAAGCGCGCCCGCGTGATGGGCAAGCTCAAGCAGCTGCTCGAGGAGCATGCGGACCAGATCTGTGCACTGCTGACCGCCGAGCACGGCAAGGTCGTCGGCGACGCGCACGGCGAGCTGCAGCGCGGCATCGAGAACGTCGAGTTCGCCAGCTATGCGCCGGAGCTGCTCAAGGGCGAGCACAGCCGCAATGTCGGGCCGGCGATCGACTCCTGGAGCGAGTTCCAGGCGCTCGGGGTCACGGCCGGCATCACGCCGTTCAACTTCCCGGTCATGGTGCCGCTGTGGATGTGGCCGATGGCCGTCGTCTGCGGCAACACCTTCGTGCTGAAGCCCTCCGAGCGGGACCCGTCCAGCGCGCTGCTGGTGGCCCAGCTGGCGCTGGAAGCCGGCCTGCCGCCAGGCGTGCTGAACGTCGTCAACGGCGACAAGGAGGCTGTCGACGCGCTGCTGCAGGACCGGCGCATCCAGGCGGTGAGCTTCGTCGGCTCGACGCCGATCGCCGAGTATGTGTATGCGACCGGCACCGCCCACGGCAAGCGGGTGCAGGCGCTCGGCGGCGCGAAGAACCACGCGGTGGTGATGCCGGACGCGGACATCGGCAATGCCGTCAGCGCGATGATGGGCGCCGCTTTCGGCTCCTGCGGCGAGCGCTGCATGGCGGTGCCGCTGATCGTCGCGGTCGGCGAGGGCACGGCCGAAGCGATGATCGCGGGCCTGAAGACCGAGATCGCCAAGATGAAGGTGGGCCCCGGCACCGATGCGTCGAACGACATGGGCCCGCTGGTCACGAAGCCGCATTGCGAGAAGGTCCGGGGCTACGTGGCCAAGGGCGTCGAGGAAGGCGCCACGCTGCTGATCGACGGCCGCAACGTGCAGCTGCCCGCCGGCTACGAGAACGGCTATTTCATCGGCCCCTGCCTGTTCGACAACGTGAAGCCCGGCATGACGATCTACCAGGACGAGATCTTCGGCCCGGTGCTGGGCATCGTGCGCGTCGGCACGCTGCAGGAGGCCATGGACCTGATCGACCGCCATGAGTACGGCAACGGCACCTGCATCTTCACGCGGGACGGCGAGGCGGCGCGCTACTTCAGCGACAACATCCTGGTCGGCATGGTGGGCATCAACGTGCCGCTGCCGGTGCCGGTGGCCTACCACTCGTTCGGCGGCTGGAAGCGCTCGTTGTTCGGCGACCTGTCGGCCTACGGGCCGGACGCGGTGCGCTTCTACACCAAGCGCAAGACCATCACGCAACGCTGGCCCTCGGCCGGCGTGCGCGAGGGCGCGGTGTTCAGCTTCCCGAGCAACCGCTGATCAGGCCGGCGCGACCAGGGCCTGCGCGGCGGCCTCGGTCAGCGCGCGGGTCAGGCTGTCCAGCACGCCGGAGTCCAGGTTCCAGCAGTGCCAGTACAGCTCCACCGGCAGCACGGTGCCGGGCGCAAGATCCACCAGTGTGCCGGCCGCCAGCAGGCTGCGCACCTGCAGCTCCGGCACGACGCAGGCCCCCCACCCGGCCAGCACCGCCTGCACCTGGCCTTCCGCACTGGGCACGAAGCGCTGGTTCAGCGCGACCCGCGGCAGCCGGAAGGCCCGGCGCACGAAGCGCGCCTGCAGCTCGTCCTTGCGGTTGAACGCGATGAAGGCCATCGACCGCGCGCCGTGCGCCGTCAGCCCCCGGGGGGCGTGCGCCGCCGCATAGGCCGGGTGCGCGACCGCCACGTACGGCATCACACCCAGCGGCACAACCTTGCAGCCCCGCAGCGCCTGCGGCAGCGCGGTGACGCAGCCCAGCACCTGGCCCTCGCGCAGCCAGACCTGCGTGAACTCCTGGTCGTCCGCGATGATCTCCAGCGGCAGCCCGGCGGTGACCAGCGGCGTCAGGGCCGGCAGGGCCCAGGTGGCGATGCTGTCGGCATTGACAGCGATCGAGATGCGCTCCTCCTCGCGTGCGGAGGCCGCCCCCGGGGCCAGTTCGTGCAGGTCATGGTCCAGGTCGGCCCGCAGCAGGCGCAGCTGCATCGCATGGCGCAGCAGCAGCCGGCCGGCGGCCGTCGGGCGCAGGGGGCGGCTGCGCACGATCAGCACCGTGCCGGCCTGCGCCTCCAGTGTGCGCAGCCGCTGCGACACGGCCGACTGCGTGATCGACAGCCGGGTCGCGGCGCGCTCGAAACCGCCCTCCTCGACAATGGCAGCCAGGCACTCCAGCGCATGGGGGTCGAGCGGAGTCATCGTGCATCAGGATCGCTAATGGAATCTGAAACAGTTTAATCAAACTGTTCATTGCAGGCGGTTTCGCACACACTGCGCCCCACCTCTTCCAACCGTCAGGAACACCCCATGCGCATCGGACTGCCCACCGAGATCAAGAACCATGAATACCGCGTCGGCCTGACGCCGGCGAGCGTGCGCGAGCTGGTCGCCCATGGCCACCAGGTGCTGGTGCAGGCCGGTGCCGGCGCGGCCATCGGCCTGGCGGACAGCCAGTACCAGGCCGCCGGCGCCAGTCTGGTGCCGGATGCGGCCACGGTGTTCGCCCAGGCCGAGATGGTGGTCAAGGTCAAGGAGCCGCAGCCGGCGGAATGCGCGATGCTGCGACCCGGACAGATCCTGTACACCTACCTGCACCTGGCACCGGATCCGCAGCAGACCGCGGCGCTGGTGCAATCCGGCGCGATCTGCATCGCCTACGAGACGGTGACCGGCGCGCAGGGCGGCCTGCCGCTGCTGGCGCCGATGAGCGAGGTGGCCGGGCGCATGGCGGTGCAGGCCGGCGCCGCTCACCTGGAGAAGTCCAAGGGCGGCATGGGCGTGCTGCTGGGCGGCGTGCCCGGCGTGCCGGCAGCCCATGTGGCGATCCTGGGCGCGGGTGTGGTCGGCACGCACGCGCTGCAGATGGCCGTGGGCCTGGGCGCACGGGTCACGGTGCTGGACAAGAACGTGGACCGCCTGCGCCAGCTCGATCTGGTGTTCGGCAACCGGATCGCCACGGTGCACTCGAACGCCCAGAGCCTGGAGGATGCGGTGCTGGACGCCGACCTGGTCATCGGCGGCGTGCTGGTGCCCGGTGCCGCGGCGCCCAAGCTGGTCACCCGGGCCATGGTGTCCCGCATGAAGCAGGGCGCGGTGGTCGTGGATGTCGCGATCGACCAGGGCGGCTGCTTCGAGACCTCGCATGCGACGACCCATGCCGAGCCCACCTTCCTGGTGGACGGCGTCGTGCACTACTGCGTGGCGAACATGCCCGGCGCGGTGGCCCGCACCTCGACCTTTGCGCTGAACAACGCGACGATCGGGCCGGCGCTGGCACTGGCCGACAAGGGCTGGCAGAAGGCGCTTCAGGAGGATGTGCACCTGCGCCACGGTCTGAACGTGGCCCAGGGCCAGGTCACGCATGCCGCCGTGGCCCAGGCGCTGGGCTACGCGTACGTGCCGGCGGAACGCGTGCTGGCCTGAAGCCGCCGCCTCAGGGCCCGCTCAGGCGGCCTTCAGGCAGGCGCGCACCGTCGCGTCGAAATGGGTGGCCGGCGGCCCCTGGTAGCCGATGATCTTGCCCTCCTCGTCCCAGCGGCGCAGCCGCACCGCCTCGGCAAAGAAGGGTGCCGCCTCGAAGGCGCGGATCTGCGCGGCGTCCATCGGGCCGCCCTGCAGCCGCAGCGACAGCTTGGAGGCCTCGGAGAGCTCGTCGAAATAGCCCGGCTCGACCGCCGCCAGGTAACGCTTGGCCGCCACATGCAGGCGCACCGGCTCGGTGACCTCCGGGCCGAAGTACTGGGACAGCCAGGCCGAGCCCGTGGACTCGTGCTGGGTGTCCAGGCCGGTGTCGGCGATGTCCTGCGGCAGGTCGTGCAGCAGGTGGCCGATGTCGTGCAGGAAGGCCGCCGCCACCAGCGCCGGCGAGGCACCGTCGCGCTCGGCGAACATGCCGCACTGCAATGCGTGATCGAGCTGGCTGACGCCTTCACCGTAACCTTCATGGCCCCGGCGGGCGAAAGCGGCATGGATCAGATCAAGGGCTTGGGACATGGTCGGAAGGTTCAGGAGGGGTTGGCAAGCGTGCGGCGCAGCACCTGCAAACGGCTCTGCATCGCGTCGCCATCAATGTAGCAGCCCTGCAGATGGCGCCGGCCCCGGCCCGGGTCGAACGCGGTGCGGCCGTGCAGCGTGCGGTCGTTCTGCATGACCACGCAGTCACCCGGCTCCAGCCGGAAGATCAACTCCAGCTCCGGGCGCTTCAGGATGCGCGCAAAGGCCCGGTAGGCCCGGTACCAGGCCTGGGCCTGGTCGGCCGGCGCGTCCAGCCAGTCGGCCGAGCGGTTGTTGAAGTGCACCGCGCGCACGACATCGTCGCCGTCGACCGAGATCAGCGTCTGGCGCGCACGCAGCTCGGTGCTGGCGTCGGCATACCGGAAGTTCATCGGCAGCCGCGTCAGCAGCACGAAGGCTGCCGGATCCTCGCGCCGCAGGATCTCGGCGGCATGGAAGCCGTCCACCAGAAGCGTGTCGCCGCCGGGTGCCTCGGACTCCAGGCAGTGCAGCAGCTGCACGCCGGGCGACGGGTGGCGGTAGGGGTTGTCGGAGTGCACGCCCAGCCCGACCGCGGTGTAGGCCAGGTTGGTCGGGTTGGGCACCGACTTCACGTCGAAGAGACGCCCATAGTTCGTGACGCGCACGTAGCCGAGCCGGTCGCCCACCTCGGCCACCTGGCCGGGCTGGGTCGGCACCTGGCGCAGCAGGCCGAAACCCAGCGCCGCGTACTGCTCCAGCCAGTCGAGCTCGCGCCGGGGATCGGCCAGCAAGGCCGGCCAGTCCGCAACCGGCATGCGCTCGCTGATCGCCTTCGTCCACAGCGTGGGCCGCAGCACCCGGGCGCTGCGTGCGGCGTCCGACAGTGCATGCGCGCGCAGCCAGGCGGCGGTGTAGTCCGAACGGTGGCCGTCGGACCAGTGCACGCGCAGGCTGCCGTCCGCCAGCACCTCGGCCGCGGTGGCCTGCAGGTCGTCCGGCAGATCGACGATCTCGTAGAGCTTCTGGCCATTG
>JAEUOX010000253.1 GCA_016790475.1 Rhodoferax sp. | reverse complement strand
GGGCAGGTGCGGCTCCAGCGCCTTCTTGAACAGGTACTTGCCCTCCTGACCCTGGATCTTCAGGCTGGAGGGCAAGGTGGCCAGCCACTCCACGAGCTCGTGGTCCATCAGCGGCTCGCGCACCTCCAGCGAATGGGCCATGCTGGCGCGGTCCACCTTGGTGTTGATGTCGCCGACCAGGTAGGTCTTCAGGTCCAGGTACTGGATCAACGCCAGCGGGTCGTCGGTGTTGGCCTGGAAGGCATGGCGGTCGAACACATCGCGCGCGTTGTAGTCGCCCAGCGCGGACTTCAGGCGCGGGCTGAACAGCGCCTCGCGCATCGGGTCCCGCAGGATCGACACCGAATGGAAATAGGCCTCCACCGAGCTGCGGGCCAGGCCCTCGAAGGTGGTCTTGGCGCGGAACATCCGCGGCGCCCAGTCGGCCTTGGGGTAGATGCGCCCCATCAGCCCGAACATCGGACGGCGCAGGCCGGCCGGAATGGCGGCGCGCATGCGCTCCTCCATCAGGTGCAGCCGGTAGCGGCGGTACCCGCCGAAGGATTCGTCGCCGCCGTCGCCCGATAGCGCGACCGTGACATGCTTGCGCGCCAGCTCGCAGACGCGGTAGGTCGGGATCGCAGAGCTGTCGGCGTAAGGCTCGTCGTACAGGCGCGCCAGCGTGTCGATCAGGTCGAAGTCGTCGCTGCGCACCACCTCCAGGCGGTGGTTGGTCTGGTAGCGGTCGGCCACCATCTTGGCGAACTCGGACTCGTTGAAGGCCGGGTCGTCGAAACCGATCGAGCAGGTGTTGACCGGGGTGTTCGACAGCCCGGCCATCAGGGCCACCACGGCGCTGCTGTCCACGCCCCCGGACAGGAAGGCGCCCAACGGCACTTCCGCGATCATCCGCAGGCGCACCGATTCGCGCAGCCGCTCCACCAGCTCGCCCTGCGCGTCGGCCAGCGACATCGGGTTGTTCAGCGTGAAGCGCGCATCCCAGTAGGCCACCGGTTCGCCGACCGGCTGCCCATGGCGGATCGTCAGCGTCGTGGCCGGCGGCAGCTTGCGCGCCTGCCGGAAGATCGTGCGCGGCTCGGCCACATAGCCCAGCGCAAAGTACTCCTCGACCGCCAGCGGATCCATGTCGCGGCGCAGGCCGCCATGGGCCATCACGGACTTGAGCTCGGAGCCGAACAGCAGCGTGCCGTCGTCCAGCACCGCATAGAACATCGGCTTGACGCCCAGGCGATCGCGAGCGATGAAGAAGGTCTGGCGGTTGCGGTCCCACAGCGCGAAGGCGAACATGCCGCGCAGCCGCTTGACGCAGTCCGCCCCCCAGGACTCCCAGGCATGCACGATGACCTCGGTGTCGCTCTTGGTATGGAACACATGGCCCAGGGCCTGCAGCTCCGGGATCAGCTGCTGGTAGTTGTAGATCTCGCCGTTGAAGACGATGACGACCGAGCCGTCCTCGTTGAACAGCGGCTGCTGCCCGGTGGCGATGTCGATGATCGACAGGCGGCGGTGGCCCAGCCCGACGCCCGGCTCCAGGTGCAGGCTGCCTTCGTCCGGGCCCCGGTGCAGCTGGGAGTCGTTCATGCGCTGCAGCACCCCGCGATCGATGTCGCGCTTGCTGCGGGTGTCAAAAATGCCGGTGATGCCGCACATGGGTTCAGGGGTCCTGCTGGGCGACGCCTGCGCGCCGGAGTTGCTGATCGTA
>JAEUOX010000222.1 GCA_016790475.1 Rhodoferax sp. | reverse complement strand
ACCGGCGCCGTGCTCTACGGCGAGGGCGCCACCGGCGGCGTGATCGTCATCACGACGAAGGCCGGCATCGGGGCGCAGCGCAAGTCCTCGGCCCAGCTGTACGGTGCGGCCGGCAGCCTGGGCCTGCGGGAGGCGCGCGGCACGGCCGTGATCGCCGCCGGCGGGTTCTCGGTCGATGTGTCGGCCAGCGAGCGGCGCAGCGACGGCCATCGGGTGAACTTCGCGTCCGAGTCGGACGCGGTGTCGGCCACCGGCCAATGGAGCAACGACTGGCTGCGGCTGGGTGCGCGTATCGGGCGTGATGCGCTGTCCAGCGGTCTGCCGCGCGCACTCAGCGCCGCGCAGTTCGCTGCCGATCCGCGCCAGGCCAACTCCCTGACCGAGTACGGCGCCAGCCAGAACCGCCAGGGCGGCCTGTTCGCCGAGGCCCTGCTGGGCGACTGGCAGATCGCCGCGGATGTGAACCGGCGCGACAAGCGCTACGACAGCCTGACCTTCGCCGCGCTGTATGCCTACGACGTGACGGCGACGAATGCCAGCCTGCGCGCGCGCCACACCGGCCAGCTGGGCAAGCTGCCCAACAGTTTCATCCTGGGATGGGACCGCGGGCTGTGGGAGCGCACGATCACACAGTCGTTGTTCACGCCGATCGGCTCCCAGGCCACCGCACAGAGCACGGCCTTTTATGTGCGTGACGAGCTCACGCTGCCGGGCACCGGCACCCGGCTGTCGGCCGGTTGGCGCACCGAAGGCATCCGCAAGTTCGAGGGGGCGTCTGCGGCAGTGATTGACGATCGCGAGCAGGCCTGGGAACTGGGCGTGAGCCAGCCGGTGGGGAAGGGCGGAACCGTCTACGGCCGCGTCGGCAGCAGCTTCCGTCTGGGCAATGTCGACGAGTTCTCGTTCACCAATCCGGCCGTGACGCTGCGTGCGCAGACCTCGCGGGACCTGGAGCTTGGTGCCCGCTGGAAGGGCGACGCAGGGACGGTCGAGGCGCGCTGGTACCGCAGCCGGCTGCGCGACGAGATCGGCTACGACCCCTCAGGCAACGGGCCCTTCGGGCCCTTCGGCGCCAACATCAATTTCGACCCGACGCTGCGCCAGGGTCTGGAGCTGGAGGCCCGGCACGCCTTGTCGGCGGACGTGGACCTGCGCCTGAACGCCGCCTGGCGGCAGGCCCGCTTCACCGCCGGGCAGTACGCCGGCAACGACGTGATGCTGGTGCCCAAGCGCACGCTGGCCGTGCGCGCCGACTGGCGCCCGGCGGCCGGCCACAGCCTGCATGCCGGCGTGCAGTGGGTCTCCAGCCAGAGCCCGGATTTCGCGAACACCTGCCGCATGCCCGCCTATGCCAGCGTCGACCTGCGCTACGCCTACCAGTGGGGCGCCGCGGAACTGGCGCTGGGCATCGCCAACCTGACCGACCGCAAGTACTACACGCTGGCCTTCGCCTGCACGGCCGGCGGCGTGGCGACCTCGGTCTACCCGGAGCCCGGCCGGACCTTCACCGCGTCGGTGCGCTACGCCTTCTAGGCATGCAGCAGCCGGCCGATCCGCGTTGCACGGCTGCGGCCCTCGGGCCGCAGCGCATCGTCTGCCTGACCGAGGAGACGACCGAATGGCTGTACCTGCTCGGCCAGTCGCACCGGATCGTCGGTGTTTCGGGCTACACCGTGCGCCCGCCGCAGGCGCGGCACGAGAAGCCGCGGGTCAGCGCGTTCCTGAGCGCGAAGATCGACCGCATCCTGGCGCTGGAGCCGGACTGCGTGTTCGGCTTCTCCGACCTGCAGGCCGACATCGCGTCGGCGCTGATCCGCCGGGGTGTGCAGGTCACGGTATTCAACCAGCGCAGCGTCGCGGAGATCTTCGCGATGCTGTTCCAGGTGGCCGCGATGGTCGGCGAATCGGCGCAGGGCCTGCAGCGCATCGCCGCGATGCAGGCAGGCCTGGACGGCCTGCGTGCTGCGGCGGCCGGCCTGCCGCGCCGCCCGCGGGTGTATTTCGAGGAATGGGACGATCCCTGCATCAGCGCGATCCGATGGGTGTCGGAGCTGCTGGTGCTGGCCGGCGGCGACGACTGCTTTCCGGAGCTCGCCGTGCAGTCGCTGGGCCGCGACCGCATCATTGCCGACCCGCTGGAGGTCGTGCGGCGCCAGCCGGACATCATCATCGGCTCCTGGTGCGGCAAGAAGTTCCGGCCGGAGAAGGTGGCCGCGCGGCCCGGATGGGCGGAGGTGCCGGCCGTGCGCGACGGCGCGTTGTTCGAGATCAAGTCCGCGGAGATCCTGCAGCCCGGGCCGGCCGCGCTGACCGACGGCGTCGCTCGGCTGCACCGCATCGTGATGGACTGGAGTGCGCGCCATGGTGCGTGAGGGCGCGCGCGCCGCGTGGCGCTGGCTGGCCGTGCTGCTGCTGGCCGTGGCCTGCCTGCAGGCGCAGGCACAGGCCGTGGAGCTGCGCGATGACCGCGGACAGCGCGTGCTGCTGGATGCGCCACCGCAGCGCATCGTCAGCGTGCTTCCCTCGCTGACCGAGATGGTCTGTGCACTGGGCGCCTGCGACCGGCTGGTCGGTGTGGACCGCTATTCGAACCATCCGCCTGCGGTGCTGAAGCTCCCGCGCGTCGGCGGCGGGCTGGATCCGAGCATCGAGGCGATCGTCGCGCTACGCCCGGACCTGGTGCTGCTGGCCACCTCGTCGGTGGCGGCCGACCGGCTGCAGGCGCTGGGCATCCGCGTCGCGGCACTGGAGCCGAAGAACACCCGCGACGTGCAGCGCGTGCTGCTCGCGCTGGGCAGCGTGCTCGGCGTGGCCGATGCGCCGCAACGCTGGCGCACGATCGATGATGCAGCGCAGGCGGTCGCGCAGGCGCTGCCGGCGCGGGCCCGCGGGCTGCGGGTCTATTTCGAGGTCAACAATGCACCTTATGCGGCGTCCGAAGCCTCCTTCGTCGGCGAGACGCTGGCCCGGCTGGGTGCGCGCAACATCGTGCCCGGCACGATGGGCCCGTTCCCGAAGATCAACCCGGAGTTCGTCGTGCGCGCGGACCCGGACGTGATCATGGTCGGGGACGCCACCTTCACCGGCATGGCCCAGCGCCCCGGTTGGTCGGCGTTGCGCGCGATCCGCCAGGGCCGGGTCTGCGTGTTCCCGACGGCCGAGTCGGACACGATGGTGCGGGCCGGCCCGCGCATGGCCGACGCCGCCGCCGCGATGGCGCGCTGTCTGGAACGGGTGGCGCCATGAGCGGCCGGCCGCCGGGCACCGGAGGAGGCGCCTGATGGCGCCGCGGGCTGCGGCGCCGTGGCGCGCTGGCCGCCTGGGGGCGGTGCTGCTGTTGGTGTCCGTGCTGCTGCTGCTGGTCGCGATGGGGGTCGGCAGCACCGGCTTCGACAGCGTGCTGCGCGCCGCGGAGGACCCGCTGGCGGCGCAGATCCTGCGCGACATCCGGGCGCCGCGCTCGCTGGGCGCCTGGTGTGCCGGGGCGCTGCTCGGGCTGGCGGGCGCGGTCGCGCAGGGGCTGTTCCGCAACCCGCTGGCCGATCCCTTCCTGCTGGGCAGTGCGTCCGGCGCCTCGCTGGGCGTTGCAGTGGCGCTGGCGCTGGCCGGCAGCACGCCGATGGCGGCCGAATGGCTGGTGCGGCTGGGCCTGACCGGCGCCGCCTTTGCCGGTGCGGTGGCGGCGGTGCTGCTGACGCTGGTGCTGGCGCGCGGCGTGCAGCACACGCTGCGCCTGCTGCTGGCCGGCGTCGTCGTCGGTGTGGTGCTCGGCGCGCTGGGGCAGTTGGTGATGATGCTGCGCCCGGAGGTGATGCTGGCGCTGCAGGCCTTCCTGCTGGGCACGACGAGTTTCGTCGGCTGGACGTCCTGCCTGCTGATGGTCGCTTGCGGGCTGCTGTGCGTGCTGCTGGCCGCGGCGCTGGCGCCGGTGCTGGACGGCCTGGCACTCGGCGAATCGACGGCCGCCAGCCTCGGCCTGCCGCTGGTGCCGGCGCGTGCGGTGCTGGTGGCGGTGCTGGCGCTGGCCACCGGTACCGCCGTCGCGCAGACCGGCCTGATCGCCTTCGTCGGCCTGGCCGCACCGCACCTGGTGCGCTCGCTGGCGCGGACGACGCACCGCCCGCTGCTGCTGCTGTCGGGACTGATGGGCGGCGTACTGCTGCTGGCGGCGGACACGCTGGCCCGCTGGCTGATTGCGCCGCAGGAACTGCCAGTGGGCGTGCTGACCGCGGTGCTCGGCGGCGGCTACCTGCTGGCGCTGATGCACCGGCAGGGGCCGGGTCGGGGGCCCCTGTGAACGGAGAGCGCCCATGACGACGCCCGCGGCGCTGGCCGCGACCGACCTGCGAGTGCGCCTCGGTGATGCCGAGGTGCTGCACGGCGTGACGCTGCAGTTCGCGCCGGCCTGCTGGACCGCCGTGGTGGGGCCCAACGGCGCCGGCAAGTCCACGCTGCTGCGGGCATTGGCCGGCCTGCTGCCGTGGCAAGGGGCCGTGCTGCTGCAGGGGCAGCCGCTGGCGCAGCTCGGCGCCCGGGTGCGGGCCCGGCGCATCGCCTGGCTGGGGCAGGGCGAGGCGGGCGGCGACGACCTGACCGTCTGGGACGTCGCGATGCTGGGCCGCCTGCCGCATCGCGGCTGGCTGGCTGCCCCGGGGCCGGAGGATCTGCAGGCGGTCGAGATCGCGCTGCGGGCGACGCAGGCCTGGGACTGGCGCGGCCGGGCGCTCGGGCAGCTCTCCGGTGGCGAGCGGCAGCGCGTGCTGCTGGCGCGGGCGCTGGCGGTGCAGGCCGACGTGCTGCTGATGGATGAGCCGCTGGCCAATCTGGATCCGCCGCACCAGGCGGACTGGCTGGCGGTGGTGCGTCAGCTGGTGCGGCAGGGACGCACCGTGGTCAGCGTGCTGCACGAGGTCTCGATCGCGCTGCAGGCGGACGCGCTGGTCGTCATGGACCGCGGCCAGGTGCAGCACCATGGCGCCCGCGCCGACGCTGCCACCC
>JAEUOX010000213.1 GCA_016790475.1 Rhodoferax sp. | reverse complement strand
TTCCAGCAAAACAAGGCTACGCATGGCACCCGGTTACGTGGTGCGTGTGTCTGTAAGCCGTGGGCAGGACCTCGAAAGCAGGGCCATTCCTGCTCTCTTAATCCGTAGGTCGAGTGTTCGAGTCACTCAGGACCCACCACTTGATTCAGAGGGAGACAGGCCTTGCGGTCTGTCTCCCTTTTCTTTTCCCTTGACGATCCTCAGTAAACTGCAGGTCTTCCCCGCTCCGCGGGTGTACCCTTCACCCCATTGGCCCCCAGCCATGGCAAGCTTGCAGACCGTACTCGCACCGAACCCATGAATTTCGACCAAACCGACCTTGCCCAGTAGCTTGGCGCCCTCGACAGCGCCGGGCTCGATGGCTTGCCCTTCGGCGTGATCCAGGTGGACGGCCGCATGATCGTGCGGCGCTACAACCGGTACGAGGCGCTGCACACCGGTCTGCGCGCGGAGAACGTGCTCGGCCGCCACCTGTTCACCGAGATCGCCCAGTGCATGAACAACTACCTGGTGGCGCAGCGCATCGAGGATGCGCTCTCCGCCGGGCAGGCGCTGGACGCCACGATCGACTATGTGCTCACCTGGCGCATGCGGCCCACGCCGGTCAAGTTGCGCATGCTGGTCGGCGCAGGCGCGCAGGACGCGTATCTGCTGCTGCTGCGCACCGCCTGAGCGCGCACGGGGGGATCCTTGCTCAACGGCACCGACACCGACCAGTCGCTGTTCCTGTCCTACATCTACCAGTCGCAGATCGCGATCGTGGTGTTGGCGGACGATGGCGCGGTGGAGCTGATGACGCCGATGGCGGCGCAGTGGCTGATGCCGCTGTCGACGAACGGTCGCCTGGACAACCTGTTCGACGTGCTGCAGTCCGAGCTACCGGAGCTGCGGGACACGGTGATCGCCAGCGCGGCACGCACCGTGATCCTGAGCGGCGCCCGGCTGTCGGTGCGCGTGCGCCAGGACCGCTGCACGCTGGTGCTGGGCATCCATCGCGTGGGGCCCGGCAAGCTGCTGGCCACCTTCACCGATGACACCGAGCACCAGCGCCGCATCGAGTCCGAGCGGGCGGCCGTCGCGCTGGCCGAGCAGCTGGCGCGCGCGGAATTCCTGGCCGAGCAGGCGCTGGAGCTGGCCCGGGCCGGTCACTGGCGCATCGACTTCACGCAAGACCCGGCCTACTTCATTTCCTCGGCCCAGGCGGTCGCGATCTGCGGCGATCTTCCGCGTCCGGGACACCGCTACCACCTGGCAGACGACTGGTTCGCCAATGCCGCAGCCGCCGACCGGCAGGCCGCCCGCGATGCCGAGGCCCGCTTCCAGGCGGCGCTGACGGGCGAGGTGCCGCGCTACGACACGATCCTGCCCTACCGCCGGCCGATCGATGGCCGCATCGTCTGGTTGCATGTGATCGGGACGATCGTACGGGACCCCCAGGGCCAGCCGCAGCACCTGTACGGTGTGGCGATGGACATCACGCAGCCCCGGGCGGTGGAGGAAGACCTGCGGCGCGCGCGCAATGCGGCCGAGGTGGCCAACCGGGCCAAGAGCGAGTTCCTGGCCAACATGTCGCACGAGATCCGCACGCCGCTCAACGCGATCATGGGCATGGCCCATCTGATGCGCCGCGCCGGCCTGGACGCGGCGCAGGCGGAGCGCCTCGGCAAGCTGGAGCGGGCCAGCGAGCACCTGCTGGGTATCCTGAACGCGATCCTGGAGCTGTCCAAGATCGAAGCCGGCAAGCTCGGCCTGGAGTTGCGGCCGGTGTCGATCGAGTCCCTGGTGGGCAATGTGGTCACGATGATGCAGAGCCAGCTCGACGCCAAGGGCCTGACGCTGAGCACCGCGACCGAGAATCTGCCGGCCCACCTGCTGGGGGACCCGCTGCGCCTGCAGCAGTGCCTGGTCAACTACCTGACGAATGCGATCAAGTTCACGGAGCAGGGCGGCGTGCAGCTGCGCGTGGTGCCGCAGAGCGCGACCGACCGCGACGTGCTGCTGCGCTTCGAGGTGCGGGACACCGGCATCGGCATCCCGCCGCCCACGCTGGCGCGCCTGTTCAACCTGTTCGAGCAGGCCGACAACAGCACCACCCGCACCCATGGCGGCACCGGCTTGGGCCTGGCCATCACGCAGCGCCTGGCCCAGCTGATGGGCGGCGACGCCGGAGCCACCAGCACGCCGGGCGTCGGCAGCCTGTTCTGGTTCACGGCCCGCCTGCAGCGCAGCCCGGTGGGCGCGGTGGCGCCGGCACCGGCCGTCGATATCGCCGACCCGGAAGCGCTGTTGCGGGCGCGGCATCATGGCCGCAGGGTGCTGCTCGTCGAGGACGAGCCGGTCAACCGCGAGATGGCGTCCCTGCTGCTGTCGGACACCGGGCTGCTGGTCGACGAGGCGGTCGATGGCATCGAGGCGGTGGAACTGGCCCGCACCCGGCGCTATGCGCTGATCCTGATGGACATGCAGATGCCGCGCATGGACGGTGTGCAGGCCACGCGCGAGATCCGGGCGTTGCCCGGTTATGCCGATGTGCCGATCCTGGCGGCCACGGCCAATACGTTCTCGCAGGACCGCGAGCGCTGCTTCGCGGCCGGCATGAATGATTTCATCGGCAAGCCGATCGACCCGGACCAGCTTTATGCGACGCTGGTGCGCTGGCTGTCTGCGACAGCCTGACGCGCTACGACCGCAAATCCCTCAGGCCACCGTCCTCTGCGTCAAGGCGCGACGCATCGCCTGTTCAACCTCCGACGGGGCTCCTGCATGGATCGCGGCAAGGTGAGACGTAAGCGACCGGCTCGGACTCCTGCAGGGTGCGCAGCAGATGCGTCAGCTTCTCCCGACGAGGCACGCCGCCGTTTGCAAGGATGTACTGGCTGATGGCGTCCTGCTGGCTGGAATGCTCGGCAAACAGCGACAGCATGGCCGCGTGCTTGACGAAGTTTGTCTTGACGATGACGCCGTCGAGATCGAAGACCAGGGGGTGGCGCTCATGGGGTTGGTGTGCGGCGAGTCTTCCAGGGCCACCGCGGAATCACCTTCTGCTGACGCGGCGCCGAGCAGGGTTGCCCCTTCACTCCGCGGATGGGATCATTCGTCAAATCCTGAATCACCGCAAGCCCTTCACCATGCGACAGCCGCCTCCCGCGCGCGCCCGGCGCCCCCTGTCGCGCGCGGCACCTCGCCGCCGCTCGTACCGCTTGGCGATCTGGTCGCTTGCCGTCACGCTGCTGATCCTGGCCTGGATGCTGGTGCCCTACATCCCCCGCTGGTGATCGCGCACGCCGCCGCGCCAGGCCGGCGTCTCGAGGCTACCCGCAGGCCTGCAGCCGCCCCGCCTCC
>JAEUOX010000164.1 GCA_016790475.1 Rhodoferax sp. | reverse complement strand
TCCGGCCCGGTCAGCGTGGCCGAGCGGGCCGTCACGCTGTGGAGCCGGTAGCGCTCCTCGATGCGGGCGCCGACCGAGTAGGGCCGCGCCGGCTGGCCCTCGATGGACAGCAGTGCCACGCCACTGCGGGTGCGGTCCGCCACGACACCGACCAGCGTGAAGCGGGCCGCAGGATCCACGGCCACCACCACCGGTGCGACCGGCTCCGGTGCCGGTGCCTCGATGGCCGGCCCGAACATGCGAGCCACCGGGACCGGGTCGGCGGTGATGGCCGGCGGCGGTGCGGCGGATGACGCGGGAGGCAGCGCTGGCCGGTCCCCAGCCCACTGCAGCGCCCAGTAGGTGGCCGACCAGCCGGCAACGGCCCAGGCAGCCAGGGTCAGGATGCGCGCGCGCCAGGTGTCAGCCATGCCCGATTATGATTCAGCGCATCCGGGGCCAGGCTGCTCCGGGCCACACACAGGGAACCACCATGAGACAGCATTTCGGGCGCCGGCTGCGCTCCGGGCGCAGGCGTCTGGCACGTGCCTTCACGTTGATCGAGCTGATGGTCGTGCTGGTCATCATCGGCGTGCTGGCGGCGCTGATCGTGCCCAATGTGCTGGAGCGTGCCGACGATGCGCGCACGATGGCCGCCCGCACCGACGTCAACAACCTGGTGCAGGCGCTCAAGCTGTACAAGCTGGACAACCAGCGCTACCCGACCGCCGAGCAGGGCCTGCAGGCCCTCGTGGTCAAGCCGACGGCGAGCCCGGTGCCGCCGAACTGGAAGCCTTATCTGGACAAGCTGCCCAACGACCCCTGGAACAACCCCTACCAGTACCTCAACCCCGGGGTGCAGGGGGAGATCGACGTGCTGTCGTTCGGCGCGGACGGCCAAGCCGGCGGCGAGGGCAAGGACGCCGATGTGGGCTCCTGGCAATAAACCGGGCGCGTCGTACGGCGCCGCGCATCGCGGCTTCACATTGCTGGAACTGATGCTGGTGGTTGCGCTGATGGCGCTGGCCGGCACCGGAGTGGCCTTTGCGGTCCGCGAGTCCGGGGACCAGGCGCTCGAACGCGAGGCGCTGCGCCTGGCCGCGCAGCTGGACGCCGCCCGGGCCCGCTCCCGGGCCAGCGGCCAGGTGCTGGTCTGGCGGCCCATGGAGGACGGGTACCGGTTCGAGGGCCCGCCGCCGCAGGAGGCGCAGGCCCATGCCTGGCTGGCGCCCGGCATCGGTGTGCAGGATGCGCCGGCCGTGGTGCTCGGGCCGGAGCCGATCATCAGCCCGCAGGAGATCGTGCTGGTGCTGGGCGCACGCAGCCTGCGGGTGGCCACCGACGGACTGCGTCCGTTTCAGGTGCGCAGCGCGGAGGCCGACGCGCCGGCACCGGAGGCGGCGCCGTGAGTCGCCGCGCCACCGGCTTCACGCTGATCGAGGTGCTGGTGGCGCTGGCGATTGTCGGCATCGGTCTGGTGGCCGGGCTGCAGGCGACGATGGCGCTGACCGACCATGCGCAGCGGCAGTCCGACATGCTGATGGCGCAGCTGTGCGCAGAGAACGAGCTGGTGCGCGTGCGCCTGTCCCGCCAGATGCCGACGCTTGGCACCACCGCCTTCGCCTGCGAACAGGCCGGCCGCGTGTGGGACGGCCGGCTGACGGTGACCCCGACGCAGAACCCGAACTTCCGCCGCGTGGATGCCCAGGTGCTGGACAACGACCATCTGGTGCTGCGCGTGGCCACGATCGTCGGGAGCCTGCCGTGACCGGGGTGCACGTGCATCGCGCCAGGGGCTTCACGCTGGTCGAGGTGCTGGTCGCGCTGGCCGCAATGGCCCTGCTCGCGGTGATGGCCTGGAGCGGCGTGGACGCGATGCAGCGGGCCGAGACGGGTACCCGGGAGCGCAGCGAGGAGTTGCTGGCGCTGCAGACCGGGCTGGCACAGTGGCGTGCCGACCTGGACGCCGTGACGCCGATGGCGCCCTGGGGCGGGCTGGACTTCGACAGCCGGGTGGTGCGCCTGATCCGCATCGCGCAGGAGGCGCAGACGCCGGACTCCGCGATCGTCGTGGTGGCCTGGGGGGCGCGCGTGATCGACGGGCAGCGCCACTGGCTGCGCTGGCAGTCTGCGCCGCTGCGCACGCGCGAACAGCTGCAGCTGGCCTGGCAGCAGGCCGGCCTGTGGGGCGAGAACCCGACCGAGGAACTGCGCCGCCAGGAGGTGCGCATCGCGCCGGTGGACGCCTGGCAGGTCTTCTTCTTCCGCAACAACAGCTGGAGCAGTCCGCTGTCCAGCGGCGCCGGAACGCGCGTGCCGGGCAGCACCGCGCAGCTGCCGGTGCCCGATGGTGTGCGCCTGCTGCTGGACCTGAGCGAGGGGCAGGTGCTCTCCGGGCGGCTGCAGCACGACTGGGCGCGACCGACGCTGGGGGCCGCGCGATGAGGCACATCGGCCCCCGGGGCCAGGCCCCTGCGCCGCAGCGGGGCGCGGCACTGCTGCTCGCGCTGCTGACGGTCGCGCTGGTCGCCACGCTGGCGTCGGCGGCGCTGTGGCGCCACTGGCGCAACGTCGAGGTCGAGCAGAGCGAGCGGGCCCGCATGCAGGCCGGCTGGGTGCTGGGCGGTGCGCTGGACTGGGCCCGCCTGATCCTGCGCGAGGACGCGCGTGCCGGTGGCCCGGACCATGGCGGCGAGCCCTGGGCGGTGCCGCTGCAGGAGTCCCGGATCTCCGGCTTTCTGGCGCTCGAGCCAGGTGCGCTGGACGGCATCGACGAGGTTTACCTGTCCGGCCAGATCACCGACGCCCAGGCCCGGATGAACCTGCGCAACCTGGTCGCGGACAACAAGGTGTCGGAGCCGGACCAGCAGGCCTTCGCCCGCCTGTTCGAGTTGCTGGGGCTGGACGCCAGCGAGATCGACACCGTCGCGGCCAACCTGCTGCGGGCCCTGACCCCGGTGGCCGCGGCGCCTGCGGCCGGGGCGTCCCAGGCGGAGACGCCACCGGACAAGGAGCAGCCGGTCCCGCTGCTGCCGCGCCGCCTGGACCAGCTGGCCTGGCTCGGGCTGTCGGCCGAGAGCGCGCGGGTCCTGGCACCGTTCATCACGATGCTGCCGGTGCGCACGCCGGTGAACGTCAACACCGCGCCGGAGGAGGTGCTGGCGGCCAGCATCCCGGGCATTGATCGCACGGACGCACAGGCGCTGGTGTCAGCCCGCCAGCGGGCGCCGTTCCGTGCGCTGGGCGCCGTGATGCCCCTGCTGCCGGCCGGCACGGAGGCGCTGGCGCCGGGCCGGTTCAGCGTCGGCACGCGGTTCTTCGATGTGCGCGGTCGGCTGCGCATGGAACAACTGGTCGTCGAGGAGCGCTCGCTGCTGCTGCGCAACGGCATGGAAGTCAGCATCCTGTGGCGCGAGCGGGCCCGCGCCGAACTGCCGCTGGCACCTGCTGCAGCGGCCTCCGCCACGGCATCGGCCGCGCAGGGACCCGTCCTTACAATGCCGCCATGACCACGCTGACCGTCGCGCTGACCCGGGTCCGACCGACGGTCGGCACGGTGTTCAGCCACCTGCCGGACGGTGCGGATCCTGCCTCTGGTGCGCTGCCCGGGGCCCCGGTGGCGCTGCTGCCGCGCGCTAGCAGGCTGGTGCTGGTCGTGCCCGCCGAGCTGCTGTCCTGGCACCCGGTCAGCCTGCCCCCGGTGGCCGGTGCACGCCAGCGCGCGGTGCTCGACGGCCTCCTGGAAGACCAGCTGCTCGACGAACCCGCTGCGCTCGCGCTGGCGCTGGCGCCGAAGCGCGCTGCCGACGGGCGCTGGTGGGTGGCCGCCTGCGACAAGGCCTGGCTGGCGGGCGTGTTGCAGTGCTTCGAGCAGGCCGGCCGGCGCGTGCATCGTGTGGTTCCGGCGCTCGCACCGGTCGCGTCTGGCGATGGTGCGGCCGCGGCACGCTGGGTGGTCTGCGGAACGCCGGAGGACGCCCGGCTGCAGGTGGCGGATGCCGCCGGTGTGCTGTCGGTGCCGCTGGCCCAGGCACACGCGCTGCTCGATGCACAGATGCTGTCCGCGCAGGAAGTGGCGCTGGAGGCCGAGCCGGCCGTGGCCGCGCTGGCCGAGCAGGTGCTGGGTCGGCCCGTCAGGGTGCGCACGGCCGCGCAGGCGCTGCGCGAGGCGCGGGAATCCGGATGGGAACTGGCGCAGTTCGATCTGGCCACCTCCGGTGGCAGCCGGCTGGCCCGGCGCTGGGGCGCCGCGGGCCGCGCGCTGCTGCAGGGCCGGCGCTGGCGCGCGTTGCGCTGGGGTCTGGTCGCCGCGCTGCTGGCCCATCTGGTCGGCCTGCAGGCCTGGGCCTGGCGGCTGGACGAGACCCTGCAGGCGCGCCGGCAGCAGGTGCGCCAGGTGCTGACGCAAAGTTTCCCGAAGGTACGCACCGTGGTGGATGCCCCGATGCAGATGGAGCGCGAGGTGACGCTGCTGCGCCAGTCCGGCGCCGCCTTGACGGCGCAGGACCTGGAACCCCTGCTGGCGGCGCTTGGCGCCGCCTTGCCGGAGGGCAGCGCGCCAGGTGGGCTGGAGTTCACGACCGGGCAGCTGACGGTCAAGGGCGTGGCGCTGGGACCGGAGGCCCTGGCCCTGCTGACGGCCAGGCTCGCCGGCCAGGGGCTGTCCGTGCGCCAGGATGCCGACCGCCTGGTGGTGCGCACCGCCGGCGCGCCGCGTGCCGCAGGGCAGGCGCCTGGGGCTGCTGCGCCCGCGCAGGGGGCGTCCCGATGACGGCGGTGCAGCGCCTGGCGCCATGGTGGCGCACCCGCGCCCCGCGCGAACGCGCCGCACTGGTGCTGCTGTTGCTGGTGCTCTTGGGCGCGGCGCTGTGGTTCCAGTCGATCGCGCCCTCGCTGCGCACGGTGCGGACCGCACCGGTCCAGATCGCCCAGCTGGAGCGGCAATGGCTGGCCATGCAGACCCTGGCCGCCGAGGCGCGCGCTCTGCAGGCCAGCAAGCCGCCGAGCCGGGACGAGGCGCTGCGCGCGCTGGAGGCGGCGGTGCAGCAGCGGCTGGGAACCGCCGGCCAGCTGAACGTCGTCGGGGAACGCGCGACCGTCTTGCTGCGGGCCGCCCCGCCGCAGGCGCTGGCGCCCTGGTTGAACCAGGCCCGCCTGCAGGCCCGCGTCGTCGCGAGCCAGGCCAGTCTGAACCGCACCGCCACCGGCTGGGACGGCACGGTCGTTTTCCTGCTGCCGCCC
>JAEUOX010000133.1 GCA_016790475.1 Rhodoferax sp. | reverse complement strand
ACGGCACAGCCCACCAGCGGCGAGGACATCGGCAGCAAGGACTTCGCGAACGTCGCGGCCGCGCGCATCAGCGGCACCAAGTTCGAGGACACCAACGGCAACGGCCAGCGCGACGCTGGCGAGCGGGGCCTGGCCGGCTGGACCATCTTCCTGGACACGAATGGCAACGGCTCGCTGGACGCCGGCGAACGCTCGATGGTCACCGGCAGCGACGGTGCCTACCAGTTCAACGATCTGCTGCCCGGCAACTACGTGATCGCCGAGGTGATGCAGGACGGCTGGGTGCAGACCTCCCCCGGGGCCGGCCCGAGCAGCAGCGCGTCCAGCATCACGCTGTCGCTCAGCGGCATGGATGTGGTGCTCAGCCTGCCGGAAGACGTCGTCGCGGAAGGCGACATCAGCGTGCAGGCCGCCTCCGCCAACGAGCTGGCCGACGCCCTGACCGGCCTGGACGCGTTCCGCGCCGATCCGCGCTTTGCCGGCATCACCGGCGCCGGCGTGGCCACCGTCATCATCGACACCGGCATCGACCTGAACCACAGCTGGTTCGGGCCGGACGCCGACCTCAACGGCGTGGCCGACCGTATCGTCTACAGCTATGACTTCGCCGACGGCGACGCCGACGCGAGCGACCGCAACGGACACGGCTCGCACATCGCGAGCCTGGTCGGTGGCCAGGACGCCACCTATGGCGGCGTGGCACCGGGCGCGGACCTCATCGCGCTGAAGGTGTTCCGCGATGACGGCGCCGGCTACTTCAGCTACCTGGAGGCCGCGCTGCAGTGGGTCGTGCTGAACGCCGACACCTACCATATCGGCGTCGTGAACCTGTCGCTGGGCGACGGCGGCAACTGGGACGATGCGATCAGCCGCTACGGCCTGGGCGATGAGCTCGCCGCACTGGCCGGCAGGAACATCCTGCTGACCGCCGCGAGCGGCAACAACTACTTCCAGTACAGCGGGCAGATGGGCGTGGCCTACCCGGCCGCCGACCCGGCGGTGCTGGCGGTGGGCGCGGTCTGGAGCGGCAGCTTCGGTGGCCCGGTCAACTACGCCAACGGCGCGATCGACTACAGCACCGGTGCGGACGTGCTGGCCGCCTTCGGCCAGCGTGACGACTTGCTGCTCGATGTGCTGGCACCCGGCACCCGGATGGTCGGCGCCAACTACAACGGCGGCACCCGGACGATGTTCGGCACCAGCCAGGCCAGCGCCTACCTGGCCGGCGTCGCCACGCTGGCCCAGGATCTGGCACTCGATCACCTGGGCCGCCGGCTCAGCCTGGCCGAGTTCAGCACCCTGCTGGCCACCACCAGCGTGCAGGTGCACGACGGTGACGACGAGAACGACAACGTCGTCAACACCGGGCTGGATTTCGCACGCATCGACCTGCTGGCACTGGCCGAGGGCATTCTTGCGATGGAAGCGCCGGCACCGGCCACCGGCGGGGGCACGACCACGACCACCGGCGAGGTCCATCCGCTGGCGGCGCCGGGCGTGCACCAGTTCAACCTGTCCGCCGGCGAGAACCACACCGGCGCGGACTTCGGCAACTTCGCGCTGGGCCGCATCAGCGGCACGGTCTTCGACGACCGCAATGCCAGCGCGGCGCAGGACGGCAGCGAGACCGGCCTGGGCGGCTGGACGGTGTTCCTGGACGGCAATGCCAATGGCAGCCTCGATACCGGCGAACACAGCACGCTGACGCTGGCGGATGGCAGCTACCGTTTCAACGGCATCGGCCCGGGCAGCTACCACGTCAGCCTGATCGGCCAGGACGGCTGGACGCTGACCACCGATGCGGTCGTGGCCTTCCCGATGACCAGCGGCCTGCAGGCCGACGCGGACTTCGGTGTCAACGCCACGCCGACATTGGCCGCGATCGACGACCTCACGGTCGACGAGGGTGGCAGCGTCGCGCTGCTCGCCAGCGGGGCGGATGCGGTCGGCGACACGCTGGCCTACAGCCTGGTCGGCGAGACCCATGGCGCCACGATCGATGCCGCCACCGGCGCCTTCCACTGGGATGCGCTGGAC
>JAEUOX010000131.1 GCA_016790475.1 Rhodoferax sp. | reverse complement strand
CCCACCCATGGCACTCATCACCCTCCTCAACGCCCAACTCGCCTTCGGCCATGTTGCTCTCCTGGACCACACCGACCTGGCCATCGAGGCCGCCGAACGCGTCGGCCTGATCGGCCGCAACGGTGCCGGCAAGTCCTCGCTGCTGAAGATCCTGGCCGGGCTGGAGAAGGCGGACGACGGGGTGCTGCAGTTGCAGCAGGGCCTGCGCATCGCCTACGTCGCGCAGGAGCCCCAACTGGACCCTTCCGCCAGCGTCTTCACCGCGGTGTGCAAGGGCGTGGCCCGTGCCCGGGAGCTGATCGAGCGCTACACCCACGGCGACGGCGACCTGGACGCGATGCAGAGCGAGATCGAGGCGCTGGACGGCTGGAACTGGGAGCAGCGGGTCGAGGAAACCATTCACCGCCTGCACCTGGATGCGGATGCGGTGATCGGCACGCTGTCCGGCGGCACGCGCAAGCGCGTGGCGCTGGCGCAGGCCCTGGTGATGCGCCCGGACGTGCTGCTGCTCGACGAGCCGACCAACCACCTGGACCTGGACTCGATCGAGTGGCTCGAAGGCCTGCTGATCGATTTCCCCGGCAGCGTCGTGGCCATCACGCACGACCGCGCCTTCCTGGACCGCGTGGCCACGCGCATCGTCGAGCTGGACCGCGGCATCCTGCGCGCCTACCCGGGCAACTTCAGCCAGTACCTGGTGCTCAAGGAGGAGCAGCTGGCCCAGGAGGCGGTGATCAACGCCAAGGCTGACAAGCTGCTGGCCCAGGAGGAGATCTGGATCCGCAAGGGCGTGGAGGCCCGGCGCACCCGGGCCGTGGCCCGCATCGGCCGGCTCGAGAAGCTGCGCGCCACGCGGGCGGCGCGGCGCGAGGCGCTCGGGCGCGTCCGGCTGGACGTGGCCTCCGGGCTGCCCAGCGGCAAGATCGTGGCCGAGCTGACCGAGGTGTCCAAGGCTTACGGCGGCCGACCGATCGTGCGCGGCTTCAGCGCCACGCTGCTGCGCGGCGACAAGGTCGGCCTGATCGGCCCCAACGGCGCGGGCAAGACGACGCTGCTCAAGCTGATCCTGGGCGAGATCGCGCCGGACAGCGGCCGGGTGCGCCAGGGCGCGAACCTGCAGGTGGCCTACTTCGACCAGATGCGCAATGCGCTGGACCTGGACGCCACGCTGGAGGACTTCATCAGCCCCGGCAGCGAGTGGATCGAGATCGGCGCGAAGCGCCAGCATGTCAAGAGCTACCTGGGCGACTTCCTGTTCTCGCCGGCGCGCGCGAACTCCCCGGTGCGCTCGCTCAGCGGCGGCGAGCGCAACCGGCTGCTGCTGGCGCGGCTGTTCGCCCGGCCGGCGAATGTGCTGGTGCTCGACGAGCCGACAAACGATCTGGACATCGACACGCTGGAACTGCTGGAAGACCTGCTGCAGAACTTCGACGGCACGGTGTTCCTGGTCAGCCATGACCGCACCTTCCTGGACAACGTGGTCACCAGCACGATCGCGTTCGAGGGCGAGGGCCGCTGGCGCGAATACGAAGGCGGCGTACAGGACTGGCTGACGCAATCGCGCCGTGCGCAGGCGATCGCGGCGGCGGCACAGCCGGCCCCCGCGCCGCCACCTGCCACGGCCAGTGGCAAACCTGCCTCGCGCGGCACACAGGCCCCCGCCGACCCCGCGGCGCCGGTGCCGCGGCGCAAGCTCAGTTACAAGGAGCAGCGCGAACTCGACGCCCTGCCGGCACTGATCGACACGCTGGAGGCCGAGCAGGCCGGAATCGCGGCCAGCCTGGCCGACGGCAGCCTGTATGGCACGGACCCGGCACGCGCCGCCGCACTGGCCCGGCGCACGGCGGAGATCGAGGACGCGCTGCTGCAGGCGCTGGAGCGCTGGGAGCTGCTGGGCAGCGCAGGCTGAGCCTGCACCCTCAGCCGTACAGCCCGTGCAGGTACCAGTGGCCTGCGGCGGACGGGGCGGCCTCCGGCTGGCCGGCCAGCAGCCGCTCGCGGTAGATCCACAACACACCGGCCTGCTCGCTGCGGGCCAGGAAGTAGTCGCGCAGCGTGACCGCCGCCGGCGCGGGGGCGCCCGTTCCCCACCAGCCGGTCTCGAGCCGCTGCGGGCCGACCAGCAGGGTCAGCGGGCCCTGGTAGATCGGGCGGTCCTGGTGCACGGCGAGCCGCAGCGGTGTGGCGAGCAGCCAGGTGGGGCAGAGCTCGGCGCAAGGAGGGGCGGCATCGGCCGCCGGGGCCCTGCGCTTGCCGGCTGTCGCGCCTGCGGGTCGGCCGCCGGATGCGGCCCGGGCCTCCGGCCGGCCGGCGGCGGCCGGCTCCCAGCGCTGCATGCCTTCGGGCCGGTGGTCCGCATGCGGCACGGCCTGCAGGACCTGCTCCGGCCCGAGGCGGGCGCTCAGGCGCTCCAGCAGATGGTGCAGGCTGTCACCCCGACGGAGTTCGTCGGGCAGCAGGCTGGCGCTGGCGGTGTGCAGCGGGGATGTCTCGAGGGAACGCAGGCGCAGGTAGAGTGCCGGCGCCGGCAGCGTGGTGCGCTCCAGGTGCTCGCCCAGCAGGCGCTGCAGGTGCCCCATGTCACGCGTGGGGGTGGCGGTGCGCACGACCAGTTGGCCCTGGCTGGCGGTGTTGCGCCGCGCGTCCATCTGCCAGCCGAGCTCCAGCGCCAGCACACCACGCTGGCGCGCCTGCAGCCACAGCTGCAGTTGCGCGAGCATGCGCCGCGCGGCGAACAGCAGCGCCGGGGCCGCCTCGACCTGGGCCGCGAGCTCCAGCGAGAGATCGAACACCTCCGGCAGCGTGAGCCAGGGGTAGACCTCGGGCTTCAGGCCGCAGGCCCGGTCCAGCGCATCGAGCAGCGCGGTGCCGAAGCGCCGCACCACGCCGCCCCGCGGCAGCGCCCGCAGATCGCCCCAGCACCGGCAGCCGATGCGCTCCAGCGTGGGCAGATGCGCCCGGGCTTCGGCCAGCGTGGCCAGGGGGAGCTGGTCGGGCACCGGGTAGCCGGCAGCGGTGTCCACCTGCAGGTAGGCCAGCGCCAGCAAGGCGGTGGGCGCCTGCGCCGATTGGACCGGCATCAACGCCTGCACGTCCTGCAGCAGCCGGGCCAGCAGGAACGCCCGCCCGCCGAACAGGCGCTCGCTGGCCGACACCTCCAGCACCACCACCGCACCGAGCACGGCGACGCGGGGCGTGAACTGCAGCGCCCACCAGCCCAGCGCGGTGGCGGCGTCCTGGGGCAGGGGGAGGGCCGCCTGGGGATCCTCAGACCGGGGCTGCAGCGCGATCCAGAACATCGCAGGACTCCGGCGCCGGCAGGCCGCCAGGCGCCGCCGGCACCGCTGCCGCCAGCGGCCGGCGCGCGGTGCGCCCGGCGCTGCGCGCCAGCAGCGCGGCCAGGCGGCCATGGCGCGCCGGCACCTGCAGCGGCTGCAGGGCCGGCGGCCCGCGGCGCTTGAAGATCTCGACCTGCAGGGCGTCGCTGTCAGCTTGCAGGGACACCACCAGCCGCAGCACGGCGGGGGAGGACTCGGCCCGGGCCCGGGCCGGGCGCATCACGAACAGCAGCTTGGCGTGCTCACTGGCGGCCATGTGCAGCCGGCGCAGCTGCTCGGCACGCGCCTGCGGCAGCCAGGCCAGCACCGCGGACACCTCGGCGCAGCGCAGCGCCTGCTCGCAGGCCCACATGCGGGCTGCAGGCTGTGCGGCCGTGATCCACAACAGGCGCTCGGGGGCCAGCCCCTGCGCCGCCAGCCCCGGCCCGAACGGCGGATGCGGCGCACCGACCAGCAGCACCGGGCCGGCCGGGCTGCGTGCCAGCGCCGGCAGCAGCAGGCGCCATTCGTTCTGGCCGCTGTGGGCCTGCAGGATCTCGACCAGGGCACCCACCGGCCAGCCGCCGCCGGGCAACTGCGCGTCCAGCGGCGCATGGCCGGTGGCCAGCACCGCGCCGGCCGGGCGGGCCAGGGCATCGGCACGCCAGACGGCACCGGGGCCCTCGACGGGAGCAGGCAAGGCGGACATGGCGGCGGGGCATCAAGATACTGTACTTAAATACAGTATATGCCAGCCACGCCGGCGGTGCAAACCGCGCCGGCGCGCGGTTCAGCCCTGGGCCAGCACCAGCAGGATCAGCAACAGCACCGCATACGGAAAGGCCACGGTGGGCCGCGCCGCGCTGGCCGCATATTCCGCCAGCAGGCCGGCCAACCCCTTGCGCCCGGCCAGCCAGGCGGAATGCAGCTGGAACGCTGTCCCCGGCCCGGGGGCCTCGTCGCGGGCGATCAGGTTCTCCAGCAGCAGCAGCCGGTCGCCCAGGCGCGACTGGAAGGTCTTGAAGACGCCTTCCTGCAGCCACAGCAGCAGCACGATCAGGCCGACGAACCAGGACTCCAGCTCGAACACCACACCCAGGAAGGCCAGCACGACGGCGGCCAGCTTGATGCCCAGTCCGCCGGACTCGTAGCGCTCGTACTGGCCCTGCAAGGTCATCCATTCCTGCTGCAGTGCCGACTTCTCATCCATGGTCTGTTCCTCCGTTGCGCGCCCTGCGCCTGCTCAGGACACGCTGCCACCACCGATCGCCGGCCAGCGCCGCCGCACCACCGTCCAGGCCACCAGGCCGATGCCCATCATCACCATCGAGCCCGCCGCCAGCCAGAGCGTCGAATGCATGACCAGCGGCGCCACCACGCCGGCCACCAGGCCATTGGCCAGCGAGCCGACGAACATCTGCAAGGACGATGCCATGCCGCGGCGCTCCGGGTGCAGGTCCAGCACCAGCAGCGTCACGACCGGCACCATCAGCGCCCAGCCGAACGTGAACACCGCCAGCGGCAGCAGCGCCCAGGACACATGGGCCTGGAACAGCGCATTGGCCACCAGGTTCACCAGCGCGCTGGCGAACATGATCACGAAGCCGTGCCGGATCTGGCGCCGCGGCCGGATGCGCCCGGCCAGCCGGCCGCTGAGCCAGGCCCCGCACATGATGCCGCCGATGGACAGCACGAAGAACCAGAAGAACTGCGTCGGCGCCAGCCCCAGATGCTCCCCGAGGAAGGCCGGCGCCGACAGCACGTACAGGAAGCTGGCATTGAACGGTACGCCGCTGGCCAGTGCCAGCAGCAGGAAGCGCGGATCCAGCCCCAGCTGCCAGTAGCCGCGCAGCAGGTTGCGCACGTTGAAAGGCTGGCGCTGGCTCACATGCAGGGTCTCGGGCAGGTAGCGGAAGTTCGCCACCCACAGCACCACGCCAACACCCGCCAGGAACCAGAACACCGCATGCCAGCCCGCCAGCACGAACAGCCAGCCGCCGATGATCGGGGCGATGGCGGGCGCGATGCCGAAGAAGATCGTGATCTGGCTCATGACCTTCTGCGCCTGCGAGGGCTCGAACATGTCGCGCACCACCGCGCGGGACACCACGATGCCCGCCCCGGTGGAGAGCCCCTGCAGCACCCGGAAGAAGATCAGCTGCCCGATGGTCTGCGACAGCGCGCAGCCGACCGAGGTCAGCGTGTAGATGGCCACGCCCCACAGCACCACCGGCCGGCGGCCGAAGCTGTCGGAGATCGCGCCGTGGAACAGGCTCATGAAGGCAAAACCGAACAGGTAGGCCGACAGCGTCTGCTGCATCTGCACCGGCGAGGCGTCCAGCGTCTTCGCGATGCCGGCGAAGGCCGGCAGGTAGGTGTCGATGGCAAACGGGCCCACCATGCCCAGCAGCGCCAGCAGGGCGGCGAGCGTCCAGCGGGGGCCGCGCCACAGGGTGCCCGATTCAGGATGCACGCGCAGCCCTCCCCACCTGCCGGTGCGGGCGTTCGGCCAACGACAGCGCAGGATCGGTCAGCTAGCCCACCTTTCGGGCCGGCGGCTGCGCAAAGAAGCCGTGCAGCAGGTGGTAGACCACCTGGTAGTTCAGGCCCTGCAGCCCGCCGTGCCCCACGCCGCTGAGGATGGACAACTGCTTGTCACTGCAGGCGATGCGCTCGAAGAAGGCTGCCACGTCGGCATACGCCGCAATGCCGTCGTACTCGCCGCGCAGCACCAGCGTGGGGACCCGGATGTCCGCCGGGTCGACGCAGGGCAACTTGGAGCACATGTCGACATAGGTGCCGTTGGGCATGGAGTCGTCCAGCGACAGCACGGCATCGGTGAAGCGCTCCACCGTGACCGGATCGACCAGGCCCTCCCGGTCGCGGGTGAAGATCCGGTGGATGTCCTCGCGGCCCATCGGGCGGCGCAGGCTGCCCAGCCACTGCGGCAGCTTCTTGCGGCGCTCGATCAGCGTGGGGCTGTTCTCGCCGGTCCAGACCATGGCCTCCAGCGCCAGCCGCGCGACGTTCGCCGGATGGGCCGCCGCGTACATGGCCGCCTTCAGCGCGCCGGACGAGATGCCGTAGAGGTGCAGCTGCTGCACGCCGGTCACGCGCTGGATGTAGTGCACCGCAGCCACCATGTCGGCCACGCCGTTGGCCAGGTCCGCATTGACCGGGCGGTGCTTGTCCGAGCGGCCGTAGCCTTCGTTGTCCAGCGACCAGCAGTCGTAGCCGCGCCGTGCGAACCAGTCCATGATCGACGCGTCGGGCCGCCCAGGCACCTGCAGGTCGAAGGTGGGCTGCGAGGCCATCGAGGAGCCGTGGATCCACAGGATCACGCCGGCCCGGGGCCGGTCCACCGGCGGCTTGCGCCACAGGAACAGGCGCACATCGCCGTCCTTGTGCGTCCAGTGCTCCTCGCCGCCCGGCGACCAGGGTGCAGGTACGGCGCCCATCACATCGACAGGTTCATGCCGCGGGCCAGTTGCAGCCACTTGACCGACTCGTCACGCAGGAAGGCGCCGAACTCCTCCGGGCCGGCCAGGTCGACGTCCATGCCGGCGTTGGTCAGCAGCTTGCGCGTCTCGGGGTCGACCATGATCTTCTGCATCTCGCTGTTGAGCCGCGCCACGACGGCCGGCGGCGTGCCCTTCGGCGCCACCAATGCCAGCCAGGCGGTGGCGGCAAAGCCCGGCACGCCCGCCTCGGCGATCGTCGGCACGCCGGGCAGTTCAGCCGACGGCCGCGGGGTGGTGACACCCAGCGCGCGCAGCTTGCCGGACTTCACATGGGGAATCGCGTTGGACAACGCCATGAAACTCATCTGCACCTGGCCGCCGATCAGGTCCGTCAGGGCCTGGCCGCTGCCCTTGTAGGGCACATGCTTGACATCGGTGCTGGTGGCGTTCAGGAACATCTGCGTCACCAGATGCTGGTTGCCACCGTTGCCGGAAGAAGCAAAGTTCAGCTTGCCGGGCTGCGACTTGGCCAGCGCGACGAACTCCCGCACCGTGTTGGCCGGCACCGACGGATGCACCGCCATCACGAAACCGCTGCTGACCAGGCGGGTCACCGGCACGAAGCTGGTCAGGGCGTCGTACGGGAGGTCCTTGTAGATGGCCGGCGCAAACAGGTGCGAGGTCGACATGATCATCAGCGTGTGGCCGTCCGGCTTGGCCTGGGCGGCCTGCGCGGCGCCGAGCGTGGAGCCGGCGCCCGGCCGGTTCTCGACCACCACCGGCTGCTTGAGCACGGCCGACAGCTTGTCGGTGAACGAGCGCGCCAGCACATCGGTGGCGCCGCCGGCAGCAAACGGCAGGATGATCTTCACGGGCTGCGTCGGCCAGGGCTCGGACTGGGCCCAGGCCGGCAGGGCTGCCGCGGCGAGCAACGAGAGGGTGACGGCCTGGGCCGTCGTGCGCTTCAGTCGGTCGATCATGGGGCTGTCTCCTGGTGGGTGTCGTGCTGCCGGACCCGGCCAACGCGCAAGGTGGCCGGACCGGACGCGGAATTTTTGCAGGGCCTGTCTTGAAAACCAAACAAAAACATCTATCATTAGCACTCGCAGGAGATGAGTGCTAACACACGCATCACCTCAAGTTAACGAGTACCAACTTTTTTCAGGTTGTTGCTCTTTGATTATCAACCCTGTTTCAGAAACCTAGGAGATGCAATGAAACTTCGCCCCCTGCACGACCGTGTGATCGTCAAACGCGTGGAAAACGAAACCAAGACGGCCTCTGGCATCGTCATCCCCGACAGCGCTGCCGAGAAGCCGGATCAGGGTGAAGTCCTGGCCGTGGGCCCGGGCAAGAAGAACGACAAGGGCGAGCTCAGCGCCATGGCCGTCAAGGTCGGCGACCGCGTCCTGTTCGGCAAGTACAGCGGCCAGACCGTCAAGGTCGACGGCGACGAACTCCTGGTCATGAAGGAAGATGACCTGTTCGCCGTCCTGGAAAAGTAATTCCTTGCCATCCGCAACTCATTGACTTAACTCTTTCGGAGAACACAACATGGCAGCAAAAGACGTAGTTTTCGGCGGCGAAGCCCGCGCACGCATGGTGGAAGGCGTGAACATCCTGGCCAACGCGGTCAAGGTGACCCTGGGCCCCAAGGGCCGCAACGTGGTGCTCGAGCGCTCCTTCGGCGCCCCCACCGTGACCAAGGACGGCGTGTCCGTGGCCAAGGAAATCGAACTCAAGGACAAGCTCCAGAACATGGGCGCCCAGATGGTCAAGGAAGTTGCTTCCAAGACCTCCGACATCGCCGGTGACGGCACGACGACCGCCACCGTGCTGGCCCAGTCCATCGTCCGCGAAGGCATGAAGTATGTTGCCGCCGGCATGAACCCGATGGATCTGAAGCGCGGCATCGATAAGGCGGTCGTCGTCACCGTCGCCGAGTTGAAGTCCTTCTCCAAGCCATGCACCACCAGCAAGGAAATCGCCCAGGTCGGCTCGATCTCCGCCAACTCCGATCCGGATATCGGCGAAATCATCGCCAATGCCATGGAGAAGGTTGGCAAGGAAGGCGTCATCACCGTTGAAGATGGGAAATCCCTGGCGAACGAACTCGACGTCGTCGAAGGCATGCAGTTCGACCGCGGCTACCTGTCCCCTTACTTCATCAACAACGGCGACAAGCAGCAGGCCCTGATGGAAAATCCGTTTGTCCTGCTCTACGACAAGAAGATTTCCAACATCCGCGACCTTCTGCCGATTCTCGAGCAGGTTGCCAAGGCCGGCCGTCCGTTGCTGATCATCGCTGAAGACGTCGATGGCGAAGCCCTGGCCACCCTGGTCGTCAACAACATCCGTGGCATCCTGAAGACCGTTGCCGTCAAGGCTCCTGGCTTTGGTGAC
>JAEUOX010000130.1 GCA_016790475.1 Rhodoferax sp. | reverse complement strand
GTGACGGTCTGCTCGCTGCAGAAGCGATAGAGATAGTGCGGCCCGCCGGCCTTCGGGCCGGTGCCCGACAGTCCTTCCCCGCCGAAGGGCTGCACGCCGACGACCGCGCCGATCTGGTTGCGGTTGATGTAGACATTGCCGACATGCGCCGCCTGCGCCAGCGCCTGCGCGCGGCTGTCGATCCGGCTCTGCAGGCCCAGCGTCAGGCCCCAGCCCAGATCGTTGATCTCGGCGATGACCGCGGCCGGGTCACCGCTCCAGCGCACGATGTGCAGCACCGGGCCGAAGATCTCCTGCTGCAGGTCGGCGATGCGGCGCACCTCGAAGGCCTGCGGGCGCACCAGGTGCGGCAGCGCGGCACCCGCGGCCGGCCCCGGGTCCGGCGGAAGCAGCGGCACGGCCTCGCGCGCCAGGCGTTCGAGCTGTGCACGGATCCCGGCGCTGGCCTCGGCATCGATGACCGGGCCGACGTCCGTCGCCAGGTCTGCCGGGTCCCCGGTGACGAGCTCGCCGGCCGCGCCGCGGATCATCGCGATCACGGTGTCGGCGATGCGCTCGTGCACGCACAGCAGGCGCAGCGCGGAGCAGCGCTGGCCGGCGCTGCGGAACGCGCTCTGGACCACCGCGTCGCTGACCTGCTCCGGCAGCGCGGTGGAATCCACCAGCATCGCGTTGATGCCGCCGGTCTCGGCGATCAGCGGCACGATCGGCCCGTCCTTGGCCGCCAGCGCGCGGTGGATGATGCGCGCCACCTGCGTGGAGCCGGTGAACACGACACCGGCCACGCCGGGGGCTGCCACCAGGCCGGCGCCGATTGTCTCGCCCGGCCCGTGCAGCAGCTGCAGGGCCGCGGCCGGCACGCCGGCCGCGTGCAGCAGCCGCACCGCCTCCAGTGCGACGGCCGGCGTCTGCTCCGCCGGCTTGGCCAGCACGGTGTTGCCGGTCACCAGCGCGGCGGCCACCTGGCCGGTGAAGATCGCCAGCGGGAAGTTCCAGGGGCTGATGCAGACCCAGGGGCCACGCGGCACCAGCCGCAGCTGGTTGGACTCCCCGGTCGGGCCGGGCAGCTCCAGCGGCGCCATGATGCGCTGTGCCTCCTGCGCGTAGTAGCGCAGGAAGTCCACCGCCTCGCGCACCTCGGCGACCGCATCGCCCCAGGTCTTGAAGGCCTCGCGCACCAGCAAAGCACAGAAGCGCGGCATCTGCTGCTCCAACGCATCGGCCGCCCGCAGCAGCGTCTGCGCCCGTGCGCCGACCTCGGTATGGCGCCAGTCCTTCAAGGCCGCGCGGCTGGCGGCCAGCGCCGGGGCGATGTCGGCCGGCTGCGCCTGCGGCACGACCGGCACGGCCGTCGTGGCCAGCGCCGCCAGCAGCGGCGCGCGGTCGGTCTCCACGGTGAGATCCAGCCCCAGGCTGTTGCGCCGGGCGGGCCCGTAGAGCTCCGGCGGCAGCGGCAGCGCGCCGGCCGGCTCCAGGCGCAGCGGCGAGATCAGCAAGGTGTCCATGCCGACCGATTCGTCGGCCAGCTGGTGCACGAAGGAGGAGTTGGCGCCGTTCTCCAGCAGGCGGCGCACCAGGTAGGCCAAAAGGTCCTTGTGGGCACCGACCGGCGCATAGACGCGGCAGGCGATCAGCGGGTTGCGCAGCACTTCGCGGTAGACGCCCTCGCCCATGCCGTGCAGGCGTTGCAGCTCGAAGGCCGCGCCGCTGCGTGCGGCCATCTGCAGTATGGCCGCGATCGTGCCCGCGTTGTGCGTCGCGAACTGCGGGTAGATCGCGTCCTGTGCCTCCAGCAGCGCGCGCGCGCAGGCCAGGTAGGAGATGTCGGTATGGTGCTTGTGCGTGAACACCGGGTAGGCCGGCAGGCCGAGCTCCTGCGCGCGCTTGATCTCGGCGTCCCAGTAGGCGCCCTTGACCAGCCGGCACATCATCCGGATGCGGTGCCGGCGCGCCAGCGCCGCGACCTGCGCGATCAGCTCCAGCGCCCGCGTCTGGTAGGCCTGCAGCGCCATGCCGAATCCGGCCCAGCGCGGATGCTCCCGGGCGACCTGGGCGGCCAGCGCGTCGACGACGTCGAGCGACAGCTCCAGCCGGTCCACCTCCTCGGCGTCGATCGTCAGGTGGATGTTGGCCGCGGCCGCCAGCTGGCACAGGCTCCAGACCCGGGGCACCAGCTCGGCCAGCACCCGGCTGCGCTGCGCATCCTCATAGCGCGGATGCAGCGCGCTGAGCTTGATCGAGATGCCGTCGTTGCGCTCGCAGGGCGCATCGGCGTCCGCCCGTGCCGCGATCGCCTGGATCGCATGGCGATAACTGGCCAGGTACTTCTGCGCATCCTCCTCGGTGCGGGCACCCTCGCCCAGCATGTCGTAGCTGTAGCGCAGGTTGGGCGTCCGGCGCTGCGCGTCGGCGGCCTCCTGCATCGCGTCGGCAATGGTCTGGCCGAGCACGAACTGGCGCCCGAGCAGTTGCACCGCGCGCAGCGTGGCTGCGACGACCGAGCGCGCACCCAGCTTGCTGAACAGGCCGCCCTGGTCCGGCCCGTCCGGCAGGAACTTCTTGCTCATCGCGATCGCGGTGCTGGACAGGCGCGCCAGCGTCTTGTCGCCGGCGGCGTCGAAATCGGCGCGGCCCAGCTGGTCGGCGGTCAGTGCGATCGCGGTTTCCGCGTCCGGCACCCGCAGCAGCGCTTCGGCCAGGCGCATCAGCGCCAGCCCTTCGGCGCTGGAGATCGGGTACTCCCGCAGCAGGCTCTCCATGGCCCAGAACGGCGGCGGGTTGCGGCGCACCGCCAGCACCCAGGGCGCGGCAACCCGGGCGGCATCCGCCCAGTCCAGCGCCTGGCCCAGGCTGCCCAGGCGCTGCGCGACGATGTCGGACTCGGTGCGGTAAGGAGAGGGAAGACGCATCACAGGCTCCTGAATCTGTTGAAGGCGCGATGTTCCCGGCAATTCACCTGAGTTATTCGCTATTTTTTTACTTATTTTTAGGTATTTGTTCTAGCATGCAGGCCGAGGCACATCCCGCTACAGTCAGGCACCCAGTCTCTGTCCTTCCTGCTGCCGCCATGCGCCCCAAAGCCGCCCGATCGCTGACCTTCAAGTGCAAGTCCTGCACCAAACCCGTGACCGTCTATCTGCAGAAGGTCTCGGCCTGCTCGCACATCCAGCCCTACCTCGGCGTCTGCAGTTGCGGCATGCCCTACCGGCATGCGACCGGCCAGCAGGATGCCGTCAACGGCTTCGTGCTGTCGCTGGACGGGAACTGGCGCCACCGCCACTGACCGTGCCTGCCGGCGGCCCGGAGCGGGAGGTGCAGTCCGCCGATGTGGCCTAATCGGGGGTTTTACCCCCAACGAATGGAGCATCCCATGGCCAAAGAACCCCGTACCGAAGCCGAGCGCAAAGCCAGCCCGGCCCCGATCCCCGCGAAAGGCTTCACGAAGGCGGTCGTCGGCGGCCAGAAGGTCAGCCTGGAGCGCGGCACCTCGACCCGCAGCAAGAAGAACCCCGGCAAGCGCCCCAAGAAGGGCGGCTGATCCGGCGGCACTGCCGTGGCGCCCCAACCGGTCTTTGCGCTGCTCGGACGCCGGCTGCGGCTGGCGGTGATCGGTGGCGGGCCGGGCTCCTTCATCGGAGCGATGCACCGCCAGGCGGCCCGCCTGGACGACGCCTACACGCTGGTCGCGGCTGCACTGTCGTCCGACCCGCAAACTTCCGTGACCGCCGGCCAGGCCCTCGGCCTGCCGCGGGACCGCTGCCACGCCGATGGCGACACGCTGCTGGCCGCCGAGGCCGCCCGGCCGGATGGCGCGGAGGTCGTGGCCATCATGACCCCCAACGACAGCCACGCGCACTACGCGATGCGCGCGCTGGAGCTGGGTCTGGACGTGCTGTGCGACAAGCCGATGACGCGCACGCTGGCCGAGGCGGAACAGTTGTACCAGCAGGTGCAGCGCAGCGGCCGGGTGTTCTGCCTGACGCACAACTACAGCGGCTACCCGATGGTGCGCCAGGCGCGGGCGCTGGTCGCGGCCGGCCGGCTGGGCGCGATCCGGCTGGTGCAGGTGGAGTATGTGCAGGGCGGCCGCGCACGGCCCGGGCCGGGCCGACGCGCCTGGAAGGAAGACCCGCAGCGCGGCGGCCCCTCGCTGGTGATGGGCGACATCGGCACGCACGCGCACCAGCTGATGCGTTTCATTACCGGCCTGGAAGTGGTGCAGGTGGCCGCCGAGGCCGGCAGCATCGTGCCGCAGCGCCAGACCGATGACTACGCCGGTGCGCTGCTGCGGCTGCAGCAGGGCGCGCGGGGCAGCTTCTGGGTCACGCAGGCGGCCGCCGGCGTCGAGAACAGCCTGCGCATCCGTGTCAGCGGTGCGCAGGGCACGCTGGAGTGGCAGCAGGAGCACCCGCAGGTGCTGCAGCTGCGCCTGCTCGACACGCCCGCGCAACTCTGCACGCCGAACGGGCCGGGCACGCTGCCGCTGGCGGCGCGGGCCTCGCGCATCGTGGCCGGGCACCCGGAGGGCTTCCACGAGGCCTTCGCCAACCTGTACGCCGACGCCGCAGAGGCGATGGCCGCGCGGCGCGCCGGCACCGTGGCGGATCCGCTGGCGCTGCACTTCCCGAACGCGTTCGACGGGCTGCAGGGCCTGCGCTTCGTCGATGCGGTCGTCCGCTCCAGCGCGGCCGGCGGCGCCTGGACCGACTGCGCCACCGACGGCTGAGCGGCTCAGCCGCGGGCGGCGGCGCTGCGCATCAGCGTGCTCTTGCCGAACAGGCTCTCGACCAGGTCCACCGCCAGCTCGGCCGTGCGGTTGCGCACATCCAGCGCCGGATTGAGCTCGACGATGTCCAGCGAGCCGAGCAGCCCGGTGTCGGCGATCATCTCCATGCACAGCTGGGCCTCGCGGTAGGTCGGCCCGCCACGCACCGTGGTGCCGACGCCCGGCGCGATGTCCGGGTCGAGGAAGTCCACATCCAGGCTCACGTGCAGGTGGGTCCCCGGATCGGCCAGCGCCAGCGCCATCTCCATCGTGTGGCGCATGCCCATCTCGTCGATGTAGCGCATGTCGAAGACCTCGATGCCGATGTCGTGCACCAGGCGCTTCTCGCCCGGGTCCACGCTGCGGATGCCGATCTGGCGCAGGTCGCGCGGGTGCAGCGCCGGCACCTGCCCGCCGATGCCGGTGAGCGCCGCCGGGCCGTGCCCGCACAGGCAGGCCACCGGCATGCCGTGGATGTTGCCGCTCGGGGTCAGCGTCGCGGTGTTGAAGTCCGCATGGGCGTCCAGCCACAGCACCCGCAGCCGGCGGCCCTGTGCGCGGCAGTGGCGCGCGACGGCACTGATCGAGCCGATGCCCAGGCAGTGGTCGCCACCCAGCACCACCGGCAGCCGGCCGTCGCGCAACTCCTGCAGCACCGCGTCGTGCAGCAGCTGGTTCCAGGCCACGACCTCCGGCAGGTGGCGAAAGCCGTCGACCGCGTCCTGCCAGGGATTCGGCGGGCCGGCGATGTTGCCGATGTCGCGCACCGGCACGCCGAAGCGGGCGATCGCCTGGTGGATGCCCGCCACACGCAGCGCCTCCGGGCCCATGCGGGCGCCCTGGCTGCCGGCACCGACGTCGGTCGGTGCGCCGATCAGGCTGACGCCATGGCGGGCGGCGGGCGGAAGCGGGGTGTCGGTCATGGCTGGCGGCCCACGGAGAGGCAGATGCCGGCCACTATATCGGCTGGCGCCGGCTTGCCAATGATCGCGCGCACCGACCACAATGCAGCCGCATGACCGACGCCCCGCTTGACCGCATCGACCTGCGCATCCTGGACTGCCTGCAGAAGGACGGCCGGATCTCCAACCTGAAGCTGGCCGAATCGGTCGCGCTGTCGCCCACCGCGGTGCTGGCGCGGGTGCAGCGGCTGACGAAGGACGGCTACATCCTGGGCTACGAGGCGCGGCTGAGCCCGCTCAAGCTCGGCCGCGGCATGATGGTGTTCGTCGAGGTGCTGCTGGACAAGACCACGCCGCATGTCTTTGACGCGTTCAAGGCCGCGGTGCAGGTCTACCCCGACATCCTGGAATGCCACATGGTGGCCGGCGGCTTCGATTACCTGCTGAAGACCCGCATGGCCGACATGTCCGCCTACCGCCACTTTGCAGGCAGCGTGCTGTGGCAGCTGCCCGGCGTGCGCGAGACCCGCACCTATGCGGTGATGGAGGAGGTCAAGAACACCACCCACCTGCCGCTGGGCTGAGACAAGCGCCGGCTTTCAGCGCTGGCCGAAGATCGCGGTGCCGACGCGCACCATCGTGCTGCCGGCCTGGATCGCGGCGTCCAGGTCGCCGCTCATGCCCATCGACAGCGTGTCCAGCCCCAGGCCGTCGGCGTTCAGCGCGTCGAACAGCGCGCGGGCCCGGGCATGCAGTGCGCAGGCGGCGGCGAAGTCCGGCGCCGGCTCGGGAATCGTCATCAGCCCGCGCAGGCGCAGCCGCGGCAGCCGGCGGATCTCCGCTGCCAGCGCCGCGACCTCCTGCGGCGCGATGCCGGCCTTGGTCGGCCCGCCGTCGGTGTTGACCTGGATGCAGACCTGCAGCGGCGCCCGGCCATCGGGGCGCTGCGCGTCGAGCCGCTGCGCGATCTTCAGCCGGTCGATCGACTGCACCCAGTCGAAGTGCTCCGCCACCAGCCGCGTCTTGTTGCTCTGGATCGGGCCGATGCAGTGCCACTCGATCGGCAGCCCCTGCAGCGCGACGATCTTGCCGACCGCTTCCTGGATGTAGTTCTCGCCAAAGGCCGCCTGCCCGGCCGCCAGCGCCGCGCGCACCGCGTCCGGTCCGAAGGTCTTGGAAACCGCCAGCAGGCGCACGCCTGCGGGGTCGCGCCCGGCGGCCCGACACGCGGCACCGATGCGGCCCTGAACGGCTTGGAGCTTGTCGGCAATCGTGGTCATAATTGCCCCGAGCGTAACAAACCGTCGAGGACCCCGTGGACATCACCCAACTGCTGGCGTTCAGCGTCAAGAACAAGGCTTCCGACCTGCACCTCTCGGCGGATCTGCCACCGATGATCCGGGTCCACGGCGACGTGCGGCGCATCAATGTCGAGCCGCTGGACCACAAGGCGGTGCACGCGATGGTGTACGACATCATGAACGACACCCAGCGCAAGAACTACGAGGAGTTCCTGGAGATCGACTTCTCGTTCGAGATCGAGGGCCTGGCGCGCTTCCGGGTCAATGCCTTCAACCACAACCGCGGCGCCGGCGCGGTGTTCCGGACGATTCCGTCCAAGATCCTGTCGCTGGAGCAGCTCAACGCGCCGAAGATCTTCGCCGACCTGGCCCTGAAGCCGCGCGGTCTGGTGCTGGTGACCGGCCCGACCGGCTCGGGCAAGTCCACCACCTTGGCGGCGATGGTCAACTACCTCAACGAGACCGAGTTCGGCCACATCCTGACGGTCGAGGACCCGATCGAGTTCGTGCACGAGTCCAAGAAGTGCCTGGTCAACCAGCGCGAGGTCGGCCCGCACACGCTGAGCTTCGCCGCCGCGCTGAAGTCCGCGCTGCGCGAGGACCCGGACGCCATCCTGGTCGGCGAAATGCGCGACCTGGAGACGATCCGCCTGGCGATGACGGCCGCCGAGACCGGCCACCTGGTGTTCGGCACGCTGCACACCTCCAGCGCCGCGAAGACGATCGACCGGATCATCGACGTGTTCCCGGCCGAGGAAAAGGAAATGGTCCGCGCGATGCTCTCCGAGTCGCTGCAGGCGGTGATCTCGCAGACGCTGTGCAAGACGAAGGACGGCCAGGGCCGCGTCGCGGCGCACGAGATCATGCTGGGCACCAGCGCGATCCGCAACCTGATCCGCGAGGCCAAGGTGGCCCAGATGTACTCCTCGATCCAGACCGGCAACAGCGTGGGCATGCAGACGCTCGACCAGAACCTGACCGATCTCGTCAAGCGCAACGTGATCAGCCCTGCGGAAGCCCGCAGCAAGGCCAAGATCCCCGAGAACTTCCCCGGCTGATCGCCCCATCCGTCCAGGAGCACCCGATGTCAGGCCTCTTCGAGTTCCTCAAACCCAAGCCCCAGCCGGAGACGCAGGAGGACAAGCCCGACTCCATCCTGTTCAGCACCGCCTTCGCCGGCCTCGGTGTCGATGCCTCACTGCTGGTGCCCTGGGAGGCCCGCGCCGCCGAGATCGACGCCAAGCGCATCAGCGCCTCGCGCGGCACCAAGCTGCTGCAGACGCTGTGGGCCAAGGACAAGTACATGAGCCACCTGGACGCCAGCGCGATCCAGAGCATGGAGCGCTTCTTCGATTTCGCGGTGGTGCCGCCCAACCGCGACGTGATCCGCCAGGACGAATACGGCAACTTCATGCTGGTGATCCTGTCGGGCACCATCGCGGTCGACCGCGTCCAGCCCTGGGGCGAGCGGCTGCGCCTGGCGGAGACCCGCCCCGGCGAGATCCTGGGCGAGATGTCGCTGCTCGACAGCGGCATCCGCTTCTCGGCCTGCACCACGATGACCGAATGCGAGATCGCCGCCCTCAGCGCCGAGGGCATGGACGACATGATGTCGGCCAACCCGCCGCTGGCGGCCAACCTGATCGCGCTGCTGGCGCGCAAGTTGTCGCTGCGTCTGCGGGTGGTCAGTGCGCGTCTGAGCGAAAAGAAGTGACCCCTCTGCAGGAGCACATGCCCCATGGAACGCGATCAGGCCACCAAGTTCATCAATGACCTGCTGCGGCTGATGATCAGCCGCAACGGCAGCGACCTGTTCATCACCGGTGACTTCCCGCCGGCGATCAAGGTCGACGGCAAGGTCACCAAGGTGTCGCCCCAGCCGCTGAACGCGGCGCACACGCTGGCGCTGGCCCGCTCCGTGATGAACGACAAGCAGGTGGCCGAGTTCGAGCGCACGAAGGAGTGCAACTTCGCGATCTCCCCGCCCGGCGTCGGGCGCTTCCGGGTCAACGCGTTCATCCAGCAGGGCAAGGTCGGCATGGTGATGCGGGTGATCCCGCAGGTGCTGCCGACGATCGACGGGCTGGGCGTGCCGCAGGTGCTCAAGGAGATCGTCACCGCCAAGCGCGGCCTGTGCATCATGGTCGGCGCCACCGGCTCGGGCAAGTCGACGACGCTGGCGGCCATGGTCGACTGGCGCAACGAGAACTCCTTCGGCCACATCATCACGATCGAGGACCCGGTCGAGTTCGTTCACGCCCACAAGAACTGCGTCGTGACGCAGCGCGAAGTCGGGCTGGACACCGACAGCTGGGAAGTGGCGCTGAAGAACACGCTGCGCCAGGCGCCGGACGTGATCCTGATGGGCGAGATCCGCGACCGCGAGACGATGGAGCACGCGGTGGCCTTCGCCGAGACCGGCCACCTGTGCCTGGCCACGCTGCACGCCAACAGCGCCAACCAGGCGCTGGACCGCATCATCAACTTCTTCCCGGAAGAGCGGCGCTCGCAGCTGCTGATGGACCTCTCGCTGAACCTGAAGGCGCTGGTGTCGCAGCGGCTGATCCCGAAGCAGGACGGCAAGGGCCGCACCGCGGCGGTCGAGATCATGCTCAACACGCCGCTGGTGTCCGACCTGATCTTCAAGGGCGAGGTCTCCGAGATCAAGGAGATCATGAAGAAGAGCCGCAATCTCGGCATGCAGACCTTCGACCAGGCGCTGTTCGACGCCTACGAGAACAACATCATTTCCTACGAGGACGCGCTGCGCAACGCCGACTCGCTGAACGACCTGCGCCTGCAGATCAAGCTCAACAGCCAGCGCGGCCGCACGCAGGACCTGAGCGCCGGTACCGAAAACTTTGCCATCGTCTGACCCCCCCTTCACCATGCCCAGCACGAATCCCAAGACCTACACCGCCACGCCCTCCCGCAAAGTCACCTTCCTCGGGCTCGGTGTCATGGGTGGCCCGATGGCCGGGCATCTGGCGCTCGCCGGTCATGCGGTCACGGTGTACAACCGCAGCGCCGCGAAGGCCGCCGCCTGGTGCAGCGAGTTCGCCGGCACCACCGCCCCGCGCAGTGCCGCCACGCCGCGCGAGGCTGCCGAAGGCGCGGACATCGTGTTCTGCTGCGTCGGCAACGACGACGACCTGCGCAGCGTGACGCTGGGCGCCGACCTCGGCGACGGCAACCGCGCCGGGGATGGCGCGTTTGCCGGCATGCGCGCCGGCGCGATCTTCGTCGACCACACCACTGCGTCCGCAAACGTTGCGCGTGAGCTGGACGCCGAGGCCCGCAAGCGCGGCCTGCAGTTCATCGACGCGCCAGTGTCCGGCGGCCAGGCCGGTGCGCAGAACGGCCTGCTGACCGTGATGTGCGGCGGCGACGCGGCCGCCTTCGATGCGGTGATGCCGGTGGGCATGGCATTCTCGCGGGCCTTCACGCTGCTGGGGGCCAGCGGTGCCGGGCAGCTGGCCAAGATGGTGAACCAGATCTGCATCGCCGGCCTGGTGCAGGGCCTCAGCGAGGCGATCGCCTTCGGCCAGAAATCCGGGCTGGACATGGTCCAGGTGCTGGAGGTCATCGGCAAGGGCGCGGCCCAGAGCTGGCAGATGGACAACCGCGGCAAGACCATGGTGGCCGACAAGTTCGACTTCGGTTTTGCGGTCGACTGGATGCGCAAGGACCTCGGCCTGGTGCTGGACGAGGCGCGCCGCAATGGCGCCCGCGTGCCGGTGACGGCGCTGGTGGACCAGTTCTATGGCGACGTGCAGCAGCTGGGTGGCGGGCGCTGGGACACGTCCAGCCTGATCAAGCGCCTGAAATAGCGCGCCCGGCCGGGGCCGCGCGTCAGGCCTTCGGCGCGGGGCTGGTCGCCTTCGGCGGCTCCTGCGGCAGCGTGCGCTGCAGCTCTTCCTCGGTGATGATCTCCAGCACGCGCACGACGCGCTGCACGCCCGGCGTGCTGCGCGTGATGTCGGTGGCCCGGTTCGCCTCGCGCTGCGTGACGCGGCCCATCAGGTAGGTGGTGCCGCGCTCGGTGACCACCTTGAACGAATTCGCGAAGATGTCCTTGGCGTCGACCATCGCCGCCTTGACGCGGCCGGTGACCAGCGAATCGGACGAGCGCTGCGTCAGCGAGGAGTTGCCCATCACGCCGAGCTCGTTGACGATCGCGCGGACATTCTCGACGCGCGAGACGATCTGCTCGACCAGCTGGCGGTCCTGCGCGCTGGGCACCTCACCGGTCAGCAGCACCTGGCGGTTGTAGCTGGTGATGTTGACGTGGACCCGGTCGCCGACCGCCTCGCGGATGCGCCCGGCCGCACGCAGCTGGATGCCTTCGTCCTCCAGCTGGGCGCCGGAGGTGCGCCGGTCGGTCGCCACCAGCACCCCGACCGCGGTGCTCCCCAGCACCACCGGGGCACAGGCACTGAGCGTGCCCCCCAGGCAGGCGACAGCAAGCAGCGTGGCGGCAAATCGGGCAGCGCGGTTCGTCATGGTGATGGTTCCTCCTGTTCACCCAGCAATTGTGTGTCCACGGCATCGCACAGGCAGTGCAAGGCCAGCATCTGCACCTCCAGCACCCGGGCGGGCCGCTCATGCGGCACGCAGATGTGCACGTCGGTGTCGCGCAGCGCCTGCGCCATCGGGCCGCCGCCATGGCCGGTCAGGCCGATGACGACCATCTCCCGCTCATGGGCCGCGGCGATCGCTTGCAGCAGCCCGGCGCACCGGCCATCGACCGAGATCGCCAGCAGCACGTCGCCGGAGCCGCCCAGCGCGCGCAACTGGCGCGCATACACCGCATCGAACCCGTGGCCATCGGCCACCGCGGTCAGCGTCGCGCTGTCGTTGGCCAGCGCCAGCGCCGCGAGCTCCGGGCGATCCCGCTCGAAGCCGCCGACGAAACTGGCCACGAAAGCCTGGGCCGCCGCAGCCGCCCCGCCGTTGCCGCAGGCCAGCACCTTGCCGCCACTCGTGACACACACCATGAGCGCCTGCACGGCAGCGGCGATCGGCTTGCTCAAGCCCTGGGCCGCCTGGTACTTCAGATCCGCGCTGTCTATGAAATGCTGTTCGATGCGCTGCTCAAGCATAACCGGCATGATACCCGGGGCACCTGCAACGGGATGTAATTCGCGTGTGCCGCCGCATCAGCCGGCATCGAAGGCGCCGCGCAGCCAGCGCAGCTCCTGCGCGTCGATCAGCACCGCGTCGAAGCGGCAGGGCGGCGGCGTGGCCAGGCGCATCAGGAAGTGCCGTGCCGCCAGCACGATGCGCCGGCGCTTGAGCGGCCCGATGCTGGCCGCGGCACCCCCGTGCCCGTGCGCCGAACGCGCCCGCACCTCGACGAACACCAGCGTGCCGTCCCGCTCGCGCATGACCAGGTCGATCTCGCCGCCGCCGCGCCCGGGCGTCCGATAATTGCGCTGCACCAGCCGCAGGCCGGCCGCCTGCAGATGGCGCAGCGCACGCTCCTCGGCCGCGTCGCCGGCCTGCTTCGTGGTGGCGGGTGCTGGCACCGTGTCTGTCCCTTCTGAAACTGGATCCGCATTGACGTCCGCTTTTGCACCGGCCCGCACCGCGGCCCACGCGGCTGCAGCCCAGCAGCACTATCCGCAGGGTAGCCTGTACCTGGTCGCCACACCCATCGGCAACCTGGCGGACATCAGCCTGCGGGCGCTGCACGTCCTCCATCTGGTGGACAGCGTGGCCTGCGAGGACACCCGCCACACCCAGACGCTGCTGCGGGCCTACGGCATCGACAAGACAGCGGGCCAGCTGCTGGCGCTGCACCAGCACAACGAGGCCGAGGCCGCGGCCCAGGTGGTGGACCTGCTTCGCCAGGGCCGGCGCGTGGCCTATGTCAGCGACGCCGGCACGCCGGCCATCAGCGACCCGGGCGCGCGCCTGGTGGCGGTGGCGCTGCAGGCCGGGCTGCCGGTGGTGCCGGTGCCCGGCCCCAGCAGCGTGACCGCAGCGCTGAGCGTGGCCGGCATCGACCTGGCGCAGGCGCCGGCCGCGGGTTTCGTGTTCGCCGGCTTCCTGCCCAGCAAGGCCGCCGAGCGCGGCACGGCGGTCCAGGCGCTGCAGGCGGAAGTGCGCGCCACCGTGTTGCTGGAGGCGCCCCACCGCATCGAAGCGGCCGCCGATGCCCTGGCCGTGCTGGGCGCGCGCCGCATCACGCTGGCCCGCGAGCTGACCAAGCAGTTCGAGCAGATCGCCACGCTGGAGGCGCAGGCGCTGCCGGCCTGGCTGGCGGCCGACGCGAACCGGGCGCGTGGCGAGTTCGTGCTGGTGCTGCACCCGGCGCCCGCCGCGGCGACCGGCGGCACCGACACCCGGGTGCTGCAGCTGCTGCTGGCCGAGCTGCCGTTGAAGACCGCCGTGCGGCTGGCCGCCGAGATCACCGGCCAGCCGCGCAATGCGCTGTACGACGCCGCGCTCGCGCTGCGCAAGGCTCCCCCCGACGAGGACACCCGATGATGCGACCCACCCGCTTGCTGCTGGGCGCGCTGCTGCTGGCGGCTGCGTCCGCCCAGGCGCAGCCCGCCGAGTTCGCCGCCTGCCTGTCCGGTCTGCGCGCACCCGCGCGCGCCGCCGGCGTGCAGGACGCCAGCTTCGAGCGTTTCACGCAGGGCCTGCAGCCCGACATGAGCGTGGTCGACAAGCTCAATGTGCAGCCGGAGTTCAGCACGCCGATCTGGGACTACCTGGCCGGCCTGGTGGATGACGAACGCATCGCCGAGGGGCGCGCGCAACTGCAGCGCCATGCCGACACGCTGGCCCGGGTGCAGCAGCGCTTCGGCGTCGACCCGGCCACCGTGGTGGCGGTCTGGGGCGTGGAGAGCAATTTCGGCCAGAGCTTCGGCAAATACCCGCTGGTGCAGGCGCTGGGCACGCTGGCCTGCAACGGCCGGCGCCAGGCCTATTTCCGCACCGAGTTCTTCAGCGCGCTGCGCATCCTGCAGGCCGGCCATGTGGCGCCGGAGCGCCTGGTCGGTTCCTGGGCCGGCGCCTTCGGCCACACGCAGTTCATGCCCAGCACCTTCGAGCGGCTGGCGGTCGACTTCGACGGCGACGGCCGGCGCGACCTGATGGACAACACCGCCGACGCGCTGGCGTCGACCGCAAACTTCCTGGCCCGGGCCGGCTGGCAGGACGGCCAACCCTGGGGCTTCGAGGTGAAACTGCCGGCCGGCTTCCCGACCAGCGGCGAAGGTCGACGCACCAAACGTGCGATGGGCGAATGGACGCGCCGCGGCCTGCTGCGCGTGGACGGCTCGCCGCTGCCGGCGGAGGCCGGACCGGCCGGCCTGATGACACCGGCCGGCGCCACCGGCCCGGCCTTCCTGGTGCTGCGCAACTTCGACGCGATCTACAGCTACAACGCCGCCGAAAGCTACGGCCTGGCCATCGCCCACCTGGCGGACCGGCTGCGTGGCGGCGGCCCCTTCGTGACACCGTGGCCGACCGACGATCCCGGCCTGTCGCGCGCACAGCGCCGCGAGCTGCAGGGCCTGCTGCTGCTGCGCGGCCACGACATCGGCGAGGCCGACGGCATGCTGGGCGAGAAGAGCCGCGCCGCGATCCGGGTGGAGCAGGCCCGGCTGGGCCAGCCGGCCACCGGGCGGGGCGGGCTGCTGTTGCTGAAGGCGCTGCAGCCGCGCTGAGCCGGGCGTCAGCGCGCGGCGCGCCGATCCTGGCTGGCCGGCACGCCGTAGGTGCTGCGGTACCAGCGGGAGAACGCGCTGAGATCGGCAAACCCGAGCTGCTGCGCCACCTCCGTCAGCGGCCGGCGGCCGGTGCGCACATAGCGGGCCCCGAGCTCGCGGCGGATCGCCGACAGCAGGTCCGCGAACACCGCGCCTTCACGCGCCAGCTGGCGGTGCAGCGTGCGCCGGTGCACGCCCAGATGCAGTGCCACCTGCTCCGCCGTGCACTGCCCGCGCGACATCAGCAGCAGCGCCAGCTGGCGCACCTCGTCGCTGCAGCGGGCCTCGGTGCCGGGCACCGCCTGCACCTGCTGACGCACATAGTGCGCCACCACCGGGTCGGCCGACAGGATCGGCATGTCCAGATCGGCACTGCGGCAGACGATGCCGTTGAAGGCGCCGTGGAACTCCAGCGCCGTACCCAGCACGCGCCGGTGCACCGACAGATCGGCCGGCGGCGCGTGCGCCAGACTGATGCGCCGCGGCTGCCATTCCGGGCCGAGAAACAGGCGCAGGATGCGCAGCGCCACCGCCAGCACCAGCTCGGTCGCCTGGCGCGTCGGCCCGTCGTCGCCGACCAGAAATTCCTCCAGCAGCGTGGCAATGCCTTGCGCCTCCTCGATGCGCAGGTACAGCGCCTCGTTGTGGCGGCGGCCGTGCAGCACGAAGATCTGCAGCGCGCGGCGCAGCGTCGGCTCCTCGCGCGCCAGCATGCCCAGCACGCCCAGGTTGCTGACGCGCCGGCCCTCCGCCATGCGCAGCGCGAAGGCCTCCTCGCCGGACAGCGCGGCGGAACGCTCCAGCAGCGCGCGCACCGCCTGCGCCGGGATCTTGCGGTCCGGCTCGTCCAGGCAGGCCAGCGGCAGCCCGGCCTCGCGCAGCAGGCGGCGCGGATCCAGGCCGCAGGTCCGGGCCACGTCGGCATAGTGCGTCAGGCAGGCCGCGCGAACGCGGGTGGTCATGGTGGTCGTCCCCTCGGCGCCCCGCGGGCGGGGCGTGGACGGGATGCTAGACCAATCCAGTACCGTGACCACCCGGTATGGACCCGTACCGGGGTGGCGCGCCTAGCGCAGCAGGCGCCCGATCAGCGGCAGCGCCATCGGCCAGGGCCCGTAGCCCGACGCCGGATTCAGGTGACCCACCGCGCCCAGGTCCTCCAGCGCACTGCCCCAGTCCTGCGCCAGCGCCGTGACCGCGCCAAACTCACCCAGCGCATCGTTGCGGCTGGCCGCCACCAGCGTGCGGAACGGCAGCGGGGCGCGCGGCACCGGCAGCCAGCCGGCGGCATCCAGGCCCTCCAGCGTCGGGTAACCCGCGGGCAGCGGCCGGTCGAAGCTGGGCGGCGTGGCCAGCAGCGCACCGCGAACCCGATGGACCCGGGTGCTGCGCGCGGCCCAGTGCGCGACCAGCACGCAGCCGCCGCTGTGGGCCACCAGCACGACCGGGCCGGGGGCTGCGGCGACGGCGGCCTCCAGCGCGTCGATGCGAGGCGCCAGGGCCAGGTTGTCGCGGCCCAAGGGCGCCAGGCTGACGGCATCGGGGCGCCGCTGCGCCAGCAGCGTCTGCCAGTGCTGTGCCACGTGGTCACGCAGGCCGGGGACGATGAGCAGGGTTGCGGGGGAGTCGGAGCGGGTGTCGGTCACGGGAAGGGTCGGGTCGGAAGTGGCGGGTCACTGTAGCGGCGAACGGCCGGGCCGCGCTTCACGCAGGCCGACAGATGTTTGACTTTGGACGTCATGCGCTCGAACGGTGTCCGCGGTTCGGAAGGGGTGGCCGGGGCGGGTTCTGGTAAACCCTGACTGTCCCCCAAAGCCAAATCCGTGTCCCCGATTGCAAAACCGGTAAACGACGGGCGTCCCACAATCCCGGCCCATGCAGACCCCGCCCGCCACCGCCCCTGCCACCCCGCTCTGCGACACGCTGAAACAGCGTGGCGAATGGAATCCGGCCTGGGACCCGTTCTACCAGCTCGACCCGGACTGGACCGAGAAGTTCATGGCGATGGGCGTCGCGCCGATGCTGCGCGGCGTGCTGGACGCCAAGACGATCGAGTTCATCGCGATCGCGGTCGACGCCTCCTGCACGCACCTGTACGCGCCCGGCGTGCGGCGCCATATCCGCAAGGCCCTGGAACTCGGCGCCACCGCCGAGGAGATCACCGCGGTGCTGCAACTGACCAGCGTGCTGGGTATCCACACGATGAGCCTGGGCGCCCCGCTGCTGCAGGAAGCGCTGGCCGACGCCGCACGCCCTGCCGCCCCCTGACTTCCCCACCCGAAAGACGAGGACACGATGCAATTTGCCGACGACGCCCTGCTGCCCGAGAACCAGCAACCGCTGGTGATCCAGGTGGCCCCCTACGGCCCGGAATTCCTGCCGGGCGACTCCGACGACATCCCGGTCACGATGGACGAGCAGGTGCAAAAGGCGGTGGACTGCTGGAACGCCGGCGCCACCGTGCTGCATGTGCACTGCCGCGAGGCCGACGGCAGCGGCAGCAAGCGCCTGTCGCTGTTCAACGAGCTGCTGGCCCGGCTGCGGGCCGCGGTGCCGGACATGCTGCTGCAGGTCGGCGGATCGATCTCGTTCGCGCCGGAGGGCGAAGGCGCACAGGCACAGTGGCTGGAGGACGATACGCGCCACATGCTGGCCGAGCTGAACCCGCGGCCGGACCAGGTGACGATCGCGATCAACACCAACCAGATGAACATCTGCGAGTTGCTCAGCGCGGACGACGTGGCCGGCACCTCGCTGGCGCGCCCGGCCTACCAGGCGGCCTATTCCGAGATGACGATCCCGTCCGGTCCGGCCTTCGTGGCCGAGCACCTGCGCCGGCTGCAGGCCGCGGGCATCCAGCCCCACTTCATGCTGGGCGACGTCGGCCAGCTCGAATCGGTGGAGCGGCTGATCCGCCGCGGCCTGTACACCGGGCCGCTGGTGCTGAACTGGGTGGCCATCGGCGGTGGCGCGGACGGCCCCAACCCGTACAACCTGATGGAATTCGTGCGCCGCACGCCGCCCGGCGCGGTGCTGACGGTGGAGAGCATCATGCGCAACGTGCTGCCGCTGAACACGATGGCGATCGCGATGGGCCTGCATGTGCGCGTCGGCATCGAGGACAACCTCTGGGGCCGAAAGGGCGAGCGGCTGAGCTCCGTCGGCCAGGTCGCGCAGATGGTGCGCATCGCCCGCGAGCTGCACCGCGATGTCGCCACCGGCGCGCAGGCGCGCGCGATCTACCGGATCGGCGAGCACTACCACACTGCCGACGAGACGCTGGACCGCCTGGGCTATGCACCCAACCGCCAGCCGGGGCAACGCGGCGCCCCGCTGTGTCGGGCCGCCTGAACCCGGCCCCCGCCCTCACCGATACCGACAGAGGAGACACCCATGCCTTCAACCCTCCCCTTTTCCCGCCGAACCTTTGCCGGTGTGGTCGGCGCCGCCGCTGCCGCCCTGCTGGCAGGCGGCGTGGCCGCCCAGACCTTTCCGGACCGCCCGCTGAAGATCATCGTCGGCGCACCGGCTGGCGGCTCCGCCGACATCATCGCCCGCGTGCTGGGCGAGGGATTGAGCCAGCAGCTCGGCCAGCCGGTGATCGTCGACAACAAGCCGGGGGCCGCCGGGCTGCTCGGGCTGCAGGAGCTGCTGAAATCACCCCGCGATGGCCACACGCTGATGGTGGCGGTCAACGGCATCGCGTCGGAGCTGCCGCACGCGATGAAGCTGCCGGTCGATCCGCTGAAGGAGCTGCGCCCGGTCGCGGAGCTGGCCCGCACCGGGCTGCTGCTGGTGGCCGCGCCGCAGGTGCCGGCGACCGACGTGAAGAGCGCGGTGGCCTACATCCGGTCGCAACCCGGCAAGATCAGCTATGCGTCCTACAGCGCCGGCAGCATGTCGCACACGCTGGGGCTGGAGTTCAACAAGCTGGCCGGTACCGACATGGTGCATGTCGGCTACCGCGGATCGCCCCCGGCGCTGGTGGACGTGATGGGCGGCAGCACGCCGTTCATGTTCGACGGCCCGGCCACGTCGATTCCGCTGGTGAAGGCCGGCAAGCTCCGCGCGCTGGCCACCACGGCGCCGCAGCGCATGGGCGTGCTGCCGGACGTGCCGACCTTTGCCGAGCTCGGCTGGAAGGACCTGACCGAGGTGGTCTGGATGGGCCTGTGGAACACGCCCGACGTGCCGGCCGCGCACCAGGCCCGGCTGCGCGAGGCCACGCTCAAGGTGCTGCAGATGCCGCGCGTGCGGGAGCAGTTCGCCGCGCTGGCGCTGGATCCGGGCTCCGGCGCCAGCCCGGAGGAACTCGGCCGGATGCTGCGCACCGCATCGGACAAGCAGGCCGCGACGCTGAAGGCGATCGGCTTCAAACCGGAGTGAGCCGCGCCATGCCGGCGCTGCGGCCGACCCGGCTCAGGCCGTCAGCCCGGTGACGACGCCGGTGGCGGCCACCAGCGCCGCCAGCCCCGCGCCGACGATCGCGCCATAGGCACGCCGGCCGCTCACCAGGGCCAGCACCGTCTTGGCCAGCGCGCTGGCGCCCAGCATCGC
>JAEUOX010000090.1 GCA_016790475.1 Rhodoferax sp. | reverse complement strand
GTCGCCCCAGGCGCGCACGACGCCCTCGGTGAAATAGAGCCAGACCAGCAGGCTGACCCAGCGGTAGGTGTACATGCGGTTCTTCAGCAGGCCGGCCAGCGGCAGGCACAGCGGCAAGACCTTGAGTGCGATCCAGGAGCCACCCGGGCGGATCGGCGCGATCCAGAGCTCCCAGGCGAGGCCCAGCAGGATCAGGCCCAGCAGGCTGCCGACGGCCAGGGTTCGGGTCAGGCGCACGGCCGGGTCGGGGGTTTGCATCGCGGTGGCATCATACCGGCCATGGCCCGGCCCCCGCGATTCCAAGCCCTTGTCGACGAACTTGCCGTTTTCCCGTGGCGCAGCACGATCCACACGCTGCGCGAGCGCTTCCGCGCCGACCGTCTGGGCCTGACCGCCAGCAGCCTGACCTTCACGACGACGATCGCGCTGGTGCCGCTGATGACGGTGGCACTGGCGATCTTCTCGGCCTTCCCGATGTTCGGCAAGCTGCAGGTGGCGCTGCAGCGCTGGCTGGTCGAGAGCCTGGTGCCGGACAACATCGCGCGCCAGGTGCTGGGCTACCTGACGCAGTTTGCCGGCCAGGCCAGCCGGCTGGGCAGCCTGGGCGTGGTCGTGCTGTTCGTCACTGCGCTGGCGCTGGTGCTGACGATCGACCGCACGCTGAACGGCATCTGGCGCGTGCGCCGGCAGCGGCCGTTCGCGCAGCGGGTGCTGCTGTACTGGTCCACGATGACGCTGGGCCCGCTGCTGCTGGCGGCCAGCGTGGGCCTGACCTCGCTGGCGCTGTCGGCCTCCAAGGGGCTGCTCGCCGGCGTGCCCGGCGGCGTTGGCTTCCTGCTCGACCTGCTGCAGTACCTGATGATTGCGGCCGGCACCGCGGCGCTGTACCACTTCGTGCCCTTTGCCAGCGTGCGCTGGAGCCATGCCTGGATCGGCGGCTTCCTGGTGTCCACGCTGCTGGAGATCGCCAAGAAGCTGCTGGTCGTCTACCTGGGCAAGGTGCCGACCTACTCGGTGGTCTACGGCACCTTTGCGACGGTGCCGATCCTGCTGGTCTGGATCTACCTCGCCTGGGTGATCGTGCTGCTGGGCGCGGTCGTCACGGCCTACCTGCCCACGCTGCGCTCCGGCGTGCAGCGGCGCGACCTCGGCCCGGGCTGGCGTTTCCAGCTGGCGCTGGAGGTGCTGCAGGCGCTCGACCGCGCCCGCGCGCAGCCGGAGCGGGGGCGCACCGTGGCCGGGCTGGCGCAGGCCTCCCAGGTCAGCCACCTGGGCATCGAGTCGGTGCTGGAGGCGCTGCTGCAGCTGGACTGGGTGGCCCGCATCGACCCGGCGCCGAACCAGACCGACCCGCGCTATGTGCTGCTGGCCGACCCGGCGAACACGCCGCTCGCGCCGCTGGTGCATGCACTGCTGCTGCGCCAGCAGCCGGCGACCGCCGGCGTCTGGGACAGCGCGGGCTGGTACCGCCGGATGCTGGGCGAGGTGCTGTAGGCGCAGGCCGGCCTGCGGCGGCCGGTCAGCCGGCGGCCTGCAATGCCTCCCACAGACGCGCCGGCGTCAGCGGCATCTGCAGGTGGGCGCAGCGTTTCGCATGGCCGTTGCGGGCCAGCGCATCCGCAATGGCGTTGACGACACAGGGCGTGGCGCCGATCGTTCCGAGCTCGCCGACGCCCTTCACGCCCAGCGGGTTGTTCCGGCAGGGCGTGGACTCGTCCATCGTGTTGCGGAACACCGGCGTGATGTCGGCGCGCGGGGCCGCATAGTCCATCAGGCTGCCGGTCAGCAGCTGGCCGGATTCCGGGTCGTAGACGACCGACTCGGTCAGCGCCTGGCCGATGCCCTGGATCGCGCCGCCGTCGAGCTGCCCGACGACGATCATCGGGTTGACCACCCGGCCGACATCGTTGACCGACGCATAGGTCAGCACCTCGACCTCGCCGGTCTGCGGTGTCACCTCGACCTCGCAGATGTGGCAGCCGTTCGGCCAGGAGGGCCCGGCGACGGCGCTGGTGGATTCCAGATGGATGCGCCGCTCCGGCTGCGCCGCCGCCAGCTCGAACAGCCCGATGCCCAGGTCGGTGCCCTTGACCGCGAACCGGCCGGCCTGGTAGGTGATGTCCTGTGCGCCGGCCTCCAGCTGGTCGGCCGCCAGCTGGCGCATGTGGTCCACCGCACGCTCCGAGCCGACCCGCACGGCCGAGCCGCCGGCAAAGATCGAGCGCGACCCGGCGCTGCCGAAGCCGTCGCCGCGGTCGGTGTCGCCCAGCACCACGCGCACCTGTTCCAGCGGCACATCGAACACGTCCACGACCAGCTGCGCCAGCGAGGTGGCGATGCCCTGGCCCATGCCGTTGACCGCCGCGAACACCTCGATCATGCCGTCGGCCAGCACGGTGACGGTGACGCGCTCCTCGAACACGTTGCCGCCGGTCCATTCCAGGAAGGTCGCGATGCCCAGCCCGCGCCATTTCCCGGCGCTGCGCGAGGCCTGCTCGCGCGCCGCGAAGCCGTCCCAGTCGGCCAGCGCCAGGCCCTGGTTCATCACATGCTCGAACTGCCCGCTGTCATAGACCATGGACATCGCGTTCTTGTAAGGCATCTGCGCCGGCTGGATGAAGTTGCGCCGGCGCAGCGCGATGCGGTCCATGCCGGTCTGCCGGGCGGCCTCGTCCATCAGCCGCTCCATGATGTGGATCGCCTCCGGGCGGCCGGCGCCGCGGTAGGCGCCTACCGGTGCGGTATGGGTCATCACCGCCTGAAAGTGGAAGTCGATCGTCTGGATGTCGTAGACGCCGGTCTGCACCCAGGGGCCGATCAGCAGCGGAATCGCGACGCCGGTACCGGTGGCGTAGGCGCCCACATTGGCGTGGCCGTGGACCCGCAGCGCGAGGATGCGGCCCGTCGCGTCGAGCGCCAGTTCGGCCCGGTGCCGGCAGTCCCGGCCGGTCGCGCTGCTGAGGAATTCCTCGCTGCGCTCGGAGATCCACTTGACCGGCCGCTTCAGCGTCCAGGCACAGAAGGCCACGGCGCCGTCCTCCGGGTGCATGCCGCCCTTCATGCCGAAGCCGCCGCCGACATCGCCGACCGTCACGCGGATCTGCTCGCGCGGGATGCGCAGGACCGTCTTGGCCAGCGCGTCGCGCACGCCGCTGGGCATCTGCGTGCTCATGCGCACGACCAGCCGGCCCCCGGCATCGACACCGGCCACGATCGCACGCGGCTCCAGCGTCAGCGCGGCAAGGCGCTGGTTCGTGATGTCCAGCTGCACCACGTGCGTCGCGGCGTCGAAGGCCGCAGCCGCCTTGGCGGCATCGCCGTGGCGCATCTCGGCGGCGATGTTGTCCGGTGCGTCGTCACAGACCGCCGGCGCCCCGGCAGCCAGTGCGCCGTCCAGCGTCACGGTCATTGGCAGCTCTTCGTAATCGACGACGACCGCCTCGGCCGCATCGCGGGCCTGCTGCAGCGTCTGCGCGACGACGATGGCCACCGCTTCGCCGGCATAGCGGGCGCGCTCGTGCGCCAGGCAGTGCCGCGGCGGGCTCACGCCGGGGCCGCCGCCCGGGCGCGGAAACCCGGCCGTGCCCGGCAGCGGCTGGACGCCGGCGGCGACCAGGTCTGCGCCGCTGTAGACCGCCACGACGCCGTCCATCGCGCGCGCGGCAGAGGCGTCGACCGACAGGATGCGGGCATGGGGGTAGGGCGAGCGCACGAAGCAGGCGCGCAGCGCGCCCTGGAAGACCGGATCCGGCAGCACGTCGTCGGTGTACTGCCCCTGGCCTTGGAGCAGCTTGTCGTCTTCGATGCGGCGCACGGACTGGCCGCTGCCGAAGCGGGAGGGGGTGTTTTGCATGGGTGTCTCAGCGTTGGCGGGAAGGAGGCCGGGGGCGCCGGGCACGGAGGCCGCAGCGCCGTCTGCCGGCTATTGTGCTGCAACTCGGCAGAGCCGGCATCCGGTGCGGATGCAGCCCGACAGCGGGCCGGCGTGCGCCGTTCAGGGCTTCAGGAACTGCCGGAGTTCGGACAGCAGCGCGTCGGGTGATTCCAGCATCTGGTGGTGGCCGACCTCCAGCATCGCGACCCGGTGCTGGGCGGTTGCGCCAATCAGTGCCTGCGCCGCGCGGGGCGGGGTCATCTGGTCCCGGCGACCCAGCGCGAACAGCACCGGACCGGGGTAGGCGGCCATCGCCGCCAGGCCGTTGCCATAGTCATTGCAGGCCTTGAAGGCCGCGTGGAACAGGTTCACCGACGGGTTGCTGGCCAGCACATGGTGCATCAGGGCCCGGCTGCCGCCGAACACCCAGGTGCCCGGGCCGAGTGCCGAGGGGGGCGGCGCCAGCGTCGAGCGCGAGAACACGTTGACCATGTCGATCGCCGCGCCGGGGTCATCGAGCGAGAGCTGCAGCAGCGTGGGCGACACCTTCATCGGAAACGCGGTGCCAACCAGCACCAGCTGGCGCACCCGTTGCGGCGCGCGCCCGGCGGCCTCCAGCGCGATCAGCGAGCCGAAGCTGTGGCCGACCAGCACCGCCTGCTGCAGCCCGGCGGCGTCCAGCAGCGCCAGCACGAAGTCCGCGCCGGCCTCGACGGTGGCCGGCGGCGGGCCG
>JAEUOX010000088.1 GCA_016790475.1 Rhodoferax sp. | reverse complement strand
TTCACCGGCTCGCTGCCGCTGGCCGCGGCGGCCTACAACGCCGGCCCCGGGCGCTCCCGCATCTGGCGCAACGGCCCGATCCTGGAAGGCGCCATCTGGGCGGAGAACGTCCCTTTTGCGGAAACCCGCGATTACGTCAAGAAAGTACTCAGCAACACCACCACCTACGCCGCTATGCTCTCCGGACAGTCGCAGTCGCTGCGGGCGCGGCTGGGCACGGTCGGGCCCCGGTTGGGCAGTGCGGACGCAGAGAACAAGGACTTGCCCTGAGCGGGCAGGAGCAGTGCGATGCAACGGATTCTGGTACTGGGCGGCAGCGGTTTTGTCGGGCGGCATGTCTGCGAGAAGCTGTCGCAGCTCGGCGGGCGCGTGACCGTGCCGACGCGCCACCCGGACCACGGCAAGACGGTGCTGACGCTGCCCTGGGTGGATGTCGTCGTCGCGAATGTGCACGACGAGGCCCGCCTGGGCGACCTGGTCCGCGGGCACGATGCCGTCGTGAACCTGATCGCCATCCTGCATGGCAACCAGGATGCGTTCGACCACGTCCATGTGGCACTGCCGCGCAAGCTCGCGCGGGCCTGCCAGGCCGAAGGGGTGCGCCGCGTCGTGCATGTCAGTGCACTGGGGGCGGCGGCCAGCGGGCCGTCGATGTACCAGCGCAGCAAGGCCCAGGGCGAAGCGGCGCTGGCATCCGGCGGTCTGGACCTGCGCATCCTGCGCCCGAGCGTCATCTTCGGCGCGGGCGACCAGTTCATGAACCTGTTTGCCCGGCTGCAGTCGGTGTTCCCGGTGATGCCGCTGGCGGGTGCGGGCACGCGCTTTCAGCCGGTGTGGGTCGAGGATGTCGCCCAGGCCATCGTCCGGCTGCTGACTGATCCGGGCGCACCGGCGGTGGTGGAGGCCGTGGGGCCGGACGTCTTCACGCTGCGCGAGCTGGTGCGACTGGCCGGACGCGCCAGCGGCCATCCGCGGCCGGTGTTCGACCTGCCGATGGCGCTGGGGCGCCTGCAGGCCCGCATGATGGAGCTGATGCCCGGCCAGCCGCTGATGAGCCGCGACAACCTGGATTCGATGCAGGTCGACAACATCGCCACACCCGGCATGCCGGACCTGCGTGTGCTGGGCATCCAACCGGCGGCACTCGCAGCGGTGGCGCCCGATTTCCTGCAGGCTGGCGGAGGCGACCCGAATCTGCAGCGCCGCCGTTCAGCCGGACGCTTCTGAGCGGCGCCATGGACCCGGCGGCACGACTGCGCAGCGAGGCGTTCCGCCAGACCCAGGCGGTGATCGCCGCCCGGCAGACCACGTCGGCGCGGCGCCTGGTGGCCCCGGGCCCGACCGACGCGGAACTGCAGGCGCTGCTGGAGCTAGCGGCCGCCGCACCGGACCACGGCCAACTCACGCCCTGGCGCTTCATTGCGGTGCCGCCGGAGCGCCGGGACCGCCTGGGCCAGGCCTTTGCCGATGCCCTGCGGGACCGCGACGCGCAGGCCACGGAGGAGCAACTGCGCGCCGCCAGCGACAAGGCCCACAATGCCCCGCTGCTGCTGGTCGCGGTGGCCTGCCTGGGCCCGCGCGACCCGGACACGCCGGCAGCGGAGCGCCTGGTGTCCCTGGGCGCCGCGATCCAGAACCTGCTGCTCGGCGCGCAGGCGCTCGGCTACGGCACCGGGCTGACGAGCGGCCGGGCCATGACCTCGCCACGCCTGCACACACTGCTGGGCCTGGACGCGATGGACCAGCCGGTGTGCTGCATCAACATCGGCACGATCGGCCAGGCCAAGCCCTCCAGGCGCGTTCGCCCGGCGGTCGAGAGTTTCTTCCGCACGCTCTGACGGCGCATCAATCCGCGTCCGAGGCAGCATCAATCCGGGCGCTGCGGGCGGTTAGCATGCCGCTTTTGGAGGACATCGCATGTTGAAGCTCTATATCGGCAACAAGAACTATTCGTCCTGGTCGATGCGGCCCTGGGTGATGCTGCGCCAGGCCGGCATTCCGTTCGAGGAGGTGATGGTCCGCTTCGACGCGTTCACCCCCGGTTCGCAGTTCAAAAAGCAGCTGGGCCCGGTGTCGCCGACCGGCAAGGTGCCGGTGCTGGTCGACGGGGACCTCGTGGTCTGGGACACCCTGGCGATCGCCGAGTATGTGGCCGAGCAGTTCCCCCAGCACGCCCTGTGGCCGGCCGACAAGGCGGCCCGCGCCCGCGCACGCAGCATCTGCGCGGAGATGCACGCCGGCTTCCAGGCGCTGCGCGGCACCTGCATGATGAACATCGAGGCCTCGCTGCCGGACATCGGTGCGCTGGCCTGGCGCGACAAGCCGGCCGTGCGTGCGGATGTCGAGCGTCTGGTCGCGATGTGGACCGAGCTGTTGCAGGCGCACGGCGGGCCGATGCTGTTCGGCGGTTTCACGATCGCGGATGCCTACTACGCGCCGGTCTGCATGCGGCTCAAGACCTACGGCCTGCCGGTGCCCCCGCACATCGCCGCGTATGTGGAGCGGGTGCGCGCACTGCCCGGCGTGCGGGCCTGGATCGACGACGCGCTGGCCGAGCAGGACTTCCTGGATTTCGAGGAACCCTACCGCCTGCGGCGCTGAGCCTGCCGGCCCGCCTACACTGCGGGCATGGAGATCTACCTGGTAGGCGGTGCCGTGCGGGACACCCTGCTCGGCCTGCCGGTCAAGGACCGCGACTGGGTCGTCGTCGGCGGGACCCCGCAACAATTGCTGGCCCAGGGCTACACGCCGGTCGGGCGGGACTTCCCGGTGTTCCTGCACCCGGTCACGCACGAACAGGTGGCGCTGGCCCGCACCGAGCGCAAGACGGCGCCGGGCTACCAGGGCTTTGCGATCCACGCGGCACCGGACGTGACCCTGGAGCAGGATCTGGCGCGGCGCGACCTGACGATCAATGCGATGGCCGTCCCGCAGGCCCAGACCGACGCGGCCGGCAACTTCGACCCCCGGCATGCGACGCTGATCGACCCGTATGGCGGTCGCGCCGACCTCGCTGCCCGCCAGCTGCGCCATGTCACCGACGCGTTCCGCGAGGATCCGGTTCGCATCCTGCGTATCGCGCGCTTTGCAGCCCGGTTCGCGGATTTCCGTGTCACGCTGGACACGCTCGCGCTGATGCAGGCGATGGTGGCGCAGGGGGAAGCCGCGGCGCTGGTGGCAGAGCGCGTCTGGCAGGAACTGTCCAGCGGGTTGATGGCGGGGATGCCCTCGCGGATGCTGTTGGTGCTGCAGGCCTGTGACGCGCTGGACGCCGTGTTGCCGGAGTTGGCCGCCTCCTCATCGGCCCTGTGTGCCCATGCGCTGGACATGCTGGACCGTTGCGCCGCTCTCGACGTGACGCTTGAGGTACGCTTCGCCTGCCTGTGCCTGCATGTGCCCGCGGTGGCGCAGGGCGGAGCAGGCACGATCCGGCGTCTGTGCGAGCGCCTCAAGGTGCCCACGCACTGCCGTGATCTGTCCGAACTGGCCGCCCGCGAGAGGTCGGCCCTCCAGACCTGCACCGACCTGGATGCCGAGGGCCTGGTCGGGCTGCTGGAGCGCTGTGATGCGTTCCGCAAACCTGGTCGCATCGGCGCCCTGATGCAGGTCATGGCCTGCGACACGCCCGACTGGTCGCCCGGCACCGCCTACCCGGCACGGGATGTGTTGCTGGCGGCACTGGATGCCGCCCGTGCGGTTCGGACGGAACCGGTGGTCGAGGAGGTCCGCCAGGCGGGGCTGGGCGAAAGCGCCATTGGCCCGCGCATGCATCTCGCCAGGGTTCGCGCGGTCGCGGCCACCCGGGAGCAGACCTCTGCGAACGCACCCTGACGCTGCGGAGCCGCGCGAAAGAAAGTTGTCGACGCCATGGAGGTTTGCCCGGCAAACGGGTATGGTGTTGCCTGCGCAATGCATGCCCCCAGCCAGAGAACCTTCATGACTCACCTTTCCACCCTGCTCCGCCGATCGACACTGTGTGTACTGGTCGCCTTGTCGGCCTGCGGCGGCAAATCAGAGAGTGAGCTTCTTGCGGCGGCCCGCAGCCATATCGAGAAGCGCGACACCGCATCGGCCAGCATCGAACTGAAGAACCTGCTGCAGCAGAACCCCCAGTCCGCGGCCGGACGCTACCTGCTCGGCAAGCTGCAGTTCGAGGCGGGGGACTTCGAAGGAGCGCAGACCCACCTGACCCGCGCGCTCGAGGCCGGGTACAACGACAACGAAGTGCTGCCATTGCTGGCCAGCGCCCTGGTGGCTGCGCAGAAGACGACTGTGCTGGTGCAGCAGTATGGCTCCGTCGATCTCAAGGACGACATGGCCGCCGCCGAGTTCCAGACCCAGCTGGCCGCAGCACACATGGCCAACAAGACGTGGTCCAGCGCCGAGCAGGCCATCGACACGGCGCTGCGGCGCTCCAGCGGCTACCCGCCGGCGGCCTTGCAGCGGGCCCGGCTCGCCGCCATTCGGGGCGATGTGCCAGCGGCCCTGGGCCTCGTCGACCAGATCCTGGCCGGCACGCCCGGCAACGCGAGGGCCTGGGCCTTCAAGGGCGACCTGCTGGCGCGGCAGCGGGCCGTCACCGCCGAACCGGCGATCGAGGCCTATCGGAAGGCACTGGGTCTGCAGCCGGATCTGCTGCCTGCCCACGTGAGCCTCATGACCTTGCTGGTCGAAAAGCGCCAGTTCGATGCGGCCGGCGAACAGCTCACACGCTTCAAGGCGGCGCTGCCCCGCCACCCGGAAACCGTCTATTTCGACGGTGTGATGGCTCTCAGCCGCGGGGACGCGAAAGCCGTGCGGGACATCGCCGCATCGCTGCTGCGCGGACCGCAGCGCGATGCGCGCGTGCTGATGCTGGCGGGCCAGGCCGAAATGCTGCTCAACAGCCTGACCCAGGCCGAATCCCTGCTGGGCAAGGCCGTGCAGGTGGATCCGAAGGCCTCGGCGCCACGGCGCATGCTGGTGCAGCTGTACCTGCGCACGGGCGAGGCCGACAAGGCGCTGGCGCTGGCCCGCGCACTGGCCGAAGCGCAGCCAGGAGATGCCGGCCTGCTGGTCTTGCTGGGACGCGCGCAGCTGATGGCGGGTGATGCGAAATCGGCCGAGGCGAGCTTTGGCGCCGCCGGCAAGCTGCGACCGGCCGACAAGCGCATTCCCGTCTCGGCCGCCCTCGCGCGGCTGTCTCGCGGGCCTGCCGGGTCGGCACTGGAAGAGCTCGAATCGCTGGCAGCCTCCGACAAGGGCACCACCGCCGACATGGCCGTCATCAGTGAACGCGTCCGCCGCAAGGACTATGCAGGCGCCCTGCGCGCAGTCAATGCGCTGGGTGCCAAGCAGCCCGACCTGGCACTGCCAGAACTGCTGCGCGGCAACATCGCGATGCTGCAAGGCAACATGGCCGCCGCCCGGAAGGGCTTCGAAGGCGCGCTGGCCAAGGACCCGGGGTTCTTCCAGGCCGCCGCGCTGTTGGCCAACCTCGATCTCGCCGAGGGCAAGCCCGACGCGGCCCGCAGCCGCTTCGAGGCCTTGGTGGCACACAACCCCCGCCAGGTGAACGCGCACATGGCCCTGGCCCAGATGGCGGCGCGCAGCGGTGCCGGCAAGGCGACCGTGTTGCGCCACATCGAGGCGGCGATCGCCGCCAACCCGGCCGCACCGGGGCCCCGCGCAGCGCTGGTCGACCTGCACAGCGCGTCGGGCGACAACGCGCTGGCCCTGACCGCCGCGCAGAACGCGGTGGCCGCGGCTCCCGATGACGTCGACCTGCTGGAGCGCCTGGGCCGGGCCCAGCAGGCCAGCGGCAACCCGAACCAGGCCGTACCCACCTTTTCCAGGATCGCCGCTCTGCGGCCGGAGCTGGCATGGCCGCACCTGCGACTCGTCGACATGCACATCGCCAGCAACAACATGGATGCGGCATCCGCCAGCATGCGCCGCGCCCTCGAGGCGGAGCCACGCTCCCCGCAGGTCCTGCGCGCCGGAATCGCGATGGCGCTGCGCAGCGGGGAGGCAGGCAAGGCGCGGGCCATCGCACGCAAGGTGCAGACAGACCAGGCGGACGACGCCATCGGCTATCTGCTGGAAGGCGAAATCGAGCTGAACCAGAACAGGCCCGAGGACGCCGTGACCGTGCTGCGCAAGGCCTTGACGAAGCGGGCTCCCAACGAAGCGGCCCCGCGCCTGCACCAGGCCTTGCTGATGGCCAAAAAGCAGGCGGATGCCGAACGCATGGCAGAGGCCTGGACCAAGGCCCACCCCGAGGATGTCGCCTTCGCCCTGCATCTGGCGTCCTCGGCGGCCCAGCAGGGCGATGCCGCACAGGCGGAGTCGCGTTACCGCGCCGTGTTGAAGCGCTATCCCGACCATGTGCTGGCCCTCAACAACCTGGCCTACCTGCTGCTCAAGCAGAAGAAGCCTGGTGTGGTCGCGCTGGCCGAGAAGGCGGTGGCACTCGCACCCGACCAGCCGCTGCTGATGGACACGCTGGCACTCGGCTACGCCCAGGAGAACCAGTTGCCCAAAGGCCTGGCCATGCAGGCCCGGGTCGTGGCGATGGCCCCCGACGTGGCGGATTACCGGTTGAATCTGGCCCGGTTGCACATCCAGGCGGGGGACACCGCGGCCGCACGGCTCGAGCTCGGCAAGCTCGCCGCACGTGGCAAGGATGCGCCCGCCCAGGAAGAGGTGGCGCGGCTGCTCAAATCCCTGGGTGGGTGATCGGCCCGCGGAAGTTTGTCGATTTCCTTTACAGCACGCTCCATTTGCATGAACATTTCTTTTTGGAATCAAAGATCTAAGAGGCTGGCCCAAATCGTGCTTCTTGCACAGAATTGGAAACGGTGATCATCGACCAACCACCAATAAGTAGTTCCCGTCGGCAGATGGGGCTGCCCACAACCCAGGAGATAGCATCATGAAATTCCCGGTTATCCAGTCAGTGGCCGCCGTTGCACTGTCCCTGTCGGCTCTGAGCGCCTACGCCGCAGACGCCAACGTCACCAACAATGTGATCACCGGCAACGGCATCGCGAACGGTGGTTTCACCATCGGTAACGGAGGCGGTGTTGAAGTCGGCCTTCGTGCGCGTGAACGGCACGACCTCGCGACAAATTCGCCCACCAACGTCACCGGCAGCAACAACAATGGCACCTACAACCAGAACGCTGGCGAGCCTGCCGGATTCGGCGGTGCCGGGCAAAACCGTGCGCGCTGGAACTTCGACTGGTCGATCAACACCGGTACTGCCAATGTCGGCGCCTACACGTACCGCCTCGGTATGGACTTCGACCCGAGTTTTGGCACCAATTTCCAGACCTTCGACCCGATCAAGGGTGTGAACCCGAACCCTGCGGCTGGGGGGCTTGCGCTCTGGGACCACTCTTTCGGCAACAACTCGACGGCCCAGTCTGCCGGTGTTGAGGCCTTCGGTCTGACCTTGGCTGCAGCCCTTGCGGACTACAACAGCCTGATGGCCAACAATAATCTGGTTCAGAACTCGTGGAACTACGATTTCTTCGACAGCGCATTCTCCTTCGATCCGACTGCCAACGGCAACTACAGCATCTTCCTGGAAGCGATCGACGGCAATAACCGCGTGGTCTCCCGCAGCGACATCGAGGTCGTCGTGGGTACCGGGTTCGTCCCGGAACCTGGCAGCCTGGCACTGGTCGGTGCCGCCCTGGCTGGCCTGGCCCTCTCCCGCCGCCGCAAGCAGTAATTCCTGCCCGGCCTGTCCAACCCGCTTCGGCGGGTTTTTTTTTGGGCGAACGCCGGGTGGCACTGGTGTTTCCACCAATACCCACCACAGAAAACTTCCCGGACACTTCGTTTTGCTTTCGAACTAAATGGTCCTTCCGGCCGTCCATAACCGCCCGCACCGGGCACCAACCGGAGACACGCATGCAAGTCAAACGTCACCTGACCGCTCTCACCCTGGCCCTGGCTTCGGCGGGCGCCTTCGCCCAACTCGTCGTCGGTGTCAGCTACGACGCCTTCCAGGAAGAGCGCTGGAAGACCGACGAGGCAGCCATCAAGGCCGAACTCGCCAAGTCGGGCGCCAAGTACATCATGGCCGATGCCGGCGCGTCGTCCGAAAAGCAGCTGGCCGACATCGACGGCCTGATTGCCAAGGGCGCCAAGGTGCTGATCATCCTGGGCAAGGACAAGGACGCGATCCTGCCGGCCGTCAACAAGGCCGCGCAGCAGAAGATCCCGGTAATCGCCTACGACCGCCTGTTCGAGGCCCCCGGCGTGACCTACATCACCTTCGACAACAAGGAAGTCGGCCGCATGACGGCCCGCGCGATCATGGCGGTGAAGCCCAAGGGTAACTACGCGATCATCAAGGGCGACCCGGGCGACAACAACGCCGCCTTCCTGCGCGAAGGCCAGGGCGAGGTGCTGGCCGATGCGATCAAGAAGGGCGACATCAAGATCGTCGGCGAGGAGTTCACGTCCGGCTGGAACCCCCAGAACGCCCAGAAGAACATGGAGCAGATCCTGACGAAGAACGGCAACAAGGTCGACGCCGTGGTCGCCCAGAACGACGGCATGGCCGGCGGCGTGGTCGCCGCGCTGACGGCCAAGGGTCTCAAGGGTATCCCGGTGTCCGGCCAGGACGGCGACCATGCCGCACTGAACCGTGTCGCGCTGGGCACGCAGACAGTCTCGGTCTGGAAAAACTCCGCCGACCTCGGCACCGCCGCGGCCAAGGCGGCCGTCGAGCTGGGTGCCGGCAAGCCGGTGACCGGTGCCACCGACTGGTCCGGCGGCCCGAAGAAGATGACGCTGAAGTCGATCTTCCTGAAGCCGATCCCGGTCACGAAGGACAACCTGGACGTCGTGCTGAAGGCCGGCTACATCAAGAAGGATGTGCTGTGCAAGGGTGTGGACGCCACCAAGGTTGCGGTCTGCAAGTAAACCCCTGATCCGCCCGGTTCCGGAGGTGCGCACCGCGGGTCTCGGGCCCGCGGTGCCGTTTTCGGGTCCAGTTCAACGCAAGAGGAGGACGTGGCCATGAGCTCGATGGTGCAGGCGATGCAGCGCGCCCAGGTGGACTGGCGCATGGTGCTGATGTCCGGCGTGCTGGTCGTCATCTCGGTGGTGTTCCATGTGCTGTCCGACGGCATTTTCCTGTCGCCGGAGAACCTCTACAACATCGCGCAGCAGACGGCGGTGGTCGGCATCCTGGCCACCGTGATGGTGCTGGTCATCGTGACGCGGCACATCGACCTGTCGGTGGGCTCGGTGATGGGCTTCGTCGGCGTGCTGGTGGCCTTCCTGATGTACACCGCGAACTGGTCCTGGCAGGCGGCCAGCCTGGCGGGCCTGGCGGCGGCGATCGCGGTGGCGGTCTACCAGGGTGCGCTGGTGGCGTTTCTCGGCGTGCCGGCCTTCGTCGTCACGCTGGGCGGCCTGATGTCCTTCCGCGGCGCCGCCTACCTGGTGGCCGACGGCAAGACGCAGCCCATCTCCGACCCGTTCTTCCTGCAGCTCGGCGGCGGCATCGACGGCGGCATCGGCACGCAGGCCAGCTGGCTGGTCGGCGTGCTGATCTGCGCCGGACTGATCGCCTCCACCATCAGCCGCCGGCGCGCGAAGAAGGCCTACGGCGTGCCCACCAACCCGGCCTGGCTGGACGCGGTGCTGGTGCTGATCCCGATCGCGATCGTGCTGGCCTTCGTGGCCGTCATGAACGCCTACCGGATCCCCAGCAAGGCGGAGGCCCAGGGCATCCCGATCCCGGTGCTGATCTGGGGCGCCGTGGCGCTGCTGATCTCCTTCCTGGTCCACCGCACCCGCTTCGGCCGCTACATCTTCGCGATGGGCGGCAACCCGGATGCGGCGGCGCTGGTCGGCATTCCGGTGCGCCGGGTGACGCTGCTGCTGTTCCTGCTGCTGGCGGTGCTCACGACGATCGCCGCGATCGTGGCGATCTCCCGACTCAATGCCGGCACCAATTCGCTGGGCAACAACCTGGAGCTGCTGGTCATTGCCGCGACCGTCATCGGCGGCACGGCGCTTGCCGGCGGCAGCGGCACGATCATCGGCTCGGTGCTGGGCGCGCTGATCATGCAGTCGATCGACAGCGGCATGCTGCTGCTCGACATCTCGATCGGCACGCGCTACGTGATCATCGGCCAGGTGCTCATCCTGGCCGTGGTGTTCGACGTGGCTTATCGCAAGTGGACCGGGGAGGCAACATGAACCCGCAGGTGGACCGGAACCGCTGCCTGGTCGAGCTGCGCAACATCCGCAAGGCCTTCGGCGGCGTGCATGCGGTCGACGATGTCAGCCTGAACCTCTATCCGGGCGAGGTGGTGGCGGTACTGGGCCACAACGGCGCCGGCAAGTCCACGCTGATGAAGATGCTGGCCGGTGCCTACCCGATCGACAGCGGCGAGGTCCGGATCAACGGCGAGCGGGCGCACATCCGCACGCCGTCCGACGCACAGCGTGCCGGCATCGAGTCGATCTACCAGACGCTGGCGCTGGCGGACAACCTGGACTCGGTGGCCAACCTGTTCCTCGGGCGCGAGCTGCTGACGCGGTGGCGCACGCTGGACGACCACCGGATGGACGCGGAGGCCCGCAAGGTCTTCCAGCGGCTCAACAAGAACTTCACGAATGTGCGCATCCCGGTGCGGCGCCTGTCGGGCGGGCAGCGCCAGGTGGTGGCGATCTCGCGCGCGATCTATTTCAACGCGAAGATCCTGATCATGGACGAGCCGACCGCCGCCTTGGGGCCGGAGGAAACCGCGATGGTCGGCAACCTGATCCAGCAGCTCAAGGCCGAGGGCGTCGGCATCTTCCTGATCAGCCACGACATGCATGACGTGTTCGCGCTGAGCGACCGGGTGTCGGTCATGAAGAACGGCAAGCTCGTGGGCACCTACAGCACGCAGGACGTGACCGAAGACGAGGTGCTGGGCATGATCATCCTGGGCAAGCAGCCGCCGGGCAAGGCGCAGGCCGAGCGGCCGGCGACGCCCGCGCGCTGACGGTCGGGCCATGAGCGCAGCGCCGGGCCGCCCCAAGCAAGCTCGCACCGCAGCTCGAAGAGCGGAGGTCGCCTGATGCGCACCACCGGCGACCAGCAGCTGCTCAAGCGCATCAACCGCAGCGTGCTGCTGCGCCTGCTGCGCCGCCAGCCGGGCCTGTCGCGTGCGCGGCTGGCCCAGCAGAGCGGCCTGACCAAGTCCACCGTCAGTGCGCTGGTCCGCGAGCTGCTGGACGAGCGCTGGCTCAGCGAGGCGGACGCGCCCGTCGCGGCGGACGGTCTGGGCCGGCCCTCCACGCCGCTGCATGTCAACGCGCAGGACCGGGCGCTGATCGGCGTGGAGGTCGGCGTGCAGCAACTGCGGGTGGTCACCGTGTCGCTGGTCGGGCGCGTGCTGGACGCCCTGCAGGAGCCACTGGCCGCCACCGATGCGCCTGCGGTCTGCCGGCAGGTCACGGCGCTGGTGCACCAGGCCTGGCAGACGCTGGCCGCCCAGGGCCTGGAACTGTCGGGCGTGGGCGTCTGCCTGCCCGGCGCCGTCGACGAGGCAGCCGGCCTGGTGCGCTTCGCGCCGAACCTCGGCTGGCGCGACACCCCGTTCTTCGCGATGCTGCAGCAGGCGCTGCAGGCGGCCGGCGTGCCGGCGGCCAGCCTGTACCTGCACAACGATGCCGACGCCGGAGCGCTCGGCGAGTACGAGTTCACCGAGCATGCCGCCGCGCAGGCGCTGGTCTTCGTCAGCTGCGATGTGGGCGTGGGCGCCGGCGTCGTTCTGAACGATCACCTCTTCACCGGCGCACGCGGCATGGCCGGCGAGATCGGCCACAGCGTGCTGGAGGTCGGCGGCCCGCTGTGCTCCTGCGGCCGCCGCGGCTGCGCCGAGGCCTTCATCGGCGCACGGGCGCTGGCTGGCGCCGGCGGGGTGCAGCGCGGCGGCGAGGCGCTCGGCGTGCTGATCCAGAACCTGGACGTGATGTTCAACCCGCACAGCCTGGTGGTGGGCGGTGCCTCCTGCGCGCAGCATCCGGCCCTGCTGGAGACCGCCCGGCAGGTGGCGGCCGGTTATGCCCGCGCCGCCGGTGTGCCGACCCCGTCGGTACGCGCGGCGCACTACGGCATACTGGCCGCGGCGGTCGGCGCCGCCGCCTCCGCCTGGCACCATGCATTGCGGCCGCTGCGGCCGCGCCAGGATTCCACGCTGACATTGCCGGAGACCGCATGAAAAAAGTTGCCTGGGGCATCCTCAGCACCGCCAAGATCGGCCGCGAGAAAGTCATTCCGGCGATGCAGGCCGCGCAGCATTGCGACATCCAGGCCATCGCCTCGCGCGCCCTGCCCCGCGCGCAGCAATGCGCCGCCGCGATGGGCATTGCGCGGGCCTATGGCAGCTACGAGGAGCTGTTCGCCGACCCGGCCATCGAGGCCATCTACAACCCGCTGCCGAACGAGCAGCATGTGCCACTGACGCTGCAGGCGGCCCGTGCCGGCAAGCATGTGCTGTGCGAGAAGCCAATGGCGCTGCGGGCCGACGAGATCGCCGCGCTGCGCGAGGTGGCGGGCAAGGTGCACATCATGGAGGCCTTCATGGTGCGCTTCCATCCGCAGTGGGAGCGGGTGCGGCAGCTGGTGCGCAGCGGCGAGCTGGGCGCGGTGCGCTCGATCCAGAGCTATTTCTCGTACTTCAACCGCGACGCGGCCAACATCCGCAACCACGCGGACCAGGGTGGCGGCGCGCTGTACGACATCGGCTGTTATGCGATCGTCACGGCGCGCTACCTGTGGGACGCCGAGCCGCAGCGCGTGGTCGCGCTGGTCGACCGCGACCCGGAGTTCGGCACCGACCGGGTCATCAGCGCGCTGCTCGACTTCGGCGACGGCCGGCGGCTGGACTTCACCGCCGCCACGCAGGTCGTGCCCTACCAGCGCGTGCATGTCTGCGGTGAGCGCCGGCGCATCGAGGTCCGCATCCCGTTCAATGCGCCGCTCGGTGGCGCGACCGACCTGCTGATCGATGACGGAACCGCGCTGGACGGCAGCAGGATCCAGGCCGAAACGATTCCTCCGTGCAACATGTACGGCTTGCAGGGCGACGTGTTCTCCCGCGTCGTGCGCGGCGAGATCGACCTGCCCTACGGCATCGACGACGCCGAGCGCAACATGCGGGTGATCGATGCGCTCTATGCCTCCGAGAAGACCGGCGGCTGGGTCGGGGTGTGACATGCGGCGCACCCTCTGCTCCACCGTCCTGGCCGCGCTGGCATTCAACGCAGGCGCGGCGGACGCGCCGGTCATCCCGCGCTTCATCGAGGAGACCGACACCGCCGGCCTGCAGAGCCGCTTCGAGGGCGACAACGAGTTCCAGACCGGTGGCGGCGTGGCCGCGTTCGACTGCGATGGCGACGGTCTGCCCGAGATCTATGTCACCGGCGGCGTCAACAAGGCGCGCTTCTACCGCAACCGCAGCACGCGGGGCGGGCCGATCAAGCTGCAGGAGCAGCGCTCCGGGCTGGAGCTGACCGGCGCCAACGGCGCCTACCCGCTGGATGTCGACGGCGACGGCCAGGCCGACCTGGTCGTGCTGCGCGTCGGCGAAGTGCAGGTGTTCCGCGGCCTGGGCGGCTGCCAGTTCGAACGCGCCACCGAGAAATGGGGCGTACAGACGGCGAACGCGCTGCACAGCGCCTTCGCCGCCACCTGGGAGCGCGGCCAGGAATGGCCCACGCTGGCCATCGGCACCTATGTCGACCGCAGCAAGCCGGAGTTCCCCTGGGGCAGTTGCACACCGGGCGTGCTGCTCCGGCCGGCACCGGCCGGCGCCCGGCGCTTCGGCGCAGCGACGCCGCTCGTGCCGGGCCACTGCGCGCTGTCGATGCTGTTCTCCGACTGGGGGCGCACCGGCCAGGCGGACCTGCGCGTCAGCAACGACCGTGAGTTCTACAAGGGCGGCCAGGAGCAGCTCTGGCGCATGGTGCCCGGCGCGCCGCCGGTGCTCTACACCGCGGAGCAGGGCTGGAAGCCGCTGCAGATCTGGGGCATGGGCATCGCCAGCCAGGACCTGGACGGCGACGGCAAGCCGGAGATCTACCTGACCAGCATGGCCGACAACAAGCTGCAGAAGCTCGATGGCGATGGCCGTCAGCCGAGCTACAGCGACATCGCCTACAAGCGTGGCGTCACGGCCCACCGGCCCTACGCCGGCGGCGACATCCATCCGTCGACCGCCTGGCATGCGCAGTTCGCCGACGTCAACCACGACGGCCTGGCCGATCTCTTCATCGTCAAGGGCAACGTCTCCACGATGCCGGATTTCGCGCTGCTCGACCCGAACAACCTGCTGCTGCAGCAGCCCGACGGGCGCTTCGTCGAAGCGGGTCAGCAGGCGGGGGTGGCGAGCTACCGGCGCGGGCGCGGCGGCCTGCTGGTGGACCTGAACGGCGACGGCCTGCTCGACATGCTGGTGGTCAACCGCTGGGACAAGGCGCAGCTGTGGCGCAACCTCGGCACCGGCACCGCTGATCAGCCGCAGTCGCCCGGCGGCTGGCTGCAGCTGCGGCTGCGCCAGCCCGGCGGCAACCGGGACGCGATCGGCGCCTGGGTCGAGGTGGATCTGGGCAGCACGGTACTGCGCCAGGAGCTGACCATCGGCGGCGGCCATGCCAGCGGCCACCTCGGCTGGATGCATTTCGGGCTGGGCGCGGCGCAGAAGGTCCGCTTGCGGGTCCAGTGGCCGCATGGCAGCTGGGGCCCCTGGCAGGAGGTCGCGGCCAACGCCTTCTACGTCGTCGACCGGCAATCCGGCACCAATCCCTGGAGGGCACCATGAGGGCCGGCGCGCTGCTGCTGGCCCTGGCCGGCCTGCTGTCCAGTGCACCGACCGTGGCCCAGCCGGCGCCCCCCGCAGCCCGCCCCGCCCAGGCCTACAGCGCCAGTGTCGCCAACGACTGGTTCAGCCTGAGCCTGCAGATCATCCAGCAGACGCCGGGCTTCAGCCCGCCGGTCGCGGCGCGCGCGCTGGGCTACCTGGGCCTGGTGCTGTACGAGTCGGTCGTGCCGGGCATGCCGGAGCACCACAGCCTGGCCGGGCAGCTCAATGAACTCAGCTCCCTGCCCTGGGCCCAGCCGGATGAGCCGCTGCACTGGCCCACCGTGGCGAACGCAGCGCTGGCGACGATGAACCGGATGATGTTCCCCCATGCGAGCGCCGAGAACAAGGCCCGCATCGATCTGCTGGAGCGCAACATGGCGCTCAAGTACGGGCAGGACTTCGACCCGGCCGCGCTGACGCCCGAGATCAGCAACCGCTCCGAGACCTTCGGCCGCCTGATGGCGATGGCCATCATGACCTGGGCCCGCACCGACGGCGGCCACGAGGCCTGGGGCCCGCTGCGACGCGACCAGGCGCGTTATGTGCCCCCCGGCGGCCCGGGCCAGTGGAGTGCCACGCCGCCCGCCTTTGCGCCGGCCCTGCTGCCGCGCTGGGGCGACAACCGGCCCTTCGTGCTGCGCAGCGCGAAGGAGTGCCCCGCGCCGCCTCCGCCGCCCTATTCGGAAGAAGCCGGCTCGGAGTTCCACCGCAACGCACGCGAGGTCTACGACATCAGCAACCGGGCCACCCAGGAGCAACGGCAGTTCGCGCTGTACTGGGCCGACGATCCGGGCAAGACGCCCACGCCGGCCGGCCACTGGGCCTTCATCGCGAACGACCTGCTCAAGCAGCGCCGCGCCAGCCTGGCGGAGGCGGCACAGACCCTGGCGCTGCTGAACATGGCGATGTCGGACGCCTTCGTGGCCGGCTGGGCCACCAAGTACAGCCTGAACGTGCTGCGCCCGGTGACCTATGTGCAACTGGTGTTCGACAGCGCCTGGGTCCCCACGCTGATGGACACGCCGCCGTTCCCGGAATATCCGTCCGGCCATTCGGTGCAATCCAGCGCGGCGGCCCGGGTACTGGCGCAGGTCTTCGGCGGGCAGACCCGCTTCACCGACAACACGCACAACGACCGGGGCTGGGGGCCGCGCAGCTTCGACAGCTTCCAGGCGGCGGCGGACGAGGCGGCGCGCTCCCGCCTGTACGCCGGCATCCATTTCGGCTTCGGCGTGGAGGGCGGCAAGGTGCAGGGCCGCTGTGTCGCCGACAAGGTGCTGGCGCTGAAGCTGCGGCGCTGACGCCGGCGGCCGGGCCGCGCGCCCACAGCACAAAGTTTGACCAGACCGGGGGGTGGCACGGGCTGCGATTCGCATAATGCGGGGAAAATGCCGGAAAGACAGGGAGGGGATCGCCACCATGCAGCAGGCAAGTGCTGCCGATTTCGAACAGGCGCTGCGCGACTGCGCCGCCGAGCCGATCCACCAGCTCGGCGCGGTGCAGCCGCATGGTGCACTGGTCGCGTTCCAGCCCGGGGGCACGCGGAACATCCGGCAGGTCAGCCGCAACCTGGACGCCTTCCTCGATGCCGTGCCGAAGGACCTGATCGGGCAGCCCCTGGCCCGCCTGATGGCGGGCATCGACATGGACACGATCGACCTGCTGCTGGCACAGGCCCACACGCAGGGGCCAGCCGCTGGCCGGCTGCACGTGACGCACGGCGGCCAGCCCCAGACCTTGATGGCCCATGCCTACCTGTCGGGCAGCTTGGCGGTGCTGGAGCTGGAGCGCAATACCGGCGCGCACCTGCACGGCCGCCTCGACGACCTGCTGGTCCAGACGCTGCACGCGATGCTCGCAGCGCAGCTGGCGGACGCCAGCGAAACCTACTTCAGCAATGTCGCTCAGGCGGTGCGCGAGCTGTTCGGGTACGACAGCGTGATGGTCTGCCAGTTCGAGGCCGATGGCGACGGCGAGGTCATCGCCCAAAGCCGTGCACCGGACGCCCAGGACTTCCTGGGCATGCGCTTTCCGGCCAGCGACATTCCCCCCCAGGCGCGCCGCCTGTACACGATCAATCTGGTGCGCATCGTGGCAGACACGGAATCCGTCCCGGTGCCGCTGGAGCCGGCCGTGCTGCCTGACACCGGCCTGCCGGTGGACCTGAGCCACTCCGCCATCCGAAGCCTGTCGCCCATCCATGTGCAATACCTGCGCAACATCGGCGTGCGCGCATCGCTGGTCATTTCGCTGCTGGAGGATGGCCACCTGTGGGGCATGGTGACCTGTCACCATCGCAGCCCCAGGCAGGTCTCGATGGCGGTACGCGAAGCCGGCAAGCTGATCAGCCAGCTGGTCTCCTCGCGCCTGTCTGCGCTGGAAGCCGTCGCACGCGACCGCCTCACCCAGGCGGCCCTGCAGGTGACTGGCGAGCTGCAGCGGCACATGCCGGACCAGCCGGTGGCACGCCTGCTGCCCGGCCTGCTGGCACGGCTGCAGACGCTGCTGGGCGCCACCGGTGTCATCGGGATCGTCGAAGGCGAGCACTTCACGCACGGCGAAGTCCCACCGGCAGACGCGATCGCGCCCCTGTTGGCCTGGCTGGCCACGCTGCCTGCGCACGAGCTGCCGCATACCGACTTCCTGGCACGCGACTTCCCTCCCGCGGCCAGCTACGCGACGCAGGTGGCGGGCCTGTTGGCAACGCCACCTTCCGACGGCATGCGCAACGCCATCATCTGGCTGCGCGCAGAGCGCGTGCGCACCATCCGCTGGGCGGGGAACTACCAGGACGGGCTGATGCACGACAGCTCCGGGGAAGCGCGACTCACGCCGCGCAAGTCCTTCGCGCTGTGGTCCGAGTCCTGGCGCGGCCGCTGTCAGCCCTGGTCGCTGGCCGAGCTCGACGTGGTGGGCATGCTCGCGCGCGACCTCCCCGAGCGGATGGCCCAGGCCAGCCAGCTGGCGGCGATGTTCAGCCAGCTGCGCGAGGACGATATCGCGCTGCGCCATTACCGGGACCATCTGGAGGAGCTCGTACGCGAGCGCACCCGGGATCTGTCGGTCGCGAAGGAGGCCGCCGAGGCCGCCAACCGCGCCAAGTCGGTGTTCCTGGCCAACATGTCGCACGAGCTGCGCACGCCGTTGAACGGCATCCTGGGGCTCAATGCGCTGGCCTTGCGCCGAACCGGAGACGCCACCGTGCAGGGCTATCTGCAGAAGTCCCGGCTGGTGTCGCAGCGGCTGCTGGCGCTGATCAACGACATCCTGGACCTCGCGAAGATCGAGGCCAACCGCCTGACCCTGGAGAACATCCGGTTCACGCTGGCAGATGTGGTGGAGGGGCTCGACAGGCAGATCGCCGACCAGGCGCGATCCAAGGGCCTGGCGCTGCACTACGCGTTGTCACCGGCAGACCGCGGGCGCGACCTGAGCGGCGATCCGCTGCGGGTGGGGCAGATCCTGCTCAACCTGGTCGGCAACGCGGTGAAATTCACGCAGGCAGGTTCGGTCACCGTGCGCCTGCGGCTGGATGTCGGGGCCACGGAAACGGTCCTGCATGCCGAGGTGCAGGACACCGGCATCGGCATGTCGCAGGAGCAGGTCGCGCGGCTGTTCAGGCCGTTCGAGCAGGGGGACAGCTCCACCACGCGGCGGTTTGGCGGCACCGGGCTTGGACTGGTCATCGCGCAGCGGCTGGCCGAGCGCATGGGTGGCCATATCGGCGTGGACAGCCAGCCGGGGGTCGGCACGCGCTTCTTCGTGCAGCTCCCGCTGTTGCACGGGCCCACCGGCACCTTGGCCACCCCACCGATGGACGCCAGCGCGGAAGCCCGGTTCCGCCAGGTCCACGCCGGCGCACGAATCCTGGTGACCGAGGACGAACCGATCAGCCGCGAAATCTGCGTCGAGCTGCTGCGCGAGCCGGATGCCAGGTGGAGGTCGCCGAGGACGGCGCGCGGGCGGTGGCCGCAGCGCAGGCACGCGACTTCGACCTGATCCTGATGGACATGCAGATGCCGGTGATGGACGGGCTGGAGGCCGCCCGGCGCATCCGGCAGGGAGACCGCAACCGCCACACCCGCATCATCGCGACGACGGCCAACGCGTTCGAGGACGATCGCAATGCCTGCCTGGCCGCCGGCATGAACGACCATCTGGCCAAACCGCTGGACCCGGACCGCCTGTTCGACGTCATGGCGCGGGCGCTGGCATCGCGCTGAGACAAGGCCGGGCCCCAATACCGGAGGAAATCCGTCGGGCAGTGCTTTGTGCGAGCATGCCAGCATGAACTTGCTCAACCGCTCTCTGGCCGACGGCATCCGGCGGGTGGGTTTCCGCAAATGGTACGAGCGCGAACTGCTCAGCAGCCATGCCCACATGCTGCTGGCCTTTCTTTGCGTGATCGCCCTGATGGCCGCGATGGAGGCCTTCCAGGGTGCGAGCCAGGGTGGCAAGCTGGCGAATGCCACCTTCGTGCTGATCAGCGGCGGAATCGGCGTGTGGTCGCTACGGCGCTACCTGTACCTGCTGATGCACGCTGAGCAGGTGGCCGACCAGGCCAACTGCCCGAATTGCAAGGCCTACGGGAACCTGTCGCTGGTCGAGGAGGACCGCCGTACCGGGGATTCCCGGGTCTGCTGCCGGCAGTGCGGCCACACCTGGACGATCTCGCCCTGACCAGCCGCCTGCGGGCTGCGCCTCAGCGCACCAGGGCCAGCGCGGCATAGTCGCCGACCCGCTCGCCCAGTCCGGCCGGCACCAGCGTGCAGCCCGCCGTGAGGGGTGCCAGGTGCGCATGAATGTGCCGCTGCACCCGCGGCAGCAGGAAGTCCCGGTGGTGCCAGAACACGCTGCCGCCCATGCTGATGCGCTGCAGGTCCAGCGTGGCCACCAGGTTGTACAGCGTGCGGCCCATGATGCGGCACAGGTCGTCCACCAGCAGCAGCGCCGCGGTATCGCCCTGGCGGGCCGCCGTCAGCAGCGCGGCGGCGTCGGCATAACCCTGGCCGGCGAACCGCCGCGGGATCGCGTTGCCGGCGATCAGGCCCTCGACGTCACCGATGTTGCCGCAGCCACACAGCGCGTCGTCGTTGTCGCTGACGAACATGTGGCCGGCGTGTCCCGCATTGCCGTTCTTGCCGCGCAGCACCTGTCCGTCGACGCACAGGCCCATGCCGATGCCGGTGCTCCAGGTCACATAGGCGCAGTGGTCCAGCCCCTGCAGGGCGCCCCAGCGGCGCTCCGCCTCCAGGGCGGCGATGCCGTCGTTGGCAACCCGCACCTGCGGGAAGGCCCCCCGCAGCGGGGCCTCCAGGATCGCGCTCGTCCAGGTGTTGGGCAGGCCGCGCGCCGGCCCGGCCAGGCCGCCGCAGATGTTGGGTGCCGCCAGCTCTACGCAGCCGTCGCGCAGAACGAAGGGGCCGCAGCTCGACACGCCGACCGCGTTGACCGCGGCCACCGGCAGGCCCGCGCTGGCACAGCTCGCCGCGACCATGCGCAGCACCTGCTGACCGAGAGCATCGGCCGCGCCCTCCCGCACCGTGGGCTCGACCACCCGCCCGTGCAGACCGTGCCGGTCGGCCACGCTGACGGCGATCTTGGTGCCGCCCACGTCCACGCAGGCCTTGACGCCGGCAAAGGACGCGAATAGCGATGCCGTGGCATCCTGTTGTTCAGAAAATGTGTTCACGGTGCAGATCCAGCGATTCCATCAGCCCCAAGGCAGGCAGGCCACAAGCCATGGCCGCCCGGTCAGCCGGCATTTTCGCCTGACACGTCTGACCCGCCTGCCTCGCCCACCGGACCGCGGCCGTAGTCGTCCTGCAGCCGCACGATGTCGTCCTCCGACAGGTGCTCGCCCCATTGCACCTCGACGATCTCGACACGTCCGGTTGTCCGGTTGGCAAGCCGGTGCACGGCGCCCAGCGGAATGTCCACATGCTGCCCGACCGCAAGCTCCCCTTGCCAGCGATCCACCGTAACCCATGCAAGCCCGGCCACGACAACCCAGTGCTCGGCCCGATGTGCATGCTTCTGCAGGCTGATCTGCTGCCCCGGCAGAACACCGATTCGCTTGACCTTGTGCCCGGGCTGCTCGGCGATGGTTTCATACCAGCCCCAGGGGCGCAGGGTTCGCATGGGGGATGACTGTGGCGGGCTGGTGGTCACGGGTGGCGGATCCTCGGGCTGCTTTGGCGATTGGACCAGAGATTGGGGCAGGTCGGAGGGGATTTGCCCGTGCATCGCGGCTCCGCATGTTGTGTCGTGGTTGCATTGCCCAAGCCGCGTGGGAGGCCCCACCGGACTGCGCCTGCCGCGACGCGCGACAACGCCCGGGTAGCCCCGGCAACGCGCGGCTACCGCAACTTCGCCCGCGTCCAGCGGACGATGTCGGCCGCACCCATCGCCCCCGGCTGGCGGGCGATCTCGCGCCCGCCCCGGAACAGCGCCAGTGTCGGAATGCTGCGGATGTTGAAGCGTGCGGCCAGGTTCTGCGCCTCTTCGGTGTTGACCTTGGCCAGTTGCACCTGCGGCTCCAACTGCGCCGCCGCCTGCTCGAAGGCTGGTGCCATCTGCCGGCAGGGGCCGCACCAGGGCGCCCAGAAATCGACAAGCACAGGGATGTCGCTGCGGCCCACATGGCGCTCGAAGGCGGCCTCATCGAGGGGCACCGGATGCGCCGTGAACAATGGCTGGTGGCATTTGCCGCAATCGGCTTCGTTGTCGAAATCCTCGATCGCCAGCCGGTTCGTGGTGTGGCAATGCGGGCAGACGATGTGCTGGAGCTGGCTCATGGTGGGGTCGGTCCGGGTGCCGGCCGGGCTTGTCAGGTCCGCGGCACGCAGGCTGCTGAAGAGTTGGATATGCCGAAGATATGGCGACAGGCCCGCCGGTCTTCAAGGCCCGAGGCGGACGGAGCCCGCCGGCTGCGGTCAGGTCACCCGATCCAGCCAGGCGCTCAAGGCCAGCAGCAGCGCCAGAGCCAGCAGCACGGCCGGCATGATCGCGCCCAGCCCGAGTTGCGCGCCGACCAGGCCCAGCGCCGCCGGTCCGAGCGCGCCACCGCCCGAGCCGAAGGCGACCTGCCGGCCAACCACCCGGCGGGCGGTGGCCGCATCGAAGCGGCGGGTGGTCTCGTGCATCAGGCTCGGATAGATCGGCGCGCAGCCCAGTCCGAGCAAGACCAGCCCGGCCAGGCTCAGCAGGGGCGGCAGGCCCGGCCAGGCGAACAGCAGCGCACCGGCCATCGCGACCAGCACGCCCAGGCGCACCAGGCGCCGATTGCCGAGCCGCGCGGACACCAGCCCGATCGCGAAGCGCCCGCCCATGATGGCGCCGTAGAAGCCGGACACCCAGAGCCCGGCGGTCGTCGAATCCAGGCCCCGCCCGTTGACCAGGATGCTGGCCGCCCACAGCCCGGTGCCGATTTCCACCGTCGCATATAGCAGGTACAGCGAGGGCGCCAGCCAGGCCGCCCAGGCGGGCGTCGGGCGCTGCCGCCGCTGTTCCGCGTCGGCAGCGGCCGGCCGGTCGGGGTGGGTGGCCTCGCTACGCCACAGCGGCAGGCTCGCGAGAAACAGCACCGCCAGAAGCAGCTGCATGCCGGCAATCACCAGATACCCGCCCTGCCAGCCGGCCACATCCGCCAGCGCCATGCCCATGATCACCGGGCCGGCGGTGGCGCCGATGCCCCAGCAGCCGTGCAGCCAGTTCATGTGGCGCGAGCTGTAGTGCTCGGCAACGAAATGGTTCAGGCCCGCGTCGACCGAGCCGGCCCCCAGCCCCAGCGGCACCGCGAACAGCAGCACCCAGGCCATCGAGGGCGCCCAGGCGAAGCCCAGCAGGCTGAGCCCGGTCAGGAACCCGCTGATCATCACGACAGGCCCGGTCCCCAGGCGCTGCAGCACCCAGCCGCTGGCCAGGCCGCACGCGGACGAGCAGGCGGTCACGATCATCGTCACCAGGCCGGCGGCCGCCAGCGGCTGGTCCAGCGCCAGCCGCATCGCCGGCCAGGCCACCCCGAGCACGCCGTCCGGCAGGCCCAGGCTGATGAAGGCCAGGTAGATGATGGCCAGCAGCGCGGCGTGCTTCATACCAGCTTCGCGATCAAGGCCGCCACCACGCTGAGCAGCACGGTGGTCGTCAGCGGGATGAACCATTCGCGCCCGAACAGCTTGAACCGGAAATCTCCGGGCAGCTTGCCGAAGCCCAGCCTGCCCATCAAGGGCGACACCCAGTTGATCAGCAGCAGCGACAGGAAGATGACCAGCAGCCAGCGGAACATCGTGGTGCGCCCTACAGCGTGTGGGTGCGGTCCCCCTGGGCGAAGCCGAGGGCCTCCCAGGGTGCGCCGCGCCAGAAGCCGATCACCTTGAACAGCTCACCCATCTCATGCTCCATCAGCAGCTTCTGCGCCATCGTGCGCTCGGCCAGCGTGGCGCCCTCCAGCAAGCCTGGCAGGCCGCAGTTCAGCAGAAAACGCGCCTGCGAGGTGTAGCCCAGCACGCCGAAATCCGGCAGTTCCTGCGCGGCCAGCGCGAGGCCGGTGAAGTTCACATGCGCGGTGATGTCCTTCTCGCCAACGTCAGACAGCGGGTCGGCGTCCATCCGGTGGCCGCGGTGGCACATCACGGTGCCCATGCTGCGTTGCGGGTGGTAGTACTCCCGCTCCGGAAACCCGTAGTCGATCAGGAACACCGCGCCACGCGCCAGCCGGTCGCCGAGCAGGCGCACGAAGCCCTCGGCCTGCGGATGGATCTCGGTCAGGTAGTCGTGGGCCCCGGGGATCTCCAGCGGCGGGCGCAGGCCGCTCGGGCGGTCCTGCCAGGCCAGCGCATCCGAGGCGGGATCGACGGACACGCCGCGTTCCTGCCATGTGCCACGCTGGCGCGCCAGCAGCTGCACCGGCATCGCGTCCAGCACCTCGTTGCCGACCACGACGGCCGCCAGCTGCGGCGGCAGCGCGTCGGCCCAGTGCACCCGGCCGGCATGGGCCCGCAGCCTGTCCCGCTGGCGCGCGCGCAGGCTGCCGGACACATCGACGATCGTGTAGCGCTCCACCTGCGGGCCCAGCGCCGTCAGCAGCTGGTCGGCCAGCGCGCCCGAACCGGCGCCGAATTCCCAGATCTCGCGGGTGCCGGTCTGCTGCAGCGCCTGCGCGACCTGCACCGCCAGTGTGGCGCCAAAGAAACGGCTCATTTCGGGTGCCGTGACGAAATCCCCGCCACCGGTCGGGGACGGTCGACGCCCGAACTGCCCGGCGTCCCGCGCGTAGTAGCCCCGTCCGGGCGCGTAGAGCGCCTCGTGCATGAAGCGGTCGAAGCCGATCCAGCCGCCCTGCGCGGCGATGACCTCCCGCAGGTGCGCGCCCAGGCCGCTCGTTAAACTTGGCACTGTTTCCATCTGGCCCGGATTGTCCGCGAATGTCCTCTCCCACCCGCACCGTGCTCGTGACCGGCTCCGCCAAGCGGCTGGGGCGCGAGATCGCGCTGGCGCTGGCCCATGCGGGCTGGCAGGTGGCGGTGCACTACCGGGATTCCGTCGAGGACGCTCGCCGCACCAGCCGGGAATGCGCCGAGATCTCCGGCAACAGCAGCACCTTCCGGGCCAACCTGGGCAACGAGACGGCGGTACGCAATCTGGTGCCGAAGGTGGTCGCGCATTTCGGCCACCTGGACGCGGTCGTCAACAGCGCCTCGACGTTCGAGCACGATGATGTGTCCAGCTTCGGCTTCGCGGCGATGGAAAAGCACATGCGCAGCAATGCCGGCGCCGCGATCCTGCTGGCGCAGGCGCTGCACAGCCATGTGCAGGAGCGCCGCGGCGGCGGTGATGCCGCGGCCCGCGGCGCCGTCGTGAACCTGCTGGACCAGAAGCTGTGGAACCAGAACCCGGATTTCTTCAGCTACACGCTGTCCAAGGCTGCGCTGGAGGCCGCCACGACGATGCTGGCGCTGGCGCTGGCGCCGACCCTGCGGGTCGTCGGCGTGGCGCCCGGCCTCACGCTGACCAGCACGCTGCTGACGGACGCGCAGTTCCAGGAGCGGCACAAGATGGCGCTGCTGGAGCGCTCCTCGACACCTGAGGACGTGGCCGCGACAGTACGCTTTGCGCTGGACAACCGCTCGATCACCGGCACCACGCTGCTGGTCGACGGCGGCCAGCACCTGATGCGCTTCGAGCGCGATTTCTCGCTGATGTAGCCGCCGCGCGGCGCTCCCTCTCTCTTTAGGAAACCGCTTCATGAACAAGGCCCGCGGCACGCAGATCCTGACGCTCACCGGCTTGCGCTTCGCCGCCAACCTGGGCATCCTGGACGCCGAGAAGCTCGCCCCCCAGCCGATCCAGGTGGACGCCGAGCTGAACCTGGGCACGCAGGCCCTGCACCCGGTGGACGACGAGATCAACCATGTGCTGGACTACCGCAAGATCCGCCAGATCATCATCGACGAGTGCACCGAGCGGCATGTGAACCTGCTCGAGACGCTGATCGGCAAGCTGGCCCGCCGGCTGATGCAGCTGCCCGGCGTCGTCGGCGTGCGGGTCAAGATCGCCAAGCTGGAGATCTTCGACGACTGCGAAGTCGCGATCCGCGTGGAGACCGGGCAATGGTGATGATCGAACGCGAGACCCACAAGCTCGAGAAGCGGTTGTGCCGCCTGGTCGGCCAGGCCATCACCGACTACAACATGATCGAGGAGGGCGACAAGGTCATGGTCTGCGTCAGCGGCGGCAAGGACAGCTACGGCATGCTGGACATCCTGCTGAAGATGCAGGCCCGCGCACCGGTGCACTTCGACCTGATCGCCGTCAACCTGGACCAGAAGCAGCCCGGCTTCCCGGAGGACGTGCTGCCGCGCTACCTGGGCGAGCTCGGCGTACCGTTCCATATCGAGAACCAGGACACCTATTCCATCGTCAAGCGCGTCATCCCGGAGGGCAAGACGCTGTGCAGCCTGTGCAGCCGGCTGCGCCGCGGCATCCTGTACCGCGTGGCCGACGAACTCGGCGCGACCAAGATCGCGCTGGGACACCACCGCGACGACATCCTGCAGACCTTCTTCCTGAACATGTTCTTCGGCGGCAAGCTCAAGGGCATGCCGCCGAAGCTGGTCAGCGACGACGGCCGGCATATCGTGATCCGCCCGATGGCGCTGGTCGCGGAGCGGGACCTGACCCGCTGGTCCGCGCACCGGCAGTTCCCGATCATTCCGTGCACGCTGTGCGGCAGCCAGACCAATCTGCAGCGCAAGCAGGTCGGGCAGATGCTGCAGGACTGGGAGAAGAAGTTCCCCGGCCGCATCGAGAGCATGTTCTCCGCGCTGCAGAACGTCACGCCCTCGCACCTGATGGACAGCCGGCGCTTCGACTTCCAGGGGCTGCGGGCCACCGGTGTCTCCAGCGACGACGGCGACCGCGCCTTCGACCCCGAGGACTACCCGGCAGCGGCCACGGTGCCCGAGCTGCAGGTGGTGCGCTTCGAATGAGGCCGTACGCCGCCGGGCTGCGGTGGCTGCTGCTGGCCGCCCTGCTGGCCCTGGCCGGCTGCTCCGGCATGCGCATCGTCGACTCCGACGTGACGGCCTACACCGCCGCCACGGCGCCCGCGCTGAGCGTGCCGGTGCGCTACCGCTTCGAGCGGCTGCCCTCGCAGCAGGCGCTGCCCGGGCCGACCGCTGCACTGGAGGCCCTGGCCGGCCCGGTGCTGGCCGAGGCCGGCCTGCAGCGCGACGACACCGCCCCCACCCATGCGCTGCAACTGGAACTGCGCAGCTTCCGGGACCCGCAGTCGCCCTGGGACGACCCGCGCTATGTGGCCGGTGTGGCCCGGCCCTACGCGATCATCGGCCGCTACGGCATGACGATGCACCACTACGCGCTGGACCTGCGCTTCGACGCGCCGTACTACCGGCGCGAGATCGCGCTGGTGCTGCGGCGCCTGTCCGACGGCGCGGTCGTGTTCGAGACGCGTGCCCGGCATGACAGTGGCTGGCCGGATGACGAGGCCGTGCTGCCGGCCATGCTGCGCGCCGCGCTGCAGGGTTTCCCGAACCCGCCGGCCGGCACCCGGCGCGTCGTGATCGAGATCCCGCGCTGACAGCCATTTCTGGAATCCGCCCATGCAAGTGACCCGCATCATCGCCGTGCGCCATGGCGAAACGGCCTGGAACGTCGACACCCGCATCCAGGGCCAGCTGGACATCCCGCTGAACGAGACCGGCCGCTGGCAGGCCCAGCGCCTGGCGCGCGCGCTGGCCGCCAGCGAGCAGATCGACGCCATCTACACCAGCGACCTGCTGCGCGCCTGGGACACCGCCCAGTCGATCGCGCAGGCAGTCGGCCTGCCCACCGTGATGGAGCCCGGTCTGCGCGAGCGTGGTTTCGGTCTGTTCCAGGGCAAGACTTTCACCGAGCTGGAGGCCCACTGGCCGGCCGAGACTGCCCGCTGGCGCGAGCGCGACCCGCACTGGGCGCCGCCGGAGGGCGAAACCCTGCTGCAGGTGCGCGAACGTGTCGAGCGCGCCGCGCACGAGCTGGCGCGCCGGCACCTGGGCGGGCAGATCGTGCTGGTCGCGCACGGTGGCGTGCTGGACGCGCTGTACCGCTGCGCCGCCCGGCTGGACATCCGCGCACCGCGCACCTGGACGCTCGGCAACGCCAGCATCAACCGGCTGCTGTGGACTCCCGAGGGCATGACGGTCGTCGGCTGGGCCGACACCGCCCACCTGGAGGAAGACGCGCCGCGCGACGAGGAAACCGCTTGACGACCCACCGCCCATGACCGCCAGCCAGATCATCGTCCTGGCCACGCCGGTCTTCCTGCTGATGATCGCGGCCGAGTTCGCCTGGAGCCGGGTGCGGGGCCGGGCGGTCTACCGGCTCAATGACGCGATCAGCAGCATCAGCCTGGGCATCCTGAGCCAGCTCAACGGGCTGTTCACGAAGCTGCTGAGCCTGGGCATCTACACCGCCGTCTACGACTCGCTCGCGCCCTGGCCGAACCTGCCGTTCTGGAGCACCTGGTGGGGCGTGCTGCTGGCGCTGGTGTTCTACGACTTCTGCTACTACTGGCTGCACCGCGCCGGCCACGAGGTGGCGGTATTCTGGGCGGCACATGTGGTGCACCACCAGAGCCAGGCCTACAACCTGTCCACCGCGCTGCGCCAGACCAGCAGCGGCGCCCTGCTGGGCTGGGTCTTCTACCTGCCGATGGCGCTGGCCGGCGTGCCGCCGCTGATCATGGGCATCGTCGCCCTGATCGACCTGCTCTACCAGTTCTGGGTCCACACCGAGCTGGTCGGCAAGCTGGGCTGGTTCGACCGCGTGTTCTGCTCGCCCAGCAACCACCGTGTGCACCATGCCGTGAACGACCGCTACCTGGACCGCAACTATGGCGGCATCCTGATCCTGTGGGACAGGCTGTTCGGCAGCTTCCGCGAGGAGGACGAACCCTGCGTCTATGGCACCCGGGCCGACCTGCGCAGCTGGGACCCGCTGTGGGCCAATGCCGAGGTCTATGCGGCGCTGCTGCGCGACAGCTGGCGCACCCGCCGCTGGGCCGACAAGCTGCGCCTGTGGTTCAAGCCGCCCGGCTGGCGGCCGGCCGATCTGGCCGAGCGCTTCCCGAAACCGGCCTTCGACCTGCAGGCGGTGCAGCGCTTTGACCCGCCGCTGGCCACCGGTGTGGCCTGGCTGGCCGGTGGCCAGTTCCTGGCGCTGCTGGCGGGCGTGGCCGCCGTGCTATGGTTCTCGGATGTCTGGCCCCGCACGCAGACAGCGGTGCTGAGCGCCGCGCTGGCCGCCTGCTTCTGGGCCCTGGGGGCCCTGCTGCAGGGCCGGCTGTCGGTGCTGGGCCAGCTGACCCTGTTGGCCGCGGTGGCGTCCACCGTCACCAGCACGCTCGGCCTGGTCGGCGCGCACCAGGTTGCCAAGCCGCTGACGATGCTGCTGGCGCTGGCGGTGGTTTTCACGCAGCCGGCCAGCGGTGAACGCGGGCTGCTGTGCGGCGCGCTGCTGGCCTCGCTGGCCGGCGACGTGTTCCTGATGCTGCCCGGCGCGCAGTGGTTCATTCCCGGGCTGGCGTCCTTCCTGGTGGCGCACCTGTGCTACATCGCGCTGTTCCGCGCCGGCACCCGGTGGTTCGCCAGCCGCGGCGCGCTGGTGGCCACGCTGGCGCTGGGCGCCGGCATGTACCTGGTGATCCTGCCGGGCCTGCCGGATGCGGTGATGCGCGTGGCGGTCGCGGCCTATGTCGTCGTGATCGCGCTGATGACCGCCCAGGCGATCGGCCGGGCCTGCGAGCGCGGGTCGCCCGCCGCCATCGCGGTGGCGGTCGGCGCGGGCTTCTTCATGCTCAGCGACAGCCTGCTGGCGATCAACCGCTTCGTGACGCCGCTGCCGCTGGCCAGCCTGGGCGTGCTGGCCACCTACTACACCGCGCAGCTGCTGATCCTGCTGCACGCGCTGCGACGGCCCTGAGTGGCGGCGTCAGCCGTGCGCGTCGTCCATCTCCCAGGTGGCGAGCAGGCGCGGCAGCAGCAGGTTCCAGTCCTGCACGCCGACCTCGTCGGCCCAGTGCCGGTACTGCAGATCGAGCCGGCGCACCCGATCCGGGTGGCGGCCGGCCAGGTCGTTCAACTCGGTGCGGTCGACCTCCATGTCATAGAGTTCCCAGGGCTGGTTGAACTTGCGCACCAACTTCAGGTTGCCGGCCCGCACCGCGGCGTTGCCCTCGTGCTCCCAGTACAGCGGCTGCTGGCGCTCCCAGGGCTGCCCCAGCAGCATCGGCAGCAGGCTCTCGCCGTCCATCGGCTGCAGCGGCCGGCCCTCCCGCTCCTTCGGATAACGCGCGCCGGTGGCCTCCAGGATGGTCGGCAGCAGATCCACCACATGGCAGGGCGCGTGCGACACGGTGCGCTGGCGCATGCGGGCCGGCCATTGCGCCAGCAGCGGCGTCGAGATGCCACCTTCATGGACCCAGTGCTTGAACATCCGGAACGGCGCGTTGGACACGTTGGCCCACGGCAGGTCGTAGCTCATGTAGGTCAGCGGGCCGCCCGGGCGCAGGCCGGGGCGGTTGCCCATCGTGATGCGCCGGCCGTCGTTGTGCACGTCCGGCATGAACTTGGCCCAGCCGTCCTCCGCCATGAACTCGGCGCAGCCGCCGTTGTCCGACAGGAACAGCACCAGCGTGTTGTCGTACTGGCCCAGGCGGCGCAGCGCCTGCATCACGCGCCCGATCGACTGGTCCATCCGGTCGATCATGGCCGCGTACACCGCCATGCGGCTGGCCTCCCAGTCGCGGTGCGGCGTGTCCTGCCAGGCCCGCGCCGACGGGTCCCGCGCGGAGATCGCCCACGGGTGCTGCAGCACGCCCCGCGACAGCATCTCCTCGTGGCGCGCGGTGCGGATCGCATCCCAGCCCCGGGAATACACACCGTCGTAGCGGGCGATGTCCTCCTCCGGCGCCTGGATCGGCCAGTGCGGTGCCGCATGCGCCAGGTACAGGAAGAAGGGCTCCCCGCGCAAGGTGCTTTCCTCCAGCATGCCGATGGCCCGGTCGGTGATCGCATCGGTGAAGTAGTAGTCGGTCGGCGGCACCTCCACGCGCTGCTCGCCGTCGAAGATCGCATGCGGTGAATAGAAGTTCGTCACACCATCCAGGATGCCGTAGAAGCGGTCGAAGCCTCGCTGCAGCGGCGTCGGCCGGTCCGGGTCGCCGGGCCGCCAGGTATCGACGCGCTTCGCCCACAGGTCCCCGCCGACATGCCACTTGCCGGCCATGCAGGTCCGGTAGCCGGCGGCCTTCAGCACTTCGGCGATCGTCGCCGCGTCATCCCGCAGGAAGCCCTGGTAGGCCGGGCTGCCGAGGTTGGCCCCCATCTGCCCGATGCCGGCCTTGTGGGGGTACAGCCCGCTGAGCAGCGCGGCCCGCGTCGGGCAGCAACGTGCGCAGTTGTACATCGACGAGAGCAGCGCGCCCTGGCCCGAAATGCTGTCGATATGCGGCGTGCGCACCTCGGAGCCCATCACGCCAAGGTCGGCGAACCCCATGTCGTCGACCAGGATCAGGATCACGTTCGGTCGGGAAGCAGCGGCGACCATGCAGGCTCCTCAGCGTGGAAGTTGCAATGTATCTGTGGCAATCGCGCCGTCCACCAGCTCGACGATGCGGTCGCAGCGGGCCGCGAGACGGGGATCGTGCGTGACGACGATGAAGGACGTGCCACGCTCGGCGTGGATGCGCCGCAGCTGCACGAAGACCTCGTCGGACGAGGCGGTGTCCAGGTTGCCGGTCGGCTCGTCGGCCAGCACCAGCGGCGGATCCAGCACCAGCGCCCGGGCGATCGCGACCCGCTGCTGCATGCCGCCGGACAGCTCGAACGGGCGCTTGTCCATCGCGCGGGACAGCCCGACGGCGTCCAGCAGCGCACGAGCCCGCTCACGCTCCGGCGCGGCGACCCGTCCGGCGCGCAGCAGGTAGGGCATGCAGACGTTTTCCAGTGCGGTGAAGGCCGGCAACAGATGGTGGAACTGGAACACGAAGCCCAGCGTGCCGCGCCGGCGCAGCGTGCGCTGCGTGTCGTCCAGCGCCTGCACCGGCTCGCCCTGCAGCAGGTAGCTGCCGCTGGTCATGCGCTCCAGCAGGCCGATGATGTTGAGCAGCGTGCTCTTGCCGGAGCCGGAGGGCCCGATCAGCGCGACGAACTCGCCGCTGTCGACCTGCAATGACAGCCCGTGCAGCACCTCGGCCTCGTTCGGCAGGCCCAGGTTGTAGGCCTTGCGCACGTCGCGCAACGCCATCAGCGGCTGGCCTTTGGCAATGGGCCCGTGCATGTCAGATCCGGATGGCCTGCGCCGGGTCCATGGCCGCCGCACGCCGGGCCGGGGCGATCGCCGCAAGCACGCCGCATACGGTGGCCACCGCCGCTACCTGCAGCGCCAGCCCCAGCGGCAAGACGATCAGGAACAGCGGCTGCCCGTCCGAGCCCCGCACGAAGGTCGTGAAGAGCCAGATCATCAGCAGCGCCAGCAGCAGGCCCAGCAGCGAACCGACCGCGCCGACGATCGCACCCTGCACCAGGAACACCCGCACCATCTGTCCGCGCGTGGCGCCCATCGCACGCAGGATGCCGATCTCGCGGCGCTTCTGCACCACCGAGACCACCAGCACGCTGGCGATGCCCAGCACCACGACTACCAGCACGATCGCGCGGATCAGCCCGGTGCTGACGGACTGCGCATTGAGCGCAGAGACCAGCTGGGCGTTCGTCTCCTGCCAGCTCTCGGCCTCGTACGGATAACCGGCACGCAGCCGGGCCGCAAAGGCCTTCGCCCCCCAGACATCGTTCAGCGCCATATCCAGCTGGGTGGCACCGCCCGGCAGCGCGAACAGGCTCTGGGCCAGCCGCAGCGGCACGATCACGGTGCGCCGGTTGAGTTCGCGCACGCCCAGGTCCACCAGCGCGGTGACGCGCACCGTCTCGCTGACGGTGCCGGTCAGCAGCGTGACCCGATCGCCCGGTCGCACGCCGAGGTCGGCGGCCAGCTCGGAGCCGATGATCGCCTCGCCGGGGGCCAGGCTGGCGCTGCCGGACGTCACCTTCTCGCGCAGATGCACGACGCGGTCGTAGCGGTCCAGGTCCACGCCGGCCAGCGCGATGGACTGGGTGGCCTCGCCGCGCAGCGCCAGCCCACCGCCGGCCACCATCGGCGACACCGCCTCCACCTCTGGCATGCGTTCGAGCAGCGGTACCAGCGCCTGCCAGTTGCCGACCGAGCGCAGCCGCTGCGCCCGGGGCTGGGTATCGGTGAGGCCGATGCTGCCCGGCTGCGGCGGCCGCGCCGCCAGCACTGCATCCTCCGGCGCACGCAGCGTCACATGGGCCTGGCCGCCGAGGGTCTTGCTGAAGGTATTGGCCTGCAGCCCGGTGACCAGCGCCGAGATATAGGCGATCACCGCCACCCCCGCCGCCACGCCGACCATGATCAGCACCGTCTGGAGCCGGCCCTCGCGCAGGAAGCGCACCGCGACGCGTGCCTCGAAGCCGAGCCAGTCCCGCATGGCCCGCCGCGCTAGCGCCCCATCGCGTTGGTGAGCGCAGCCCCGCCGCCGCCACCGGAGCCGGTGGCCGCCTTGTGGGCGGCGGCCGGATCGGTGGTGACCGTCCCGGCGCGCACCCGCCGCCCCGGCTCCAGCGCCGAATCCAGCGCCACCTGGTCGCCCTCGGCCAGGCCGGCCGTGACCTCGACCGCATCCAGCGCCCGCAGGCCGAGCGTGACTGTGCGCAGCGCCAGCCGGCCGTCAACCACCACCAGCACCCGCGCCTGCCCGCCCTCGGCCGGCCCGCGCAGCGCAGCGACCGGCAGCGCCAGCGTGCGCTCCCGTCGGGCGGTCTCGACCTCGACCGACAGCGTCATGTCCTGGCGCAGGTAGGCCGGCACCGGATCTGCCGGCGCCAGCTTGACCTCGATCGCGCCGCGCTGCGCGTCGACCAGCGGCGCAATGCTGACGACCCGGGCCGCGAAGCGCTGGCCGACATAGGCATCGGCAACGGCCGTCGCACTTTGGCCGACCGCCAGTTGCTCCAGGAAGCGCTCGTCCACCGGCGCGACCAGACGCAGCGGCCCGTCCAGCGCCAGCGCCAGCAGGTTGCGCCCCGGCTGCACGATCTGTCCGGGCTCCACCTGGCGCGCCAGCACCAGGGCGCCGGCCGGGGCGCGCACCGTGGCCTGCGCCAGACGCGCCTGCGCCAGCGCCACGGCCGATGCGGCCGATGCCACCTGGGCCTGGGCCTGCTGCACCTCGGTGCCGGCATCGGCCACCGCACCGGCCTGGGAGCGGGCACTGTCCCGCTGGGCCAGTGCCACGTCGCGAGCGCGGCGGGCGTCGTCCAGCCGCGAAGCGCTCAGGAAACCCTGCGCCACCAGCTGCCGCACCCGCTCGAACTCCGCCTGCGCCGCATCCACACCAGCCTGCGCCTGTGCGACGGCCGCGCCCGCGCCGGAGCGGCCGGTGCTGCGCAGCCCGGCCAGCCGTGCGGCGGCCTGCTGCTGGGCTGCCTGCGCCTGGGCCAGCGCGGCGCGCAGCTCCTGGGTCTCCAGGCGGATCAGCGCGCTGCCCTCGGCCACCCGCATGCCCTCGGTGACCAGCACCGCCTCGACCCGGCCCGTCACGGTGGCGCCGACGTCCACCCGGGACTGGGCCTGCACCCGCGCGGAGAACTGCACGCTGCGGACCAGCGGCGCCATGCGCATCTGCAACACGTCCACCGGCAGCGGGCGGGTGCGCCACCAGCCGAAAGCGGCCGCAGCGGCCAGCAGCCCCAGGGCCACCAGCAGGATCCAGCGGTTGCGAGCCAGCGCCATCGTGGAGCGGCGCTCAGGCGCCGAACATGTCCGGGTTGTTCTGCGGTGGCGCCACACCCAGGTGGCGGTAGGCGGCCAGCGTGGCAATGCGCCCGCGCGGCGTGCGCTGCAGGTAGCCCTGCTGGATCAGATAGGGTTCGATCACGTCCTCGATCGTCTCGCGCTCCTCGCCGATGCTGGCGGCGATGTTGTCCAGCCCGACGGGCCCGCCGTCGAAGCGGTGCACCACGGCCTCCAGCAGCTTGCGGTCCATCACGTCGAAACCCTGCGGATCGACGTCCAGCATCGACAGCGCCCGGTTCGCGATGTCCAGCGAGATCGTGCCGCTGCCCTTGACCTCGGCATAGTCGCGCACCCGGCGCAGCAGCCGGTTGGCGATGCGCGGGGTGCCGCGGGAGCGACGCGCGATCTCCACCCCGCCGGCATCATCCATCGGCACCTTCAGCAGCCCGGCGCTGCGCCGCACGATGCGGGCCAGCTCCTCGGCGGTGTAGAACTCCAGCCGCGCGACGATGCCGAAGCGGTCGCGCAGCGGATTCGTCAGCATGCCGGCGCGGGTGGTGGCGCCCACCAACGTGAAGGGCTGCAGATCCAGCTTGATCGAACGCGCCGCCGGGCCCTCGCCGATCATGATGTCGATCTTGTAGTCTTCCAGCGCGGGATAGAGGATTTCCTCGACGACCGGCGACAGGCGGTGGATCTCGTCGATGAACAGGACGTCGTTCTTGTCCAGGTTGGTCAGCAGCGCGGCCAGGTCCTTCGGCTTCTCCAGCACCGGGCCGCTGGTCTGGCGCAGGTTCACGCCGAGTTCCTGCGCGATGATGTGCGACAGCGTCGTCTTGCCGAGGCCCGGCGGGCCGAACAGCAACACGTGGTCGAGCGCCTCGTCGCGTTGGCGCGCGGCGCCGATGAAGATCTCGAGCTGCTCGCGGATCTTGGGCTGGCCGACGTACTCTTCCAGCAGGCGCGGCCGCAGGGCCCGCTCCACCGCCTCCTCATTGGGCGAGGTGCTGGCCGCCGACACGACGCGGGCGGCCGGCGGTGGCGCAAAATCATCGGTCTGGATACTCACGGGGCGGTGGCCGGATCATGGCGTTGCGGGTCGGACACCGACTATAGCCGCCCGCGTCTGCGGTACCGCTCAAGAATGCCTGGCCCCTTGCCGATACAACGATCATGCCAGCCATGAGACTCCCCACTTTGATGCCAGTCAAGCGCTGGCCCGCCCGGGCCTGCGCCGGCCTGGCCATCGGCCTGCTGCTGTCAGCCGCCCTCCGGGCCCAGGACCACGGGCATGCCGAGCCCAAGGCAGCCGCCAAGCCGGCCGCCGGCACCAGCGGCGCGGCGGCCAAGCCGGCGGCCAGCACCAACCCCGCCGCCAAGGCGATCGGCCAGCAGGTGCGCGAGGCGGTCGAGGCCGGCATCGACCCGAACAAGCAGATCACGCTGACGGTCGACGGCAAGGACAAGCGCGTGGCTGCGACCACCGGCATCACCCGCCCGGCTGCTGCGGCCGTCAAGGGCAGCACGGCCCATGAGCCGGCTCCGATGGTCGCCGCGGCGCCCGGCGCCATCCCGAACCCGGTCGCCGCGCGGCTGCAGGCCCAGCGTGCCCGGGCCGCCGCAACCGTCGGCCACGGGGCACCCACAGCCGGTGGCGAACACGGCGGCGAGGTCCACTGGAGCTACGAGGGCGAGGGCGGCCCGCAGAACTGGGGCAAGCTCAAGCCCGACTTCAACGTCTGCGCGATCGGCAAGCGCCAGTCCCCAATCAACATCGAGGAAAGCGCGACGCTGCGCGGCCCGGCCGAGCCGATCCAGTTCGATTACCAGCCCAGCAGCGCCACCGTCGTGAACAACGGGCACACGATCCAGGTGGACGTGGCCGGCGACAACAGCATCACGGTGCGCGGCACGAACTACCGGCTGCTGCAGTTCCACTTCCACCACCCGAGCGAGGAGCGGGTCAACTACCGCAGCTTCTCGATGGTGGCGCACCTGGTGCACCGCAATGCCGAGGGGCAGCTGGCGGTCGTGGCGGTGCTGCTGGACCCGGGCGAGGCCAATCCGCTGATCAACAAGGTCTGGACCTACATGCCGCTGGACACCAACGACCGCGTCCGCATGCCGGCCGGCCTGCTGAACCTCAACGAGCTACTGCCGCGGGACCAGCGCTACTACCAGTTCATCGGCTCGCTGACGACGCCACCCTGCACCGAGGGCGTGTTGTGGATGGTGCTCAAGCAGCCGGTGGCGCTCAGCCGCGAGCAGCTGCGGCTGTTCGCACAGCTGTTCCCGAACAATGCCCGGCCGGTGCAACCGGTCAACGGCCGGGCGGTGCGCGACGCGCAGTAGGCCGGTACGCCGGCGCGGGCCTCAGCCGCGCGACAGCGCCTTGAGCGCCAGCTTGATGCCTTCCGCCACACCGACGCCGGCCGGCAGTGCCTTCAGCGACGCCGCCGCCTCCTTGTCGCTGTAGCCCAGCGCCATCAGCGCCTGCAGGATGTCGGACTGCCCGCCGGCCGCGGCACCGGCCGGTGCCCCCAGGTCGGGGCCGAGTTTGCCCTTGAGCTCCAGCAGCAGCCGCTCGGCCGTCTTCTTGCCGATGCCAGGCACCCGCACCAGCCGCGCCGCCTCCTGCAAGCTGACCGCCTGTGCCAGATCGGACACGCTCATGCCGGAAAGCACCGCCAGCGCGGTGCGCGGCCCCACGCCAGTGATCCGGATCAGGGCCCGGAAGGCCTCCCGCTCGCCCGGCGTCTCGAAGCCGTACAGGATATGGGCGTCCTCGCGGACGACGAGATGCGTCAGCAGCGACACCGCGGCGCCACGCGCCGGCAGGTTGTAGAAGGTGCTCATCGGCACCTGCACCTCGTAGCCCACGCCGTTGCATTCGACCAGTACCTGCGGTGGATTCTTGTCGCCGAGCGTGCCTGTGAGTTTGCCGATCATGGGTCTAGCCTTTCAGCGGCCCCCCGAAGCAGGCGGCACCATTTCTCATTATCCGGATCCCTGAACCTGTCACCGCAATCCATCGGTACGCACGCAGGCGTTGAGTCAATATAATTTTTATACCATGCCGGTGTTCGAATTCGACCTCCGAAAGAGCCGCGCCAATCTTGCCAAGCACGGGATCAGCTTTGACGATGCACAGGGTCTGTGGAACGATCCGGATCTGATCGAGATTCCCGCGCGCACGCAAGACGAACCGCGCTTCCTGGTAGTGGCACGCCTTCTAGGCAAGCACTGGTCTGCAGTCATCACCTACCGTGGGGGGTGCATCCGATTGATATCTGTCCGCCGAGCGCGGGCCGAGGAGGTCCTTTGGTATGAAAGCTAGCACATTCGACAAGCAGTTCGAGGCCGGTGGCGACATCAGCGCCGCCTTGGATATCTCGATGGCCCGGCGTCCGATGCATGCGCAGCGCAGAGTCAACGTGGACTTCCCTGCGTGGATGATCGAGTCGCTGGACCGAGAGGCGAACAGGCTGGGCGTGACTCGCCAATCCGTCATCAAGATGTGGCTCGCGGAGCGCCTGGAGACGCGGGCCGGGACGGGTCATTCGACCCCTGTCCCTGGTCACTGACGGGGCCATCAGCTTGATCCTCCGCCACCTGTTCACCCCCCACGACAACAAGCGCCTGACGCACCTGTGCGGCCCGATGGACGAGCACCTGCGCACGATCGAGGCGGCGCTGCAGGTCTCGATCGCGCACCGGCACGAGCAGTTCAAGGTCGACGGTCCGAAACAGCAGGCCCGCCGCGGCATGGAGATGCTGCAGGCGCTGTACGAGATCGCCGAACGCCCGATCGACGCCGCCACCGTGCAGCTGATGCTGGCCGGCGACCTGGACATGGACGAGGCCGACGCCCCCGTGCTGCAGACCCGCCGCGGCGACCTGCGTGCCCGCACGCCCAACCAGGCCACCTACCTGGCGGCGATCACCGGCCATGACATCACCTTCGGCATCGGCCCGGCCGGTACCGGCAAGACCTATCTGGCGGTGGCCTGCGCCGTGGACGCGCTGCAGCGCAGCGCGGTGCAGCGCATCGTGCTGACCCGCCCGGCCGTCGAGGCCGGCGAGCGGCTCGGCTTCCTGCCCGGGGACCTGAGCCAGAAGATCGACCCGTATCTGCGCCCGCTGTACGACGCGCTCTACGACCTGATGGGCTTCGACCAGGTGCAGAAGGCCTTCGAGCGCCAGGCCATCGAGATCGCGCCGCTGGCCTTCATGCGCGGGCGCACGCTGAACAATGCCTTCGTGATCCTGGATGAGGCGCAGAACACCACGCCGGAGCAGATGAAGATGTTCCTGACCCGCATCGGTTTCGGCGCCAAGGCGGTGGTGACCGGCGACGTCAGCCAGATCGACCTGCCGAAGAACCAGCTCAGCGGGCTGGTCGACGCCGAACGGGTGCTGCGCCGCGTGCAGGGCATCGCGATCTGCCGGCTGACCAGCGCCGACGTGGTGCGGCATCCGCTGGTGGCCCGCATCGTCGACGCCTATGCGCAGCAGTCCAGCCGGCGGACGGCACCCGACGACGACACCGTGGCGGCACCGGCGCGCCGGGCCACACGCCGCACCCTGCTGCCATGACGCTGCCCGCGCTGACGCTGTCGCTGCAGTTCGCCCTCACCGAGGATGCGGCGGCGCACCGGGCCGCGCTGCCCCGGCACGCAGTGCGCCGCTGGATCCGCCATGCGCTGGCCGAGGACGCAGCCATCACGGTGCGGGTCGTCGACGGCGACGAAGGCCGCGCACTGAACCGCGACTACCGCCACAAGGACTACGCCACCAACGTGCTGACCTTCGCCTACGACGACCAGTCCCCGCTGGCCGCCGACCTGGTGCTGTGCGCGCCGGTCGTCGCGAAGGAAGCGCGGGAGGCCGGCCGCAGCCTCGCGGCGCACTACGCCCACCTGCTGGTGCACGGCACGCTGCATGCGCAGGGCTGGGACCACGAGACCAGCGACGCGGATGCGCAGGCCATGGAAGCGCGCGAGACCGCGATCCTGGCCGGCCTGGGCATCGACGACCCGTACCAGCGCTGACGCGGGGGGCTCAGGCCGTCGGCGGGAGGTGCAGCGGGATCGTCACCGGCCCGTCATTGACCAGCGCCACCCGCATGTCGGTCGCAAAGCGCCCGGTCTGCACCACCGGGTGGGCCGCGCGGGCCTGCGCGACAAAGTAGTCGTACAGTCGCCGCCCCTCGGCCGGTACCGCGGCCGAGCTGAAGCCGGGCCGGTTGCCCCCCGAGACGTCGGCCGCCAGCGTGAACTGGCTCACGACCAGCAGCCCGCCCTGCACATCCTGCAGGCTGCGGTTCATCTTGCCGGCGTCGTCGCCAAAGATGCGCAGCTTCAGGATCTTGGCCAGCATGCGATCGGCATGGGCGTCGGTATCGCCGCGCTCTGCGCACAGCAGCACCAGCAGCCCGGGACCGATCTCTCCGATGATCTCCCCCTCGACCGTCACGCTGGCCTCGCTGACACGCTGCAGAACTGCCTTCACACACCACCTCCTGTTGGGACGCCGGCATTGTGACGCAGGCCGCCATGCAAAAATGCCTGCATGAACCGCTTTCACCGTCACCTGCCCTGGCTCGCCGGCTGGCTGCTGCTGGCCGCGGTCGGCAGCGTGCTGCTCGGGCAGCGCACGCTGCGCCAGCTGGAGGCCGGCTTCGAGTCCAATGTCCGCACCGCCTACCGGCTGCTCAATCAGCGCACAGCGCAGCAGGATGCACTGCTGTCGACGCTGGCCCTGCTGCGCAACGGCTCCGACCCGACCCGGCCGGAGCAACGGCTGCAATCGGTCTATCCGCAGATCATCGCCGTGCAGCAGCGCGGCCCGTCCGACGTCTGGCCCCAGCCGGCACTGGCCGCCGCCGAGGCCGAGTCCCGCCGGCTCCGGCGCCCGGTGCTGACGGAACCCGCGATTCCGCAGGGCCGCTACCAGCTGGTGATGGCCGGTGAAGCGCACAGCCACGCGGTGCAGATCGACATCCGCGGCATGGTGCCCTGGAGCGAATGGCCGATGTCGGCCGACACCAGCCCGGTGCGGCTGACGCTGGAACATGCCGGCAAGGCCTTCGTGCTGCAGCCTGGGGACCTGCCGGCGGAGCCGGCGCGTGGCTGGGAGTTCAGCTTCGTGCAGCAGCTCACCAGCGCCAGCCAGCCCTTCGACATCGTCGCGCAGCGCCATGTCGGCTGGAGCGCCTTGCCCTGGAGCCAGATGGCGAGCTGGTCCCTGCTGGTGGCGCTGCTGCTGCTGGCTGCGCGCGCCCTGCTGCGCCAGCGCACCGACGGCCAGCGCGCGCACGAGTTGCTGCGCATCGGCCAGGTCGCGCGGCTGAACACGCTGGGCGAGCTGGCCGCCGGCATGGCGAACGACCTGAACCAGCCGGTGACCGAGCTGATGACCAACACCCGCATCGCCGCCAGCCTGCTCAAGGAGGATCCGCCGGATCTCTTCGCCGCCCAGCTGGCGGTGCATGCGGCCGAGGTGCATGCGCAGAGGGTTGCCGATGTAATGAACCGGCTGCGCTTTGCCGTCAGCCAGCCGGACAAGCGCCTGCGCATCGAGGAGGTCGATCTGCCCACGCTGGCGCGCCGCGCCCTGCATGTGCTGGAGCCGGAGCTGCGCCTGCATGGCATTGCCACCGATCTGCAGCATGGGGATGAGCCCATCAGCGTGCAGGCCGATCCGGCGGCGTTGGAGCAGATCATGCACAACCTGCTGCTCAACGCGATGCAGGCGCTCGACCAGGTGCAGATCAACGACCGCAGGTTGACCGTGCAGCTGTCCAAGACGGAACAGCACGGCCATTTCCTGGTGCGCGACACCGGCCCGGGCATGTCGATGGAGGTGCTGCCCCGGGTCTTCGAGCCCTTCTTCACGACGCGCGAGGGCGGGCTGGGCCTGGGCCTGACGCTCAGCGAATCGATGGCCCAGGACATGGGCGGCACGCTGACGGCCTTCAACCAGCTGCCGCACGGCGCAGAATTCCGGCTCAGCCTACCCTTGGCCGCGCCGCATTGAGCGCTTTTCAGGCGAGCGTCACCCGCACGAACTTGCGCTTGCCGACCTGCAGCACATAGGTGCCTGCGCCGAGCTTCAGGCCCTTGTCGCTGACCACGGTCGAGTCGACCCGTACGCCGCCACCGTCGATCAGCCGGTTGCCCTCGCCGCCGGAGGCCGTGAGCCCGGCCTGGCGCAGCAGCGCGGCGATGCCGACCGCTGCGCCGCCCTCGCCCAGCGGCAGCTGCAGCTCGGGCACCTCGTCCGGCACGCCACCCTGGGCGCGCTGGTTGAAATCCGCCTCGGCGCGGTCGGCCGCCGCAGCGGAGTGGAATCGGGCCGTGATCTCGCGTGCCAGCGCGACCTTGGCGTCCTTCGGGTTGCGCCCGGCCGCGACCTCGGCCTGCAGCGCGGCGATATCGGCCTCGGAGCGGAAGCTCAGCAAGGTGTACCAGCGCCACATCAGCGTGTCGGAGATGCTCAGCACCTTGGCGAACATGGTGTTGGCATCCTCCGAGATGCCGATGTAGTTGTTCTTGCTCTTGGACATCTTGTCCACGCCGTCGAGCCCCTCGAGCAGCGGCATCGTCAGGATGCACTGCGGCTCCTGGCCGTACTCCGCCTGCAGGTGGCGGCCCACCAGCAGGTTGAACTTCTGGTCCGTGCCGCCGAGCTCCAGGTCGGACTTCAGGGCCACGCTGTCGTAGCCCTGCATCAGCGGGTACAGGAATTCATGCACGCTGATCGACAGGCCGGCGCGGAAGCGCTTGGCGAAGTCGTCGCGCTCCATCATGCGGGCCACGTTGTAGCGCGCGGCCAGCTCGATCATGCCGCGTGCGCCCAGCGGGTCGCTCCATTCACTGTTGTAGCGGATCTCGGTGCGGGCCGGGTCCAGCACCATCGAGGCCTGCTGGTAGTAGGTCTGTGCATTCGCCTCGATCTGCTCGCGCGTCAGCGGTGGACGGGTGGTGTTGCGGCCGGACGGGTCCCCGATCATGCTGGTGAAGTCGCCGATCAGGAAGATCACCGTGTGGCCCAGGTCCTGCAGCTGGCGCATCTTGTTCAGCACCACGGTGTGGCCGATATGGATGTCGGGCGCCGTCGGATCCAGCCCCAGCTTGATGCGCAGCGGCACGCCGGTGGCGGCCGAGCGGGCCAGCTTGCGCACCCAATCTTCCTGGGGCAGCAGTTCCTGGCAGCCGCGCAGGCTGACCGCCAGCGCATGACGGACATCATCGGTTACAGGGAAAGTCGGGCTGGAGGCTTGATTCATAAGGGTTTCAACGGATCCGGACGCCACAGAGGCGGCTATACTGCGGCCTTCGCCCCGGGTCGCCGATTCTAAGTCGCACCCCCGAGGGTCCGATCGGGCAGCGCATTGCGGTGGCCGACAAGAACCATCACGTTGGAACCGCCGTCTTGAGCCTCGGTCTCGCTGCCGCTGCCGGCAACCTGCTTGCCACCTCCCGGGCTGCCCTGGCCCGCCACCCCCGTCGCGTCACCGCGGTGGTGGCGGCGATGCTGCTGGGCGCGGGCAGCTATGCCACCGCCTCGTTCGCACCCGACGCCGCTGAAATGCCGGTGGTCCAGATCACCGAGTCGGTGAGCCCGGCCCCGCTGCAGGCCCAGGCCGACGTGCTGGACACCCATGCGTTCCAGTTGTTCCGCTCCGAGACCACCCGCAGCACCGACAACGCCGACAGCCTGCTGCGCCGCCTGGGCATCGACGACCCGGTCGCCAATGCCTTCCTGCGCAGCGACCCGACCGCACGCCAGAGCCTGTGGGGTCGCAGCGGCCGCAGCGTCACCGCCGAGGCCTCCCAGGACAACCGCCTGCTCAAGCTCAGCGCCCGCTGGACGACCGACGACAGCGGCAACTTCAAGCGTCTGGTCGTGCAGCGCCAGGGGGATGGCTTCCGGGCCACCATCGAGACCGCCCCGCTGGTGGCGTCCACCCGGCTGGCCGGCGGCACGATCCAGTCCTCGCTGTTCGCCGCCACCGACGATGCCCGCATCCCGGACGCCGTCGCGGTGCAGGTGGCCGAGATCTTCTCCGGCGACATCGACTTCCACCGCGCCCTGCGCAAGGGCGACCGCTTCTCGATCGTCTACGAAACGCTGGAAGCCGACGGCGAGCCGATGCGCAGCGGCCGTGTGCTGAGCGCCGAGTTCGTCAACAACGGCAAGCCCTACCAGGCCATGTGGTTCCAGGACGCCCCGTCCGCCACCGGTGCTGCTGCCCCCAAGGGCGCCTACTATTCGCTGGACGGCCAGAGCCTGCGCAAGGCCTTCCTGGCCTCGCCGATGGAATTCTCCCGGGTCACCAGCGGCTTCAAGATGCGCTTCCACCCGTTGCTGCAGAAATGGCGCGCCCACCTCGGCGTGGACTACGCCGCCCCGACCGGCACCCCGGTGCGCAGCGTGGGCGACGGCATTGTCGACTTTGCTGGCGTGCAGGGCGGGTTCGGGAATGTGGTGTTCGTGAAGCACCGCAACAACAACGTCACGGTGTATGGCCATCTGAGCCGCATCGACGTCAAGCGGGGCCAGAGCGTCAGCCAGAGCCAGGTGATCGGCGCGGTGGGCGCCACCGGCTGGGCGACCGGCCCGCACCTGCATTTCGAGTTCCGGGTGAACGGTGTGCACCAGGATCCGCTGACGGTCGCCAAGCAGAGCGACGCGGTGCCTGTCAGCACGGCCGCCCGCCCGAAGTTCGAGGCACTCGCCCAGGCTGCCCGGGTTCAGCTGGGTGCCGCCGCATCGATGCGGCTGGTCACCACCGAATAATCCGCGTCAGGTCGAGAAGCTCGAGCCACACCCGCAGGTCGTGGTGGCGTTCGGGTTCTTGATGACGAACTGCGCGCCCTGCAGGTCTTCCTTGTAGTCGATCTCGGCGCCGACCAGGTACTGGTAGCTCATCGCGTCGATCAACAGCGAGACACCATTCTTCGTCATCGTGGTGTCGTCCTCGTTGGTGATCTCGTCGAACGTGAAGCCGTACTGGAAGCCGGAGCAGCCTCCGCCCTGCACGAACACACGCAGCTTCAGGTCCGGGTTGCCTTCTTCGGCGATCAGGTCGGCCACCTTGGCGGCTGCGCTGTCGGTGAACATGATCGGGGCGGGCATTTCGGTCGGGATGGTTTCAGCAACGGCACTCATGGAAAACTCCAGCGGGAAAGATGGGCGAATACTACTGCAATTTGCTCGGGAATTGGCTCAAGGATTGTTTGCCGCCAATTTGAGAAGGGGCTTTGCGTCGATGCCGCCCTGCGGCAGCAGCTGACCCGCAATGATCGCGCCCTGGTGCATCTCGAGCGCCCGGTAATGCACGTCGCCCTCGATGCGCGCCTTCGGCTGCAGCTCCAGCATCAGGTTGGCATGCACCGGGCCCTTGACCGTGCCGCTGATGATGATGTGGTCGGCATGCAGCGCGCCGGTCACGGAGGCGCTCTCCGACACCACCAGGATGCTCGGCTGGTCCTCGCTCGCATGGATGTCGCCGACCAGTGTGCCGTCGATACGCAGGCCGTCGGTGAAGCGGACGTTGCCGGTGATCTGGCTGCCCTGCGCGATCAGGCTCTTGATGGGTGGCTGTTTTCTCTTGTTGAACATCTCGGTCTCCTGCAAATGCATGGCGCGGCTACAGCCGCGCGGACTGGGCGGCCTTGACAGCGCCGCCCTCCAGCACCTTGGCGGACAGGCTGCGCACCACCGCCTGGGCCGGCACGTCGACCACCCCCTGGAAGCGGCCGAACTGCGTGAACTTGATCGCCAGCGGCCCGGCGGGCAAGGTGGTCGACCAGGGCTTGCCGGCCAGCACGCCGGTAAACGTGAGCTCCAGGTTGCCCCGGAACTCCGGCACATTGCGCTGCGGCTGGATCAGCAGCACGCGCCACTGCAGCCGATGGCCCTCCTGCATCTCGGCCTGCAGGCCCCGGATCGCAATGCCCTCGACACCCCCCGAGGGTATCAGCTTCTCGAAGAAGCCGAGGTCGTCCCGCAGGGCCAGCACATCGGCTTCAAGCTGCTTCTTCTGCAGCAGCAACTGCTCCTGGGCCGCCTTCTCGGTCGTCAGCAGCGTGTGCGCGGTGTTGGCCACCGACTGGGCCGCGTCGCGATCGGCCCGGGCCCGGGCCAGTTCCTCGCGCAGCTTGACGAGCTCCTCGCTGGCGCCGCCATCCAGTCCGGCCAGGTCCTTGCCCAGCTCGAAGGCCCACAAGGCGATCGCGCCACAGAAGCCCAGCACGACCGCCGCGGCCACCCAGCGAAAGGGCCAGGGCAGCGCGCTGCGCACCGCCATGCGGGGTGCGCTGATCGTCAGGCGGCGGCGAAGGAGGCGAAAACGCATGGGGGGGTAGAGCATATCTGACCCGGTCGGGCCCGCGCGCCGCCCAACTGCAAGATCCATCGCTGAACGGAATCAGGGGCGGTCCAGCGCGGAGGCCACCAACTTCGATGCCAACATCGCCTGCACTACATCGGCCTGCAGGGCGTCGCGCCTGCACTTGGCCGGGTCTCGGTCGGACAGGCCGGCCATCCAGCGCTTGAATTCGACGAAGGTTCGCGGGTCGATCGTGTTCATCGTGGCCATCTTCCCGGTGGCTGAAATCACCGGCTGGCTGAACAGCGGCGACTGCGCCAACACGGCGGCCCTACGGGCCTGCACCGGCCACAGGTCACCGTCATCGTCCGAGAAGCGAAACGGATGAACATCGCCTGCCTCCACCTCACGGCGCAGGAACTCCACCTCGAATCCCTTGTCGTTGATCGCGCATTCGTTCCTGAGGGCGTCATCCCTGCGTTGAAAGCTGGGATCCACCTTGTGAAGCACGGCAAGGATCGATCCCGCGTCGCGCTGGAGGTCGGCCATGAACTCCACCCGGCGACTCGCGTCCCAGAGCAAATCGACGTCCTGGGTGGCCAGGGCGCCTTGCGTGATCCGCACGCCAGCCATCGACTCGTAGGCATACAGCACGCAAGGCCTTGTTTTGTCGCTGGACTTCGTCCAGGGCGGTGGCCAGGGACGTCAACCGGGCCTCTGTCGCCGCCTTGCGGGCATGGAACGACGCATGAATCGATTCCGTGTCGGGGTTGCGGGGGCCGAGCCGCTGCTGCATGTTGCCGGCCAGCGTCTTGACCGGGTATTCGTACGGCCCCTCGCGCTTCCAGTACATGCCGCCAGCGTACGGCTTTGCTGCCTCCAGGGCCCGCAGGTACTCGGCCCAGATCGTCGCAGCGTCAATGGCTTGCCGCGCGGCATTGTCGGAAATCGGCAGAAAATTCATTCACCGTTCCATTTTCATGAATTGATCCTAACAGGTGAATTCAATGTCCACCCGAAAAAAAACCGCCTCGCGGCGGTTTCTTGCAGATGCCCAGCGCAGGATCAGCGCTTGGAGAACTGCTTGCGCCGGCGTGCGGAATGCAGACCGACCTTCTTGCGCTCGACCTCGCGGGCATCGCGGGTGACGAAGCCGGCCTGGGAGAGCGCGGGCTTCAGCGTTGCGTCGTAGTCGATCAGGGCCCGGGTGATCCCGTGGCGCGTGGCGCCCGCCTGGCCGGACTCGCCGCCGCCCGCCACGTTGACCATGATGTCGAAGGTCTCGACATGGTTGGTCAAGAACAGGGGCTGCTTGACGATCATGATCGAGGTCTCGCGGCCAAAGAATTCCTGAATGTCCTTGCCATTCACGGTGATCTTGCCGGAGCCCTTCTTGAGGAACACCCGCGCGACGCTGGATTTGCGCCGGCCGGTGCCGTTGTTCCATTCACCAATCATCTCGAAGCTCCTTAAATTTCCAACACTTTGGGTTGCTGGGCGGTGTGGGGGTGCTCTGCACCGCCGTACACCTTGAGCTTCTTGATCATGGCGTAGCCGAGCGGACCCTTGGGCAGCATGCCCTTGACGGCCTTCTCGAGCGCGCGGCCCGGGAACCGGGACTGCATGTCCTTGAAGTTGATGGCAGAAATGCCACCGGGGTAGCCGGAATGGCTGTAGTACACCTTGTCAAGCGGCTTGGCGCCGGTGACGCGCAGCTTGGCTGCGTTGACGATGACGATGTAATCGCCGGTATCGACGTGAGGCGTGTAGATGGCCTTGTGTTTGCCGCGCAAACGGAGAGCAACTTCGCTGGCTACTCGTCCGAGGACCTTGTCGGTCGCGTCAATCACAAACCACTCGTGCGTCACGTCAGCGGGTTTTGCGCTGAACGTTTTGGTCATGAGTTTTCTCTTCAAGAGAGGGTTTGTCCGGGTTCTTTTCCACGGTCGGTTTTCCTCTGAAGGGAATCTCTTAGGTGGGGAAGATGATTTCGCCGCGGAACCACGGGAGCGCTGCGAAGCCCGCGATTATAGGCAGCAAACCGGCCCGGCGGGTTACCATCGTGCCATGTTCAGCTATCGCCACGCCTTCCACGCCGGCAACCACGCCGACGTGCTCAAGCACCTGGTGCTGGTGGCCACGCTGAAACACCTGACCCAGAAGGACGGCCCGATCGCGGTGTTCGACACCCATGCCGGCGCCGGGCTGTACCGTCTGGACGGCGACTATGCCCACACCAGTGGCGAAGCCGCCAACGGCTACCTGCGCCTGGTGGCACCGGGCACACCACCCGCCTCCGGCCCCCGGCCAGCGGGTGCGGCGGCGCCTGGCGCAGACGTCGCTCCCGCCCTGCAGGACTATCTGGACATGGTGGCAAGCTTCAACCCGGCCGGCAGCCACAAGATCTACCCGGGGTCGCCCTTCATCCTGCACCGGCAGCTGCGCGAGCGCGACAAGCTCAAGCTGTTCGAGATCCACCCCACCGACGCCAAGACCCTGGCAGCCAACATCGCGCAGCTCGGCGCCGGGCGCCAGATCGCGGTGCTGCGCGAGGACGGCTTCGAGGCGCTGCGCAAGTACCTGCCGCCCCCCCAGCGCCGGGCGCTGGTGCTCAGCGACCCGAGCTACGAGATCAAGTCGGACTACCCGCGTCTGGTGGCCACGCTGACGGACGCGGTCGCCCGATTTGCCACCGGCACCTACGCTGTCTGGTACCCGATCATCCCCCGGCCGGAGGCGCACGACCTGCCCCGCAGGCTCAAGACGCTGGCCAACCGGGCGCGCCGCGGCTGGCTGCAGGCGACGCTGACGGTCAAGAGCAGCAAGATCATCACCGACGCCAACGGGCAGGAGCACCGGCCCGGCCTGCCGGCCAGCGGCATGTTCCTGATCAACCCGCCGCACACCCTGCGTGCGGCGCTGCAGGCGGCGCTGCCGCAGCTGGTGGAGCGCCTCGGGCAGGACCGGAATGCGGCATTCAGCCTGGAGGCGGGGGGTTGAAAGCCCCACTGCAGGCGTGAATCCGGGGCCAGGCGATACACTTTTTCACGAAAACCGCGGGTGTGCAGTGCAACATTAGTCCGATTGGACTATTGGAAAGGAACGGTGCGAAGGCGACACTGCAACCGTGGACGATGACCTTACCGGTTGTCGCGCAGGCAATTCATCAACCAAGGGAAAAACCATGAACATCCAAACATTTGCGAAGAGCGCCATCAGCGCCGCGGCTCTCGTGGCAGCGTCGTTCAGTGCTCATGCCATCGACTCCAACATCAACGTCGGAACGGTCATCGCTCCTGCGACGTTCTCCCAGGTCTGGCAAAAGTCGGTCGGTTCATTCACCGATACCTGGAGCTTCGACATTGTTGCGCCCACGTTCTCCGCAGGCTCGGTCAGCAACCTGGCCATTTCCGTGCCCAGCCTGACGCTCTTCAACATCAGCGGCCTGTCGGCGCAGCTCTACACCAGCACCAATGTGCTGGTGGATGATCTGGACGACAACCCGGGCAGCACCAGCGAGATCAAGGTCGGTTCCGGCCTGTTCAACCCTGGCAGCTACTACTTCAAGATCTCTGGTACGGCGGATGGCACCTTCGGCGGCCAGTACGTATTCGCCGTGACGACCCTCCCAGTCCCGGAACCCGAGTCCTACGCCATGCTGCTGGCCGGTCTGGGCGTGATGGGCGCCATTGCTGTTCGCCGCAACAAGCGCAAGGCAGACTGAGCGGCACTGACAGCACGCATCAGCGGCGCTGTCCGGTCGGCCGGACGGGCCAACTACGAAGGGATTGCTCTGCAATCCCTTTTTTATTTGTGCCGCCAGCCGTGAACGATTCCTCAAAATCCCTTCCAGGTGCGATCTGGCGCAAGGTGGCGTCGCCAGATTGTCTTGCAAGCTCCCTAGAATCCAACGTAATCTTCGCGTGGCGTGCACGTGTTTTGCTTTTCATACAGCTTTCGAGTCTATTTGTAAATTTTGTCGACAGTTCACTGCCTGATCCTGCCCTCCCCATGCCGTTCCTGCCCACGATTTCCAACAGGGAGCTTCAGCGGTACCACCGTGTGGTGACCCGGTCCGTGGATGTGCGCAGCCATTTCGACCTGCTCGCCTGGCTGCAGGGCGACATGCAGCGGTACCTGCCGCATGACATCCTGATCGCGGCCTGGGGCAGCTTCCAGAAGGGCGCCATCCACCACGACATCATCTCGCCGCTGGCGGGTGTGCGGTCCCAGACTTCGAATGCCGAAACCGTCACGCCGCTGCTGCTCAACCTGTTCGAACGCTGGGTGCATTTCGGCAAGAAGCCCTTCGCGCTCAACGCGGGTGACAGCGGCTTCCTGATGCAGGATTCCGGCCTGCGCTCCGAGGTCGGTGCCGCGCTGCAGAAGATGCGCTGCGCCATGGTGCACGGCATCATCGACGAACGCGGCAGCCACGACTGCATCTATGTGGCCTTCAGCTCCAAGGACAAGTACCGTTCCGCCGAGCGCAGCACCATGGCCATGGTGCTGCCGTATATCGACACCGCGCTGCGCCAGGTGGCTCACCTGCCGCACCAAAGCAGCGCCAACCTGGGCACGCAAGTTGCATCCATGGCACCGATTGCCGAGGAGTTCAACCTGACCCAGCGCGAGGTGGAAATCCTGCAGTGGGTGTCCAAAGGCAAGACCAACCCCGAAATCGCGCTGATCCTGCACATCAGCGCGTTCACGGTGAAGAACCACTTGCAGCGCCTG